>JAWOCF010000231.1:0-18262 GCA_046483935.1 Bacteroidales bacterium | reverse complement strand
ATCAAACTCGCATCAAACTCGCATCAAACTCGCATCAAATTCGCGAATTCGCGAATTTGATGCGAGTTTGATGCGAGTTTGATGCGAGTTTGATGCGAATTGATGCGAATTTGATGCGTGGGTAATAGGGTTTTGATTGGGCAATGATGGAGAAATGAAATGGTTAAATTTGGAAAATAATTCGTTATTTGATAATCTTTGCAGTATCTGAAAACAGAATGACAAGTTGGCCCTATTTTAAGAGTGAGCTAAGGGCTTCAATGTGAATCCATAAATGGAGTTATTATATTTTGTGCTATGAAAAATAAAAATACTCTCACCATTATGGTCCTGCTGATTGTGGTACTTTCAGCAATCACGACCCTTACTGGTATCCTGTCAGACGAAGGACCCGGAGTGTATCAGGTTGAATCTATCCGGGGCGAAACCATCGACATCTACGGAAGGGGGCTCTACCGGCACATGTCGGCCGATGTGGCCATTCAGGGCATCGCCCAGGATTATGTTACTTTGATTATAGGGATTCCCTTGCTGTTGCTTTCCCTGACAGGGGCCCGCAGGGGCTCAATGCGCCACCGGTTTCTGCTGGCCGGCACCCTGGGTTATTTTTTCGTTACCTTTTGGTTTTATACCGCCATGGGAATGTATAATGTGATGTTCCTGCCTTACGTGGCTCTTATGGGGCTGTCGTTCTTCGGCTTGCTGATGGTGCTGTTGTCATTGGGGATGGGGAAAATCAAGGATTCTTTTATACAACGTGCACCCCGCAGATTTGTGGGCTGGCTGCTGATTATCAATGCAATGCTCGTTGGTCTGCTTTGGCTCGGAGAGGTTGTGCCGCCTCTGATTGACGGCACCATTTATCCTGCCGGACTGGAGCATTACACTACTGTCATTGTTCAGGGATTTGACCTGGGATTGTTGCTGCCGCTGGCCATGGTATCCGGCTGGCTGCTATTGAAGGGTAAGCCCCTGGGGTACCTGTCGGCCACTGCCTATATTGTGTTTCTTGCCTTGCTTATGACAGCCCTGACTGCAAAAATTGTTGCTATGGCAATGAACGGGGTGAATGTCATTCCTGTAGTTTTTATCATTCCCACTATTAACCTGATCACCATTTTAGCCGCCATTTTTATGATCAGGAATATCAGAACCTACTGATTGAATCTGATCAGCGCACAGGTTGTTAAACAGGTGTTCGATTTTGGACGGATTACTGTTCCTTTTTGAACATCCGGGGCTGAGGGTTTTTATGCAAATTATTGAATGTAAGTCGTTTATAGCGGAAGGTTTGATTTTTGCTTTTTAAAGTTCAAAAAATGAACCATGTATATTCTCGCCTTATTCAAACTCAGTCTGCGCAATTTAATCAAACAACGTTTTTATGCTTTTCTGAACATCCTGGGCTTTGCACTGGGGATCACCGTTTTCTCTCTGGTGTGCATTTATGTTTATGATCAATACCTGGTAGACCGCTGGAATGATCAAAAGGACAGGGTCTACCGGCTTGAACAAGGCGACTGGGCCATTACAGGAACCTTCCAGGGGCCCTACCTGAAGGAACATGTAGCGGGGATCGACCAGGTACTCAGGGTGGATCTGAATTGGTTTAAAAATGCTGATATTCTGATTGATGAACAACTCTTCAGCATTCCTGAGGTGATCATGGCCGACAGCACCTTTTTCGACTTCTTCCCGCTGAGGTTTGTAGAGGGCTCACCCCAAAATGCCCTTACGGAGCCGCACTCCATTGTGTTGACCCGTTCGCAAGCCCTGGTGCTGTTCGGTCAGCAGGATGTGGTGGGTGAAGTGGTGACGCTTTTGGGAAGAGTCCCATTAAAGGTGACCGGGGTGATTGAAGATGTTCGCTATACCCACCTGCATTTTAATGCCATCCTCCCTTTTCCGCTGATTGCTGAATTTGTTGCCGATCCCAATATATTGAACGAATTTGGAGCCTGGAACTACTTTACGTTCCTGAAGCTGAATGAGCAGGCTGATGCACAGGAGGTGGAGGTTACTTCCCGGAAGGTTTTGAATGATTATGTAAAGGAAAATTCATCGAACCCCAGGGAAATGGACTATTTCTTCCGTCCCTTCAGCGACATCTATTTTGCCGATCAGATTGCTCATGAAGCACCCATTCGCCATGGTAGCCGCCGCACGGTGAAGGCTTTTTCACTGATTGCTCTGTTTGTACTGCTGATTGCTGTAATCAATTTCATGAACATGTCAACGGCCCGGGCCTTTACCCGGGCCCGCGAAGTGGGGGTACGCAAATTGCTGGGCAGCTCAAGAAAGATGCTGATCGGTCAGTTCCTCATGGAATCTGTCATCACTACTGCTGTGGCCGTATTGCTGGCTGTGCAGCTGGTGCTTTGGATCCTGCCTGATTTCAATTCCTTTGCAGGAACCTCCTTTCAGCTGGCTGATATGGGTTGGCTGAAAGTTTCACTCCTGATTCTGACAGGCACCCTGATCATTGGATTTCTTTCAGGAATCTATCCTGCTTTTTATCTAACAGCTTTTCAGCCTGTCATGGTGTTGAAAGGTCACAAAACATTAGGGAAAAGAGGCTTGTTGTTTCGCAAGGCGCTGATCGTATTTCAATTTGCTGTTTCTATTGCCCTGATCGCGGCTACCCTGATCGTGTTCGGGCAGATCGGATACATGAAAAATCAGCAACTGGGGTTTGATAAGAACGGGGTAATCTATTTCGAAGTCAATTTCCAGGATCGTAAAGAGGCTTTTCGCAATGAATTACTGGCACACCCCCAGGTGCTGGATGTCTCTTTTTCCAATACCATACCAGGCAGCGTCAACTGGCAGGAATCCACCCGGGTGAACGGGGTAACCAAACAATTCACCTTCTGGCCTGTCCATGCCGACTACCTGCCCCTGCTGGATGTTCATCCCATTACAGGCCGCCATTTTGACTCCACCCTACGCTCAGAGATGGGAAAGGTGATCATGATTAATGAATCAGCCATCAATTTCTTTGAGCTCAAGGGCAGCTATGATCAGATCCTGGGTCAGGAAATCATTGGTAGGCGTATTGTAGGCATACTCCCTGACTTCCATTACAACAGCCTTCAACAGAAGATCGCTCCCCTGGTGGTTTGCTGGGATGAAAACAGATCGTATATTGCCTCAGTGAAGACCACGGGCCACAATATGCCTGAAGTAGCCGGTTTTCTTGGAGAGGTGCGTCAGCAATATGCGCCCAACCGGTTCTTCCGGCATTTTTATCTGGATGAAGCCTATGATAAGTATTATCAGGGCGAAGAACAGTTTGGAGGGCTTATGTTGGGGTTCTCGGCCTTCGCCATATTCATTGCCTGCCTGGGTTTGTTTGGGCTGGCTTCCTTCATGACAGCCCAACGTACCCGCGAAGTCTCCATTCGTAAGATCATTGGTGCAGGCATGATGCGCATTTATTTCCTGTTGTTGAAAGACTTCCTGTTGCTGGTGGGCATAGGACTAATGCTGGCCGTTCCCGCGGTACTGCTGGTGATGAACCGATGGCTTGGCGGGTTTGCCTATCAGCAGCAAATCACTTCCTGGCCCTTCGTGGTTGCGGGATTGTTTGCTATTGGCATCACCATCCTTACCATCAGCTTTCATGCCTTCCGGGTCATGCGCACCAATCCCGCCGAAGCCTTGCGGAATGAGTAAGCTTGAGTAGCAATTATTGGTTGTCAATCAATGCTTTTTTGGATGAAAATCCCTAACTTTAAGCATAATAAAGTTTTTTTTGCAGAAGGACCTGATCCTGCTGAAATGATTCACCAGGGATAGCTACCAGATCTTCAGGGGGACCAGGTAAAACATAGTCAGGAAACTAAACCATCTTATATTCCATGAACTATTTTCTCCTGATAGCAGGAATCCTGGTGATCATTATGATCAGCCTGGATATACTAACTACAACCCTGAGGCTTGAAGGGGGTGGTTTTGTCTCCAATGGGATCTCAAAGTTTATCTGGAAGATTTTTTTCTTTGCAGGAAGCGGAAACGGCAGGTCGCAACTGTTGCAGTATGCAGGGGTGACCATTCTGGTGATGCTTTTCATTATCTGGTCATTCTTTTTGTGGATGGGTTATAGCCTGATTTTTCTCTCTTCCTATGGGTCAGTGGTGGATACCAGTACTGAGCTGCCCGAAAACTGGATCGGCACCATTTACTATGTGGGATATACAGTATCTTCATTAGGAATTGGGGATGTGAAAACCGGCTCTGATACCTGGCGGATCGTTTCGAACATCATGAGTATTAACGGGCTGTTTTTTCTTTCTTTGGCGATATCCTATTACATCCCGGTATTGGGGGCTGTCATCAAGCAGCGCACCCTGGCATCACAGGTCTGGCAGATGGGAACAAACCCATCGGAGATTCTGCGCAATGGCTGGAATGGCGAGAATTTTGGAATCCTCTACCAACAGTTTCAGAACATGGAATCCCTGATCCTCCAGCACGTTCAAAATCATCTGGCCTATCCCATCATCGGCTACTTTCATAGTACCCTGCCTAAATATTCATCGCGTCGTAACCTGGTGGTGCTCGATGAAGCCATTACTATTGCCCGGGTGCTGGAACTGGAAAAACCTGATAAGGTTGTTTACTGGGATTCCATCAGAAAGTCACTGGATTCTTATGTAGCCGAATCACGCAGTCTGTTCAATCCCGGCACCCCTGAAGCTCCTGACTTTGACTACCACAATCATCTGGAGCTTAAAGGACTGAATGTCCCTTCGCCTGACCGGCAAGAACTGGCACAACTCGATGAACGCAGGAGTGTTTTGAAGGAAATTGCCCGCAATGATGGCTGGTCGTGGGATGATATTATCCATGGGCCTGATTGATTTAGGAAAAGCCCCTGAAGCAACAGCCCCCACGATCATGGTTGATCAAGGGGGCTATTGGTTAAATAAAGAGTATTTTCCTGTTGCTTAAACCGGCAGCTATTTCACCTGCCGCAGGGCTTCGCTGACTGCCTCAAACATGGGTTCATTGGAAATGGGATTGCCTACCGCCTGGGTCATCCATTGCTGAGGAATCAGACGGCCCTGGGCAAACATCTTCTGTACTTCGGTGGCCAGGTCTTTGTCCCTGATGTGATTCTCAATCTGAAACTCTATCAGGTGCCCCAGGGGATATGCACTCAGGTACAACGGATAGCTGATCATGTGTGAATAGATGGCCAGGATGGGTGAGTCATTCACTCCAAAGACCGGTGCATAATACTGATTCCATACCTCTTTGGCAATGCGGGTGGTTTCCTCCCGGAGCTGCAGGGGCGTGGCCTCAGGATTGGCATACATCCATTCCCAGATCTTCATGTCTACCAGCGACACGCCCATGATCTCGTAAGTTCCCCATAACTTGTCGAGGGCCGTGAGATGCTCAGCCAGGGGGTCTCCGGCATCCATATCCAGCAGCTTCAGGTCGCGTGTCTGAAACACGAAAGCCAGCGCTTCGGTAAAGGCGGTGTTGGGCACGCCGGCCATCATGTAGTAATCAACATCGTGCAGCGAAATGGTCTGTTCTACGTTGTGGCCAAACTCATGGATGGCAATATTGTAACCTTTGTAGTCCATTCCATCCTCCCCGATCCGGGTGCGCAGGTGCGAGTTCTGCGCGCGCATCTGGGCGCCCCAGGCATGGCCAGCACCCCTTGAGGATTCTACCACGATTTTAGAGGCAATCCGTTGTGCTTCTTCGGGTTGCCATCCCAGCTGAACCATGATTTGCGGGAGGTCTTTCTCGAAGGCTTCGCGGGTAGGATATTTCTGGCGTACCACCCTGTTGAGTTTTTCTTCCGAGATGGAGCTGCGGGCTTTGAAGCCATCATACCAAATGTCGAAAGGCTCCAGGGGTCTGCCCAGCCGTTGGCTGATCAGAGCCCCTACATCTTTCATGCCTGGCCAGCTGACCAGCTGGGTGAACAACGATTCTACTTCCTGCATAGAAAGCTCCAGCCCCTGGTCGAAAGCCCTTTGGATGGCAGTAGGGTAGCTGGGCGACCATTCATCGGCAGCTTTCATGGCATGAAAGTTATTCAGCAGGTGTTGATACCGGGTTTCGGGCTCCCGCTCACTATCAACAGACTGCCCCTCCTGATACACGATGTTGGTGTAAGGATTCCAGGTCACTTCCGGATTGTTGATCACCGTGCGTGGAATGTCCTGGTTGATAATGCGGGTCATCACCTGGTAGATCATGCGCTGCTTGTCAAGCCCTGAGGGTGCACCATAGTTGGATTTTATTTCGTCGCGCAGACCCCAGTGTGAGATTAAAGCCATGTCTTCGGGAAACATGGCTTCGCCTTCCTCCGAAATCAACTTCCCCATCATGATATTGTACTCCGAGATATAGTTGTCAGACTCGGTGCCTATGCGGGTGGCTTCCTGGGTAACGCCAGCGGGTACCCTGGAGGTAAACACATCGCCCATGCGGGCATAAGCCCATTGCTGGCGGTCCCATTGGCTGCTGTGCTGCGCTTTTTCTTCCAGTGAATAGAAGGGGAAGTTCAGGATGGTCAGAAAGGCAATCTTGTTGCTGAAGAAGTCATCCGAGAGGTGTGCCCCGGCAGCATACCCTCCGAAGAGGATGTCGACAGGTTTAATAGGTCCCACATCCAGATGCAGGGGTTTGTTCAGCTCCAGGCTGATTTGGTTCATATGTCCCCACAGCACCTCATAGTTGCCCGACAAGGCCTCGAAAAGCTGCCGGCGATCCTCGGGGTCGCCTTTATAATGCGTCTGGCAGAAGGCCTTAAAATCATCCTTAGAGCCATCTTCCTGGAGCCAGAAAGCAGCTACCTGATTCACTCCCTTTTTAATGGCTTGTTGTTGTTCGGGGCCATACTCTTCAATCAGGCTGGATACAACCTGCTGAACGGTTTCCTGTGTGATGATACCCATAGTTTCCTGATTTTGCCGGCCCACGCTGGCAGTGCATGAATATAATGCCATGAAGGAAGCAGCGATAATAATTGATAAGATTCTTTTCATGAGTGGTTGTTATTGAGGGCGAATACTCCCTGAAAGATTTGAAGGTGATTGATAGACAGAATATTAATTACTTGCTTTTCAGCAGGTCGCGTATTTCAGTAAGTAATGCCTGATCTTTGGTAGGCAGGGGAGGTGCGGAAGGAGCGGCCTCTTCCTTCTTTTTCATGGAAATATATGCCTTTATAATCATAAAGATGGCAAAGGCGATAATGATGAAATTCAGAACAGCTTGCAGGAAATTTCCGTAGTTGAGAGTAACGGCTTCAGCCTCTGCTGTAGCCCTTTTCAGAACCACTACCAGATCGGTAAATTCCACCCCGCCTATTAACAGACCAATGGGAGGCATTATTATATCATTGACAAAAGAAGTCACTATTCTGCCGAAAGCAGCCCCTATCACTACGGCAACAGCAAGGTCAATAACGTTTCCCCGAAGGGCAAAAGTCTTAAAATCTTTTTTAAAGCTCATGGTGAAAATTTGGTAAAAGGTGAGAACCTGAAAATAGTCATCCTGGAATGAAAGTTAAAGTTAATAAGTTGTATGGTAATAAAAACAGATTGTATTAAAAAAAGTTAAAATTAGAATAGATAAATTGTTTTAATTGATGAAAACACCATTTATATTTGATTTTGTATTTTTTATTTCATGGCAAAAAAGTATATTTGCATAAAGCAGCTTTTGCTGCTTATAATAGTTTTTAAAACCTCAAAGCATATAAATATGTCAAACTATCACGAACCCGCTGAAGAATTATCACAGGAAGCACGGAATTTTTCACGTGCATTGAATAGCCTGAAAGAAGAAATTGAAGCCGTCGACTGGTATCACCAACGCGTGGTAACTACCGATGATCCCGAACTTGCGAAACTTATGGGCCATAACAGGGATGAAGAAATAGAACATGCATGTATGGCCCTGGAGTGGTTGCGGCGCAATATGCCGGGCTGGGATGAAGAGCTACGCACCTACCTGTTTACCGAAGGAAGCATTGCAGGCCAGGAAGAGGCTAAAGAAGGTGGTAATGGCGAAGAGGCCCAGACAGAACAGGGAAAAGACTCACTAGGTATTGGAAAAATAAAATAAAAAAGAAGGAGAAAAGACATGGATATTTTAAGAAAATCAATGGCTCCTATATCGAAGGAAGCCTGGGAAGAGATTAATGACACAGCCAAAGATGTGCTCTCATCAGCCCTTTCGGCCAGAAAAATTGTTGATGTACAAGGTCCTATGGGCCTGAAGTATGCTGCCCTGCCGGTAGGCAGGATCAGAATCCCCGAGAACCAGCAGGGCAATCTCAAATATGGCATCCACCAGGTATTGCCCATGGTGGAAGCACGCATCCCCTTTAAGCTCAACATCTGGGAGCTGGACAACCTGGCCCGCGGAGCGGAAGACATCGACCTGGATGCTTTGGAAGAGGCTGCACGGGAGATTGCACAGTTTGAAGAGAATGTCATTTACGAAGGACTTGCTGATGGAAGCATTGCCGGATTGAAAAATAGCTCTGACTATGAGAGCATTCCTTTCCCCGAAGGCGATGAAGAGATCCTGCAGGCAGTTACCCGGGCGATTTCCCGTTTTAAAATGGATTCCATTGGCGGGCCTTACTCTTTGGTGCTGAGTAAGGAAAAATGGCAGCGGGTGAACAGTATTGTGAAGGGTTATCCCCTGAACAAGCAACTGGAAAAAGTATTGGGTGGCTCCATCATCATGGCCCCTTTTGTGAAGGATTCATATCTTGTTTCTCAGCGCGGAGGTGACTGTAAAATGGTGATCGGACAGGATCTGGCCATTGGCTACGAATCGCACGACCATCAGAGTGTGCAGTTGTATCTGACCGAATCATTCACCTTTCAGATTATCGAACCCAGGGCTTTCATTGTACTGACCTGATCAATCAAACAGATCAACCTGAAAGGCTGTCTCCAATTCAAGAGACAGCCTTTTTTTTATTTAAAGCCTGGTTGATGGCATAAACAGGCTGTTTGTTCTGCCAGGAGAGAAATCACCATTGTAAGCCTTTCTGAGGATATTCCTTCGTACTAAAAGTTGATTTTCCCTTTGTTGCCGGAAACAGAAAATTCATTACTTTCCTCTAACCATAGGATTTCTAAAGTGATAGCCTATATCTTTTTTGCCTGAACTACGTATACTCTTGAGAGTTCAGAGACATTTGCGGCATTCAAAAAAAGCATATCTTTGAAACAGAACCTGAAAAGCGCGTAAAGAAGTTGGCAAGAGCAAAAAAATTTGGTGCATTTGCAGGGGTGTTTACCCCTTCTATCCTGACCATCCTTGGGGTGATCATGTACCTGAGGCTTCCCTGGATAGTAGGTCAGGCAGGCCTGTGGTCTACTTTAGCCATTATCCTGGTGGCGCACGTTATTTCCATCAGTACTGGCTTGAGTGTGTCTTCTGTGGCTACCGACAAAAGAGTCGGTACCGGAGGAGTTTATTACATCATTTCACGTAGCCTGGGTTTGCCCATCGGGGGCACCCTTGGGCTTGCCTTGTTTGTGGGCTTCTCGTTCAGCGTCAGCTTATACCTGATCGGTTTTTCGGAGACATTCCTGAATTATTTCGGCTATGAGGTCACCTTGGATTCTATCAGGGTTACTGGTTCTATTGCCCTTGCTTTTGTGACCATTGTCACCCTGATCAGCACTTCACTGGCAATAAAGACCCAGTACCTGATCATGGCAGCCATTTTCTTCTCGCTGTTGTCGGTTTTCCTGGGATCGCATGATTTGATTCCTCAAGGACCTCAGTTGCTTCCTGTGAGTGGAGGAGCCTCATGGATTGCTTTGTTTGCGATTTTCTTTCCTGCTGTAACAGGTTTCACGGCAGGAGTTTCTATGTCGGGCGATTTGAAGGATCCACGCAAGGATATTCCTGTGGGTACCATGGTGGCCATTGGCGTGGGGCTTGTTGTTTATGTGGGGCTGGCAGTTTACCTGGCTGTTTCTGTTGACCGGGATCAATTGATTAATAATCCGGCCGTTCTCTTCGATATCTCCTGGATGCCCCAGCTGGTAGTAGCAGGCGTTTTAGGTGCCACCCTTTCCTCTGCCGTGGGCAGTGTGCTGGGGGCCCCCCGTATCTTACAAGCCATCTCAAGCGACAGGATTATTCCTTCATTCTTCTCCAAAGGGCATGGGCCTTCTAAAGAGCCCAGAAATGCGCTGCTGTTTACTTTTGTGATTGCCCAGGCTGGAATCCTTATAGGTGAGCTGAACGTACTGGCACGGGTGGTCTCCATTTTCTTTATCATTGCTTATGGGTTTCTGAATATCACCTATGCCATCGAGAGCTGGGCCAGCAGTGATTTCAGGCCTTCCTTCAAGATCCCACGGGTGGTGAGCATCATCGGGGCCCTGGCCTGCATTATCGTGATGATACAGCTGGATGTACTGGCCATGATAGGTGCTTCAATCATTCTGGTGTTTATCTTTCTTTTCCTGAAAAAGAAAGAACTGACCCTGCAAACGGGCGATACCTGGAACAGCGTATGGGCCTCCCTGGTAAAATCTGGTCTGGGCAGGCTGGCCACCAGTAGCCGCAAGCCCAGCAACTGGAGGCCCAATGTGATTCTGTTCAGCGGTGGACAGAAAGCACGCCCTTATCTCATCGAAATGGGAAAGTCGCTGGTGGGCAAGCTGGGAATCTTTACCAACTTCGAACTGGTAGAAAATCCCTCTGACGAAATCCTCCTGCGGAAGGATGAGCAAATATTGCCCGATTATAACAACCAGAAGCAGCGGGTGTTTACCAGAAGGCATGTCTGCAGGGATATTTATGAAGGAATCGATTCCATCTCAAAGATCTACGGGTTTTCAGGTTTTGAGCCCAATACCATCCTGATGGGGTGGGCACGCAGAACCCGCGATCCGGAAAGATTCGCCTGGCTGTTGAATAACTTCAAACAACTGGATTACAATACGGTCTTTCTGCATTACGACCAGGAGGCAGGCTTTGGAAAATACCGGCAGATAGATTTCTGGTGGAGGGGTAAGGGCAGGAACCTTTCGTTTGCGCTCACCATGTTGCGCTTCATGACTTCAAGCCGTGAATGGCGCTCAGCATGTATCCGCATCCTGATGATCAACCGCGACAACTCCAAAACAGAACATTATTACCGGCTAATCAAGCAGATACTGGATACCAACAGGATGACGGCCATTGTAAAGGTGATCGACAATGGTGTGGAAAAGCTGCCCGACAGCAACATCATCCACGCTGAATCGTCAGTTACAGACCTTACCATTCTGGAACTCCCTGAAGGCAGCCTCAAGGAGGCCGATCTGGTGATCGGGAAAACCAACCTGCTGACCGAAAACCTCAATACCTGCCTGATCATTCAAGCCTCTACCTTTTTTGAAGAGATTAGCTTACCTGGTGCACCCGAAGGCAAGATCGCTGAAGAGGATGCTGAGCCCACCGGAAGGCCGCCTGCAGAAATCGTTCAGCAGCTGGAGGTCTCTTCCCGTGAGATCATTGCCAATGAAGTGTATAATATTGCAAAGAACTATACCCATCATACTCAAAAGTTCTTTGAAGACATTTACGAACCCGTGCAGCAGCGTAATAAAGCCTTCTTTGAAAAGCTTCATGATTTTGCATCTAAAACGATGGGCAATCTGCTGAATGTTTTTTCACTCGAGAGCCCGGTGGAGCAAAACCGGCAGTCGCTTAGGCTGTTGAATGATTTTTCGTATCATTCACAGCGGCAAATCCATTATTTGAAGGAACAGTTGGTCGCCACGGAAAAAGAGGTGCTGGAGCAGGCCCTGAGTCAATACCTTTCGGTGCTGCGCCATTCCATCTCGGTGATACCTGAAAAGCTAAGGATCAGGCTGCCGCGGGAAGCTTTTACCATCCTGCCCGGAGATGGCATTGGTGTGCGTTTGTATAAGCTTCGCAAAATAACTCAGACTATCATCACCCGCAGGCCTGTGGTGCACAAGATTACGGTAACACCTGCTGCCCGTCATTATTTGTGGTACAGCAGACTGCAGTCGGTGCATTCTTTTCTGACAGATTTCTCCAATCATACCTTCAGTGAGGTTTCGGGTATCCGCAAGTTGCTTGCTGAGCTACACCAGACCATAGAGATCAGCAGGCTGGATGTTCGCCATAAACACAAGTCGGGCGAGCGGGCCAAGATGGAAAAGAACAGGCTGTTGGCCAGTGTTTCGGTGATGCAAAAGGAGAGTCATGAATTTTTTCATCAAGCCGGTGTTCAGCTATATAATGCCTTGCGCAACGATCTTCAGCAATTCAACAACCTGCTTGACAGCCCGGGCATGAAACCTGCTGAAACCAGGATGGCTACAATGGAAAAAAAAGCGGTGGCTTTCCAGGAACATTTAGAAGACTTCCCCGCCATCTGGCAGGAAAATATAGGCTATTACATCAATAAGGTGTGGCTTGATTTCCTGATCCTTTCTCTGCAAAACAGGATTCTGTCAAAGATCAGGAAGTACAAGGATGACCTGAAGCAGGAACTGGAAAGCGCCCTGCTGGATCCCATGCGTACCTATAAGGTAGAAGAAAAGAATGGCTTACTGGCAGTAGCTGGGCAGCAACCCGGTGAAGGATTATTGGATAACACCTTGTTGAGGGATCCACAACTGCCGAAACTATTTAAGCCACTGTACGATGAGGTTAGCCTGCTGATCGCCGGGCTGCCCGAGGTGATTGCCATCAGCGATCCCGATATGATCGAAAACATGGAGCGTGGAAATCTTGAATCCAGTGCCCCGGTGCTGATCAACGTGCAAAAGACTGTAACCTTTTTCCTGGGAACAGAACTGTTTGACAAGGTGCGCAAGCAGGTTGATGAAGGTCATCAGCAAATCCAGAAGATGATATTCACCCTGAAAGATCTGGTGCGGCTGGTGAATTTCAACCTGGAAAATGATCCCGAATCAAGTGATGAAATCGGGGTGCAACAACGTCAGGAGCAGAACAAAGAGTTGATGCAAAGCTTTCATCAACGCATCCGCGAAGAGCAGGCACGGCTGATTACCCTGTACCGCAAGGTGGAACAGTCTTTTGATGAAGGAATGAAGCTCGCCTTCGAGCCATTGTCTTCGGCCCTGATCAGCAAAAACAACATCACCCTCAAGAAGAAGGTACCCGATCAGAGCGATATGGGCCTTGGCCAACGGGCTCGCCATAAGGCTGACACCATCAGAGATCAGGCACGCCAGCAGTTTGTAAACATGCTTTACAGTAAGAGTGAGGGACTGCTGTGGGTCAGCCGGTTTGAACGTGAGGAGGACAAACGCCAGATCTCCAATAAAGACTTTCTGGCCTTTGCTGAATCGATGACCCCTTCGCGGCAGGTGACCAAAGAACTGCCCTACTATTATTCCAGCCTGTTTTCCGGAAAGTCGGGGGTTGGAGAAGGATTCTGGGTAGGGATGCACGATGAAACAGAGGCAGGGCATCAGGCCATTCAACGGTTTATAGATGGAACTCCCGGAGCCCTGATCGTTTCCGGGGAGCGCAGCTCTGGAAAATCAAGCTTGTGCAAGCTCATTGCCAGAAAGCATTTCCCGACCGCCAGCATTTATTCGGTGAAGGCCCCTAAAGCAGCCACTGCCGATGTAGAAGTGTTTAAGGCCACCCTGCTGAAGGTTCTGGGAGCTCATAATACCAGCCTGGAAGATGTCTTTAGTGCGCTACCCCCTCATAGAGTGTTCATTATAAATGACCTGGAGCTTTGGTGGGAGCGCAAACCCGATGGGCTGGCAGTGGTTCATCTGATCCAACAGCTTATTGACCAGTTTGGCAACAAATGCCTGTTCATCATCAATTGCAATACCCACGCCTTTAACATCATCAATAATGCCACCGACCTGCGTAGTTATGCATTGGACACCATAATATGCAATCCTTTTGATGCCCGGGAGCTCAAGGAGATTATCATGCTGCGTCATCAGGCTGGGGGGCTGAGGTTTGTCCTGGATCATAAAGCGGAATCCCGGATGACAGCATGGGATTATGCCCGGCTATTCAACAATTATTTTGATCTTTCGGGAGGAAATCCCGGAAGTGCCATCACCTTATGGCTGGCCTCCATCAAGAGGATCTCGGGAAAGACGCTGATCATGGAAACCATTAAACCCCCTGCCCAGGACATCTTCGCACAGTTGAATCAGGAGCAGTTGTTTTACCTCCTGCAGTTTGCCCTGCATCGCAGGCTTACCGTTCAGCAACTGGCCGAATCCCTTCAGATGCCGCATCAGGTGGTGGTGGCCGAAATCAGAAAGCTGATGCGGATGGCCCTGCTGGATGAACGTTTTGAAGGAGTCTATGGTCTGAACAATTTTCTGGAATATCCTATTATAAAGAAATTGAAAAGCCTGAACCTGCTATGATGTTGCTGCAACTTTTCATATTGGCTGTAATATTGGTATTAATGCTGAGGCTGGCTTACCGGGCGCTTCATCTGATAGAGCCAGGCAGAAGTGTGCGCCGGATCTTGCTGCGTTATTTTCCCATGATGGAATTTGCCATCTGGTTGTGGTTTATATTCAGAGCTTCCTCAGTAGCTTTCTCTCAGTATCCCTATCATAATATCGTGATGAGTGCCATTGCCCTGTCATTGGTGTTGGTTTTCGGATGGTATTTACTGCGTGATCTGGTGGCCGGCATGGTTATCAAAACGGAGAGCTCATTGGAGAAAGATCAGTTCCTGAAGACAGAACTGGCCTCGGGGCGCATCACGAGGCTGGGCTATCGGAGTGTGGTGCTGGAAACGGATCATGGAGACAAGATTAGAATTCCTTACACCCGCCTGAACAAACTGTTATTAACCCGTCCGGCAGAGGAAGAAGCCCGCCAAAGTCACGTCATTGAGATGCTGGTAGACCGGAAGCATCAGGCCGAAATGATCAAAAAGGATATTACCAACCAATTGTTGAACATGCCTTGGGTGGTTACCGGCTCACCCCCTGAGGTGATTGTCAGTGCAAAGGACAAGTTGCACTTTCTGGTGGAAATCCGGTTCAATGTAATAAAAAAGGATCACGTTACCCTGGTAGAGGAAAATATCAAAGGATATTCGGGCACCGCGGCACCACAACATTAAGCCCTAGAAGGTTTCCTGGCTGATAAGCTTCCCATTTAGGTATTCCATCGTTTTCACCTTTCTGCCCTCCTGATCCCAATAGGTCCACTTGCCGTGGCGGTGTCCCTCGAGATACAGCCCCTGCTGGCGCCTGCGCCCATTCTCATAATATGATGTAAAGCTGCCTTCGGCCCGGTTATCTTTAAACTCCTGCTCACGGATCAGCTTGCCTGCCTGGTCAAAAAAGCTCCACAGGCCTGTTTTCAGATCGTTGTCATATACCCCCTGTTCCATGATGTTGCCATTGTCGTGCCAGCGGATCCATTCGCCGTGAAGGGCCCCTTCCGAATATCCTGCCCGCTGGCGCTGATTTCCATCCTGGTGCCAGTGGGTGGAAACACCATGGCGGTTGCCCTCTTTATAATGTACATCATAGCGGGGGGCTGTATTTTCAAACCATCCCTGCCACAGACCATCCATCTGGCCTTCCACAAAAGAACCTTTGTCCTTCACTTGCCCATTCTCAAAAAAGCTGGTCCACAGGCCGGATTCTTTATCCTGATAAAAATCTCCCTGATGGCTGACGTTACCACTGGTATACCAGGTGGTCCAGCTACCGTGGCGCATTCCTTTACTCATATTTCCCTGCCTGAGCTTCTGGCCGGAGACATAGAAGAAAATCCATGGTCCTTCTTCTTTTCCTTGCACAAAATCGCCCGCGGAAGCAATCTGCCCATCGGGGAAGTAAAACGTCCAGGTGCTGTCCTGCAAGTCTTCGATAGAGCGGCCTTCCATCTCAAGGACCCCGTTCTTGTGATACCATTTGTTGTACCCATCAAGCAGGTCATCTTTAAAATGACCCTCAAACTCAAGGGTGCCATCAGGATAGTACAGGTTGGCAGGGCCATTCTTTTTGTCCGCCTTATAGATGTTTCGTTCTTTGAGCTGTCCATCTTCATAATAAAACTCCCAGGTGCCATGGCGCATGCCTTGTTTCACTTCGCCTTTCATGCTCAGGTTGCCGTTGGGGTGCCAATAGGCTGAGGAGCCATTTTCAATGGCTATTTCAGCACTTTTAGTGCCATCGGGATACCAGTACTCCCAGGTGCCCGTTTTAAGGCCTTCACGGTAGTTTCCTCTGGAGTGAAGCTGGTGGGGCGAATGGTAATAGCTCCATTGCTGATCTTTCTCCCATTGGGGCGTAATCTTTCCGGTTTCTGAAAGACTCCCGTCGGGAAAATACCCTGAGTAGGAATAATCCTGATAATCAATTCGTGCCAGCCGCTCCCCCTGAGTATTGTAGAAGGTCCAGATGCCTGTTCTGAGGCCATGGTCATAGGAGCCCCTTTCAAGAACGATGCTGTCAGCATTCATAAACTCCCAGTGCCCATGGGGGAGCCCTTCTTCAAGTGGCCCGTTTCCGGCAAGCAGGGTGTCATGATGCATCAAGGGGGCTTCCTGCGCTGCTGCATTATAAGAGAGGATTAGCAGTGGCAGAAAAAGCAATAGATAAGAAAGGCGGGTGATCAAAAGGTTTAGGGGTGTGAACATAACAACGATCTGTAAATCAGTTTAAATAAAGAATCAGCTATTTGCTCATAGCTTTCATTCCTTTAACAAAGAAACGCAATATTTTAAATGATTGTGCCTGAGAGAGAAAAAATGTTTACCGGTCTCTTTCAATGGTATAGTTGATCAGCTGGCGCAGTGATTCTTTGGCAGGCCGTTCGGGCATCTGGTCAAGCAGCTCAAGGGCCTGATTCTTGTAGGCGGTCATTTTTTGTGTAGCATATTCTATTCCTCCGCCTTGATTTACCTGTTCCATCAGTTCTGCCACCTTTTCCTGGTTGTCGTGATGATTCTTGATGGTGTTGATAATTTTCCTCTTTTCCATGAATGAGGATTGGTTGATCAGGTATATCAATGGAAGGGTCATCTTTCTTTCCTTGATGTCTACCCCGGCAGGTTTTCCTTTTTTGTTGCTGGTGTCAAAGTCCAGGATGTCGTCTTTAATCTGGAAGGCAATCCCGATGAGCTCACCAATCTTGAGCATCTTTTCTACTTCCTGGGCAGATGCACCTACTGAGGCAGCTCCCGAGGAGAGGCAGGAGGCAATCAGGGAAGCAGTTTTTTTGCGGATGATCTCAAAGTAAACCGATTCTTCAATGTCCAGGTGGCGTGCTTTTTCTATTTGCAACAACTCACCTTCGCTCATTTCGCGCACCGATCCGGAAACGATCTTCAGCAGATCAAAATCATCATTTTCCAGAGACAACAGCAGCCCGCGCGACAGCAGGTAATCGCCTACCAATACCGATATCTTGTTTTTCCACAAGGCATTCAATGAAAAGAAGCCTCTTCGTTCATTTGAATCATCCACCACGTCATCATGAATCAGGGTGGCTGTATGCAACAATTCAATCAGTGATGCTGCCCGGTAAGTTTTTTCATTGATTGAACCAAATAATTCAGCAGCAAAGAAAACAAACAGAGGACGTAACTGCTTGCCTTTGCGTTTCACAATATAACGGGTTATGGTATCCAGCAGGGGGACTTTGCTTCTCATGGAGGCCCTGAACCTTTTTTCGAAGGTTTTCATGTGTGCCTCAATGGGGGCTTTGATCTCGTTTAATATCATATAAAATGTTGCGTGGTTTTCCTACATTCAAATTTAGCTAAAATCTACATGTTTTTATGAATCTAAATGTAAAAAACCCCAAAACAAGATATTTCAATGAAACAAATTAAGGGCCGGGTGGTAAAAAACTGTTATTAGTCAAATTCCGGATAGGGGCAGAGAGGGTCTTTGCCCCTATCCGGCAATATGCTCTATTTCTTGTTGGGCCTCATGTCGATGCGGCGGGCCACCACCCTTGAAATTTCCTCCAGTGGGATGCGCTCCTGTTGCATGGTATCACGCTCGCGGATGGTCACCGTGTTGTTCTCCAGGGTTTCATGGTCAATGGTGATGCAGTAGGGGGTTCCAATGGCATCCTGACGGCGGTAGCGCCTCCCGATAGCATCTTTTTCATCATACTGGCACATGAAGTCAAACTTCAGCTCATCAAAGATCTCCCTGGCCTTTTCGGGCATGCCGTCTTTCTTGATCAGCGGCAGCACAGCCACCTTCACCGGAGCCAGGGCAGGAGGGATGTTCATGACCACCCGCTC
>JAWOCF010000222.1:0-8087 GCA_046483935.1 Bacteroidales bacterium | reverse complement strand
GCTCTTGTGCAGAGACAGTGCCTGCGCCCAGAAGAACAACCAGCAATAAAGCGAGAGTTAACAGTTTTTTCATTTATGGGTTTCCTTAAAATTAATACTTTGTGTTTTTTTGATTGGGTGACAAATTTAAACAATAATCATAAACCACTATCATTTTTAACAGCATTTAAGAAGTTATCAATGAGTTTTTTTCATCCTCATCAACCCCTCACCCCGGGAGCTTCATTCTATGCAAGACAATAACCATGCCTTGTTCCTTATTTGAAAAGTTAAAAAAATGCAATAAAAAAATTCACCACTAGAAACTGGCTGAACCAACTTTCCCTGAAAATGCGTGGATTTCCCAATCCCCTCTCTATACCTAACCCTGATTAAACTCATATTAAACTCGCATTAAATTCACATCAAATTCAGTATTTACTGAATTTGATGTGAATTTGCACTGAATTTGTACTGAATTTGATGTGAGTTTGATCAGGCCATGAATCAGCCATGGATAAAACCAGGTGTAGCAAAATGAGACAGAAGGCCCGGGAATATCAACACCAGAAAAATAAGCAGAAAAGCCTTACTGGCGCATGTGCTGTGCATCAGGCAGAAAGGGGAAAAAGATGAAAATTTTTCTCAAATAATTTTTACTTTCTGAAAATTGCGTATATTTGCAACCGCAATTCAATCACAACGCGGAAATAGCTCAGTTGGTAGAGCACGACCTTGCCAAGGTCGGGGTCGCGGGTTCGAGTCCCGTTTTCCGCTCCAGGTTAACCTCTTCTCCAAGAGGTTTTTTTTTAGGCGAAAGCCTTGTGCTACTGTTGCCCGGATGGTGGAATTGGTAGACACCCAGGACTTAAAATCCTGTGGCCATTGCGGCCGTGCCGGTTCGAGCCCGGCTCCGGGTACCTCTGGAGGCTGTTCAATCCTTTGACAGCCTCTTTTTTTGTGGCCTGTCATCTGCCATAACAACACTTTTTTCTGATCTCCGACTCATTACCCAAGGGCTTTCATTGGTTGATGATATTGGATGCTGACCTGGTGCTCAGCTTCCTGCTTCACTGCCTCATTATTCTCAAGGTAGTTTTTAGTTATCTTTATCTTTTCATCCCAAAAAAGGAATTACTTAGAAAAGATCATGCCATGGAATCAGCCCGTTTCATCCTTGATGTGCATCTGGGCAAGCTGGCTAAGCTGCTGCGCATGATGGGCTTTGACACCTTGTACCGCAATAACCTGGAAGATGATGAGATCATCAGGATAGCCGATCAGGAAAACCGCATTGTGCTGACCCGCGACCGCGGCATCCTGAACAACAAACGGGTGGAGCGGGGCCATTTCGTTGAATCGATCTTTGCACGCGAACAAATCACGGAGGTCATTGACGCTTTTGCATTAAAGGACTCACTAAGCTTTCTGAGCCGTTGCATGGTCTGTAATGGCCTCATCATGGAGGTCAGCAAAGAAGAAGTGGACCATGAGCTTAAGCCACGCACCCGTCGCTACTTTAACAGGTTTTTCCGTTGCCGCCACTGCGGCAAGGTTTACTGGGAGGGCTCCCATTATGATCGCATGAAGAGCTTCTATGAAGAAATAAAAAACAGGAAGCCTGAACATGAATAAGAAGCTACAGGATACCAGTGGCTAACACCCCGTAACTCTCACCTTCCTATAAATCCCTCCGGATGACACAACTGGCCGTCACTTCCCATTGCTGCCAATCTCTAACTGAAAACACCCCAACCGATTCCGGCAAACTTAATCATAGTTTAATGTGCAATTAATGATATGGTTAAAGTGCGGGAATACTTTTGCTATCGTAAATCACCAAAAAACAAATGATGCCTAACATCTTAAAAAAAGAAACTATGTTTAACACGAAAAGAATTTCCGCATTAGCCTTTATGGCAGCAGTACTGTCATTTTCATCCTGTGAGAAAGAATCACAGCCAGAGCCAGATCCGATCCCCGAAACAGGTAACGAGGTCGTTACACAGAACCTGTCGGGCAGCACCACATGGAGCAATGAAAAGGTGTATCAGCTGGGGGGAAGGATTGTAGTGCCTGAAGGAGCTACCCTGACCATCGAACCCGGCACCATCATTAAAGGCGAGGCCGGCACAGGGGCCAATGCCACGGCGCTGGTTGTGGCCCGTGGAGGAAAAATTATTGCTGAGGGAACAGATTCGGCTCCCATTATCTTTACCTCGGTAGCCGATGAAATCATGCCTGAGGATATTCAAGCAGGGAATTTTGCCAGCCCCAATCTTGATCCCGACCTGAACGGGCTGTGGGGTGGGGTGATCGTTCTGGGCAATGCCCGCATCTCTGCTTCAAATGACGTAGGCGATGTCAGTCAGGTGCAGATTGAAGGAATCCCTACCTCTGATCCCAACGGATTGTATGGTGGCGACAACGATCAGGATGACTCCGGAATCCTGAAATACATCTCCATCCGTCATGGGGGAAGCAATATTGGCGCCGGCAATGAGATCAACGGCCTGACCCTGGGCGGCGTGGGATCGGGCACTGTCATCGAAAACATCGAAATCGTGGGCAACCAGGATGATGGTATCGAGTGGTTCGGCGGTTCGGTAAATCTAACCAACGCAATGGTCTGGAATGTTGGCGACGACGCCATCGACGCGGATCAATCCTGGTCAGGCACCCTCGACAACTTCGTGATTATTTCCCCTGCAGACCACAACTTCGAGCTCGACGGCCCTGAAGGATCCTATGCTGCAGGTTATACCATTAAAAACGGATACGTGATTGCAAATGACTTCCAGACAGAGCGTTTTTCCTCCGACCTGATCAATACCGATGACAATACCATCGTAAACCTGGAAAACATCTTCTTTACCAACATCAATGAAGGGCAGATGATTAACCGCGTGGTACACAACGTCGGGGAGGTCAACTTTTCGAACATCGTACTGGATGTCCCTGCAGAAGACCTTGCCGGTTATGTAAACGGCGATGTTCCTGAAGGGGTATCAGCCGGCAGCTCTTCCACCACAAACCTCACAGTGTTTGAATGGACCTGGGCCTATCAGGCAGGGATGCTTCAGAATGCCAGATAATTATACCAACTCATGAACAACAAGGAACAGAAGTGCCCATTGGGGCACTATCTGTTCCTTTTTATGCTTATATAATACCAAGTTACAAATGAAGACCTTTTTGATCGCACTTTTTGCCCTGATCTCCTTTACCGCTCAAGCCCAGAATGGCATCATCCGCGGAACGGTATATGATGAAAAAACCGGGGAGACTTTGGTGGGGGTATCCATTGTTATTCAAGGCACCACCAAAGGCACCATGACAGACCTGGACGGCCGGTTCGTGCTGGAAGTGGCACCCGCAGTTTATAACCTGCAGGTGTCCTATATTTCTTTTCAGACACTCACCCTGGAGAACCTGGAGGTGAATCCCGGCCAGGAGCTTGTTTTTGATGAGATCATGCTGGAGCAAAGCTCCCTGGAGCTGCAGGAAGTGACTGTAACAGCCAATGTTATCAGAAAAACAGAGGCCGCCCTGATGACCATGAAACAAAATGCTCCCGTGATGATGGACGGGATATCAGCCGCCAGGATGCAGCTCACGGGCGATGCCACCGCAGTGGAGGCAGCAAAAAGAGTAACAGGGGTATCCATTGAGGACGGCAAATATGTATATGTGCGGGGCCTGGGCGACAGGTATTCCAAAACAATGTTGAATCAGATGGACATCCCCGGGCTGGACCCCGACAGGAATAGTCTTCAAATGGATTTGTTTCCCGCCAACCTGATTGACAATATGATGGTGAGCAAAAACTTCTCGGCCGAGATGCCGGCTGATTTTACCGGAGGGATGCTGAATATAGAAACCAAAGACTTCCCTGAGCAGAAGACGGTCAATGCTTCCTTCAGTCTTTCTTATAATCCGGCCATGCATTTTAATCCCGAATACCTGGATTATGAAGGCGGCCAGCTTGACTTTCTGGGTTTTGATGACGGTACCAGGGCATTGCCCCAGGGGGCCCGTCACTCGAGAGTTCCCACCCCCGTCAGCGGGGCCTCTACGGATGAGGTTTCCCGGTTTGTCAGCAGCTTCAACCCCAACCTGGGTGCCCGGCGCACCACCAGCTTCATGGATTACAGTGCCGGAATCTCCCTGGGCAACCAGTTCAACTCTGCAAACAAAGGAAAAGATAACGGATGGGGATACATCCTGGCATTATCTTATAAAAGTGAACAGAAATATTATGATGATGTAATGTATGGCGAATACCAGCGGCAACTGGATCCCGAAAGTTACGAAATGCGCTATGCCACCCTTCAGAACGGTCAGCTGGGAGAAAGAAATGTATTGATTGGTGCCATCGGGGGCCTGGCCCATAGGAGCAGGACTTCAAAGACCCGGCTCACGGTCATGCACCTGCAGAACGGCAATAGCAAAGCAGGGAAATTCAACATCATTAATGACGGACAAGCAGTTGGCCAGTCGGGTTATCAGGCGCTTTCCGACAACCTGGAATATAACCAGAGAGCCCTGACCAATATCCTGCTTCATGGAAACCATACTTTCAGTGACCAGGCATGGGAAATCGACTGGAGGCTCTCCCCCACTTATTCTACCTCCGAAGATCCCGACATCCGCAAGACCGCCTTCACCGTGCGCACCAACGACACCCTCTTTAATGCGGGGGCAGGGGGTAATCCTGCCAGGATCTGGCGGGCGCTCCAGGAGCTGAATGTATCAGCCCGGGCAGATGCCTCCAGGAAATACACCTTTAATAATGAAGAGGCCAGGATCAGCTTTGGTGTCAGCCACACCTCCAGGTACAGGGATTATGAAATCCTGTTTTTCGACATTCAGTTCTTTTCGGGGCAGTCGTGGAGGAATGCTGATCCTGCCACGGTATTAAACCCTGAAAACCTGTTTCCCAACAAGCCCAACTCCATTTACTATCAGTCGGGAAACAACGACCCCAACCCCAATGAGTATCAATCCAATTCGAACAATACCGGCATTTACGTTTCCAACGAAATCAGCCTGTTGCCCCAATTAAAGGTATTGGCAGGAGTGCGTCTGGAGAACTTTATCCTGAGGCACACGGGCCGTGACCAGAGTTATGCCAATGGAGACCTGCAAAACGGAAAGAATCTGGATAATGATAAAGTGCTGGAATCTCTTGACGTGTTCCCTTCTGTGAATCTCATTTATGCTTTAAATAAGAAACAGAACCTGAGAGCCTCCTATTCCGGAACCATTGCCCGACCCACTTTCAAGGAGCTGTCATTTGCACAGATCATTGACCCCATGACCAACAGGATCTTTAATGGCAGCTTGTTTGAATATGCCGGATGGCAGGGAAATCTTACCGAAACCCGGATCAACAACCTGGACCTTCGCTGGGAACTGTTCCCGCAGCCCGGGGAGATCTTCTCGGTGAGTGCTTTTTACAAACATTTTGACAGCCCCATCGAACTGGTCAGGATTCCTGAACAACAAACCAGCACCGAATATCAGCCACGCAATGTGGGTGATGGCACCCTCTATGGATTGGAGCTGGAAATGAGGAAGAACCTGGGCTTCATTGCTCCTGCCTTGAATGCCATCGGCCTCAGCGGCAACATCACCCTGGTGGAATCCACGATTGACATGACCACCATGGAGTATGATTCCCGCAAATCGTACCAGAAAGCAGGTGAAACCATCTCACCCACCCGGCAGATGGCTGGCCAGGCCCCTTACGTGATCAATGCAGGAGTTACCTACAATCACATAGATGCGGGAATCGAGGCAGGTCTTTTTTATAATGTCAAAGGGCCTACCCTTGCAATAACAGGTGCCGGATTGTTTCCCGACATCTACACCAGCCCTTTTCACAGCCTGAATCTCAGCCTCTCCAAAAAGCTGGGTCAGTCACAGAACACGGTAATCGACTTCAGGATTTCAAACATGTTGAATGAGCGCAATGAAATTTATTACCAGGCATTCAGGGCTGAGAAGCAACCTTATGAAGTATTCAGCCAGGGTGTTGCTTTCTCATTGGGAATTTCCTATAAATTTTGAGAGCAAAAACACCTTATCACCGTAATGTTATTAATTTTGATATTCCAGCGTGGGGGTAAACCAAACCCGGTGGATATCCAACCTTAAGAAAAACAAAGATGCAAAAACTATTTATAACGTTAATGATCATCATGCTTACGGGCAATATGCTGGCCGCCCAGGAGGTCACGAAAGGGGATGACGGGGTCTTCTATGGACCGGATCAACAGCCTTACACGGGCATTTACCAGGAGTTTCATCCCAACGGGCAGCTGAAGACCAGAATCCCCCTGAGCCAGGGGCAAATTGATGGACAGGTGGAGGTCTTCTTTGCCGATGGAGGAAAAAATGAGATTCGTTCTTATCAGGATGGGATGATGCATGGCGAATGGATTACCTGGAACCAAGCAGGACAAAAGATCGCTGAGGCTCATTACAATATGGGAGAAAAGGAAGGAAAATGGACCATCTGGCATGACAACGGAACCCTGCTCTATGACATGACCTACAGCAAGGGCCAACGCACAGGAACCTGGAAAATGTATTCACCGGAAGGGAAATTAATCAACGAAAAAACATACGGGCAATAGTCACCTGCTTTTGGGATGTTGTTTAACGGCGAAGCCTCTTCACGGGAGGCTTCGCTGTTTTGTTATACTGAAACTTGATTCATTGATCCAGGCGGTGCCTGAACCCTTCCTGGTCATTACTTCTTTTATTCAGCCCAGGGGGCAACCATGAAATAGAAACTCAATGGCAGGTCACTTCCTGCGCCTTTGTTCATTGTCTCAAACAAAAAAAAAGACCCTGCTCAGCTGGAGCAGGGTCTTGATATTAACACAAAACAGAAAAGTAACGATGAGAAAACTTATTTCTTAACTTGTTCTAACTTAACCTGGATGCGATCGGAATAGTCAATATCAACATGCTGTTCAGCATTCTCATAAGAAATCATGGAAGTATTGATGCAATAAGTTCCCGGAATCAAACCCTGGATGGTAAAATAGCCTTCAAAATCTGTGTAATAATGCTCCTGGGTTCCTTCCAGCTCCACTTTAACTCCTGCCAGGGCTTCGCCTGTTGCATCATCGATAACCTGCCCGCTGAGGCTTACGGTACGAACAGACTCCTTATCCGATTCGCCCGAAGCGAAAGCCCCGGTTACCGAGAATAATAAGGCTGCAAGTAAGATGGTTGTTTTCTTCATGGGGAATATTTTTTATTTTTTGTACTGTTTCATTTTCATTTAATATTACAAATGTATCCAGGCAGTGTTACCTAATCATTAAGTGTAGTTAATGAAAATATTAAGTTTCCGAACATTGCAGTATAGAATTGAGCTATTTTTACCCTTTCATATTATAAAGGATAAAAAGATATGGACAACAAAGTACCCATCCGGTTTTTTACCGTTACCTTTTTATGGTCATGGCTTTTCTGGCTTCCCTTTGTACTGGCGGGTGCCGGCATCATCGACCTGGGAGATGCCGGGGCAGCACTGAGAATGCCGGTGTTGATCATTGGTGCCTTTGGCCCTGCCGCCGGAGCATGGTACTCAATCAGAACCCTGCGAGGCAAAGGAGCCTTCAGGAGGTTCATGAAGTCTTTTACCGATCTCCGGTTCGGTTGGAAAGTTTGGAGTGCCATCATCCTGATCCCCGGAATCATTAACCTGGCAGCATGGTACCTGCCCGAGCTGGCAGGTCATGAAAGGCTGCCCATGTTACTGCCCGGACTATATGCTTTTCCGGTCATGTGGCTGGTAATGGTCTTTCTGGGGGGAGGACAGGAAGAGATTGGCTGGCGGGGGTATATCATGCCAATACTGGAATCCAGATATGGGCTGTGGCTTGGGAATATCATTCTGGGAGTGGTATGGGCAGTCTGGCATATTCCCCTGTGGTTCATCCCCGGAACCTCACAGGTTTATTTCCCCTTTGTGGCCTTTACGATTGGCCTGATTGGCATGTCGTTCTTTTTCTCATGGGTGATCAAGGCTTCCGGGGGACGCCCCTTTTCGGGGCTTGTGGTTCATGGCACCATTAACGCCTTTATCC
>JAWOCF010000033.1:0-11562 GCA_046483935.1 Bacteroidales bacterium | reverse complement strand
GATCGCCGGCCAGTACCCTTGCCAGCAAAAACAGGGTAAGGACCAGCAGCACCAGCCTGACTGCAAGAATCCCGGTAAAGCGGTTATAAACCATACTTCTTCATTTTTGCATACAAAGTTGCCCGGGTGATACCCAGCTGACGGGAAGCATGAGAAAGATTGCCCTGGTGATGCTCCAGGGATTGCACAATAGCATGACGTTCCATTTCCTGAAGGTTCAACAGAGGAGACTGGCTCACGGCAGTGGTAGTCCTCAGCAAGAGATCTTCAGGCCGCAGCACTGTATCATCACATAAAATAACGGCCTTTTCGATGGTATGTCTTAGCTCGCGCACATTGCCCGGCCAGGAATGAGCCTTGAGCCGCTGCAAGGCACGTGTCGAAAAGACAAGACCCGGTTTATGATATTTTCGCTTATATTGTTCAAGGAAGAAATGACCAAATCCTTCAATGTCTTCGGGTCGCTCGCGTAAGGCAGGGACGTGAAGAACAATCGTGTTCAGACGATAATACAGATCTTCCCTGAAACCGCCTTGCTGAACCATTTGGACAATGTTGGCATTGGTGGCTGCAATGATTCTGACATCTACTTTTACAGGCCGGGTCCCTCCTACCGGTATCACTTCCTTTTTCTCCAGCACACTCAGAAGCCGGGCCTGCATGGCAGGAGAAATATTTCCAATCTCATCCATGAATAAGGTACCCCCGTCGGCGATGGCAATACGCCCTTGCTTGTCCTGATGAGCCCCTGTAAAACTACCTTTCAGATGACCAAACAATTCACTTTCAAAAATACTCTCAGAAAGGGATCCAACATCAACCCCTGCAAATATCTCTGCTTTGCGTAAGGAGAGATTGTGAAGCATACGCGCAATCAATTCTTTTCCCGTGCCATTTTCTCCGGTAATCAGGATGTTGGCATCCGTAGGTGCCACTTTTCCCACGTTATGGAATAAGCTTTGCATACTCTCAGACCTGCAGCTATGAATGGCTTCGCTGCTCACCATCTTCCCCATATCAGATTGAATATGGCTCCGGTAACGCGACAGTTTCTGCTCGGACTGACGCAGGTGAACCAGGTTCCTGAGGTTCGTCACCAGCTTCTCAGGGTTCCAGGGCTTCAGAATAAAATCAGCAGCACCCAGCTTCATTCCCTGAACAGCCAGCTCCACACCCCCAAAGGCAGTAATCAATACTATCTTGGCCTGGGGCGCCTCCCGTATGATTCTTTGTAACCAGAACAATCCTTCCTGGCCATCGCGGGCCGCTGAAGAGAAGTTCATGTCGAGCAGAATCAGGTCGAAATCTTCCTGAAGCACCAGGGGCACAACCTTGTCGGGATTTTCAAGCGTCATGACTTGCCTGAAATCATGCTTCAGCAACAAACCCAGAGACTCCAGGATATGCGGATTGTCATCTACTATCAGGATACTGCCTTCCTTCGGAGTGAGGCTCATAACTGTTTTTTTTATAAATGTAAGGGAAATGTTTAAAAATTAAACACTTTTGTGTATTCAAATGATACAAAAAAGAATTCATCTGTAGGTTGCCATTTTTTATTAACTTGCTGTGATACAAAAGCATATGCATGATGGCAGGAATATTGACATATAAGAACTAAAAAAAGCACATCATGTTTAAAAATTACCTGAAAACAGCCTGGCGCAACCTTACCCGCCAAAAGTGGTATAGTCTGATCAACATTTTCGGCCTTGCCGTAGGAATGGCAGCTTCTATTCTGCTCTTCATCTATATCTCGCACGAACGCTCGTTCGACAAATTTCACCAGGAGGGAGAAAAGACCTACCGATTGGTCAGCTATTTTCATGGAAAAATGGACGATGCTTTCCCCCGGGCCTTTCACCAGTTAGGGCCCATGATGAAAGAAATGTCTCCCCAGGTCAGCGAACAATGCAGGCTAAAAAATGAAACCTACACCCTGCGGTATGACGACAAGAAATTTGAGTGGGTCACCACCCTGATGGCTGATGCTACTTTTGCCGATTTCTTTCACTTTCCGGCTATCCGCGGCGATGTTAAAAAGACTTTATCAGATCCTTCGGGTATTGTGCTCAGCAGCGAGCTGGCCCAAAAGATCTTTGCAGATGAAGATCCTATCGGAAAGGTAATTTCTTATCCAAGTACGATGTATGACATGGAAGCCCGCCGTTTCCATGGACAATACAGATCAGTAACTGTCGGGGCGGTTCTGGCTCCGATGCCCGAAAACACCCATCTGCAGTTTGATGCTTTAATTGCCTTTGAGGCCTATGATCCATCCTATTTAGAAACTTTTTCCAATGATGTGTTTGTGTTTCTGAAGGTGGAGGGCCAGGATCCGGATCTGGAAAGTATCGCACAGATTTCCCAGGGCTTTTTTGAGGATTTGGGTGCCCCCATACAAATTGACAACTACCTGCAGCCATTGTATGAGATCCATTTCGGCCCCAAATATAGCTATGATTTCGGTCCCAAAGGCAATTTGCAGCTGATCATTATCTTCAGCCTGGTGGCCTTGTTTATCATCTCTATTGCAGTCATCAATTTCATCAACCTGATTACTGCCCGCTCCGAGAAACGGGCTGTAGAAGCCTGTATCCGCAAAGTATCGGGGGCCGGAAAAAGAGATATCTTCGGGCAGTTCCTGGGGGAATCCCTGTTGATGAGCCTGTTGTCTTTCTTCCTGGCCATGGTCATGGTAGAATTA
Source organism: Bacteroidales bacterium (assembly GCA_046483935.1). Taxonomy (GTDB): domain Bacteria; phylum Bacteroidota; class Bacteroidia; order Bacteroidales; family UBA7960; genus JAWOCF01. The sequence continues at coordinate 8,855 of JAWOCF010000033.1, read as the reverse complement.
TTCTTAACTCCTTTCTCCGGGTTATTGAACCGGGAACTCACCCTCAGTGCTATGGAAAGCATCGGATTGTTTATCAAGCTGCTGGGTGTAGTGGTCATGATCGGCGTATTGGCAGGAATGTATCCGGCCATTCTGTTCTCCCGGTTTAATCCTGCTGAGATCATGAGAGGCAAGTTCAGGGGGAGTGGCCGTAATCCGCTGCTTCGCATCGTACTGGTAGTCATTCAGTTTGCCATTTCCGTTATCCTGATCATCTCCATCAGCGTATTCAACCGGCAGGTAGATTACATGAAGAATTCGAGTCTTGGCTTCGAACCCGAACATGTGATGCACGTCTCAGGCTTGAGTTCCACCTTGTTCAACGGCTACGAAGCCCTTCGGGCTGAATTGCTGCAAAACCCACGAATCCTGGAAGTGGGCAGTGGGCAGGCCATGCCCGGCTATTCAGGCAGCGGGCAAAGCATCCGTCCGGCGGAGGGCACCGAAGATCAGAACATCTCTATTAATGAATACCGGGTCAGGGAAGGATATAAAGAATCTTTTGGCCTGGAACTGGTATCAGGCAGATGGTTTGATTTCGATAACTCTGCCGACAGCGACAATTTTGTAATGAACGAAACAGCCATTCAGGCATTGGGCTTTGATGATCCGGTGGGAAAAGAGATCTCAATGCATCACCGCAAAGGCAGGATCATCGGCGTGGTTCGCGATTTTCACTTCGGCTCCCTGCGACGCAGCATCACCCCTTTGATGTTTACTGCTTATAGCTCCGCATTTTATAATATTATTATCAAGACCAGTGGTGAGGATCATCCCCAAACAGTAGATTATATCCGCTCGGTATTCGCAGGTTTTGATTCCAATTACAATTTTAAGGCATCTTATATCTCCGACCGGTTCGAAAGCTTTTATCGTCAGGAAGAACAACAAAACACCATCCTGAATTACGCCTCGTTCCTGGCCATTATCATTGCCATGCTGGGCCTGCTGGGTCTTTCATCCTATATTGTGGTGTCGCGCACCAAAGAAATCGGCATCCGCAAAATTCTGGGCGCCTCAGGAATACAGATTATCGCGGTATTGTTCAGGGATATCGGCAGGTGGGTACTGCTTGCCAATCTGGTTGCCTGGCCCCTGGCATGGTATGCTATGGAAGAGTGGCTGGGCCGTTACCCCTACCGGATAGACATGTCGTTCGGGTATCTGCTGCTGGCGGGTACAATCACCTTTTTGATTGCCGCGCTGACCATCTCCACACATACCTGGAAGGCAGCAAGAGCCAATCCGGTTGATGCTATCCGGGGAGAATAGAAATAATAGCAAGGATCTGTTAAATGAGCCAGGTTTTGCAAAAGATCAATAAATGATGATCTTTTTATGGACGGTTTGATGGTCAAGGGCAATCTTTAGCAGATAAACTCCGGCAGGAACCCCATTCAGATTAAGGGTCACCTGATATTCAGAACGGGTACTCACGGCTTGCTGAAGCATTCTTACCTGTTGACCACTCAGGTTCAGCAAGACAATATTGAGCAGTCCATCTGCTCTTGTGAGCCTGACATTCAACGCCTCAGAGGCCGGAGAAGGATATACGGAAACCTGCTGCTCAAAGGGCACCAACCCATCAGATGTAGCATCCAGAAAGAACACCATGGCAGTAACATCCTCATTCATTTCCACCTCAATGGAGGTTTGATCAAGGGTCTGCCCATTCACCTCCCACCTGGAGAATAACCATCCGGTGGCAGGCACGGCGTTCAGGCTTACCATACTGCCCCATGGGAAGGTATGGGTTCCTGTTACGGGATCGGTGGTGCCCTCTCCCTGCATGCCAATGGTAAGCATCCTGTCAGGTTCCATCCGTGCAATGAGCTGGCGGTTTTCCTTTACTTCGTATTCCAGGGGGTTGCCGGAGGAAACAATCGCTCCGTGCTCTTCCCAGCCTCTGAATTGCCATCCGGTGGCTGGGTGAGCTGTCAGGGTAGCTGTCTGATTGTATTCGTAGGTTCCTGCACCACTCACGGTACCCCCTTCCGCGGGCTCTACCTCCAGGGTTATCTGGAAGGTCTGTATTACAAAGTGAGCCACCAATTCCCGGGCAGAGGTAACAACAATATTATATGCCGGCTGCTGCCACACCTCTGTCCCTGATTCACTCCAATGGGAGAAAATCCAGCCCTCACCAGCCTGTGCCTCCAGAGTAATTTCAGAACCCCATTCATAAACTCCTCCCCCGCTCACAGTACCTGCCTCATCAGGATCGGCAACCACAACGACATTATAAACCTCAGGCTGAAAAAGTGCTGTCAGGCTGCGATCATCTATAACCTGAAAGGAGAAATTGCTGCTGGCCGAAACCACAATTCCATTTTCCTCCCAGTGCACAAAATCCCATCCTTCCTGTGGCCAGGCCTCTACCGTAACTTCTGTGCCATACTCATAACTCCCTGCTCCTGATACGGTGCCAGCCTGCCCGGGATCGGCTGATACCATGATGTCATAGATCCGGGGCTCAAACATGGCTGTGAGGGTTCTGTGGCCTGAAACCTGAAAAGAATAACTATTGCTGGAAGAAACAACTGTGCCGCTTTCTTCCCAGTGTTTAAAGGCCCATCCTTCCTGTGGCTTGGCTTGCACGGTAACCTGAGCATCAAATTCAAAACTGCCGCCCCCGCTAACAGTTCCGGCCTGCCCGGGACTGGCTGTCACAACAATATCATATATTTCTGGTTGAAAGACGGCCGTGAGATGCCGGTCGGCAGTAACCTGAAAAGAATGGGTTGTGTTGGAGGAAATAACAGTTTCATTATCAGCCCAGTGCTGAAAGATATATCCCTGGGGCACGGTAGTATTAATCGTCAGTTCATACCCATGGTCATAGGTGCCGCTGCCGGTTTGTTGGCCCAGGTCCGGGGGAGAAGAATCCAACACAATATTGTGCCGGAGCCCATCCCACACCATAGGATTCAGGCCCAGGGGGTCCAGCCAGTCACGAAGCCGGGTAGCAGCATCTGACCCGTTATCCCAGGAAGTGCCGAAGCGGCCGTACCAGTCGGGTTCGGTGTTGTTACAGGCGGCATAGCCGCCATGAAGCTGCCCGACCAGGCGTCGTTCAGCATCAAACAACGCAGAGCCTGAAGAACCTGCTTCCGTGGTGGTGCCACCACTCCAGACAATACGCCAATGAGTGTTTCCTGATCCTGCCTCTCCCAGATAATCCGCTGCTGCGACCCCCTCCAGGGCATAGCTGAACTTCTTGATGTCGCCCCGGGGATGATGGATTCCGCTAAAGGTTCCCTGCAACAAGGTGTCCATGGTACGGTTCCATCCTGCAAAAAAGGGACGGTAGCTATCCGGGATGCTTTGGTTCATCTCCAGCAGCCAGACGTCGGAATCTGCATTTTTTGCCCTGTCAACAGCACCACTCATGGCATCATAAAGCGGCGACTCTGAAGGGTTTTCACAAGTAACGCTTTGCCAGTTGAACCATACAACCACCGTGGAAGGATCTTTATAACAATGATTTGCTGAAAGCAAATAAGGGGTTTCATCATTACTGGTATTGTTGACAAAGGTGCCGGTACAAAATGCATTGCTGCCCGAGACCATCAGCACCACTGCATTGATCTGACTGTCCCATCCCTGTGCTTCCTCACAGGCCACATTCAGGTTGCACCAGCCAGAGTCACCCAGATCTTTGGCATATTTGTAAGGGTCGCGATAGGCATGCGTCACGGTGCCAATGCTTAATTCACCAGGAAAGGCTGCCCGGGCCGGTTCCCAGTATTCAATAAATACATGGTCGCCCGGAACCAGCGTCGTGGCAAAGTAGCCATCCTCCTGGTTGTTAAAATCAGTAAAAGCTCCCAATACCACAGAGCGGTCAGCATTATAGACATACAATTCGGCCCCCGCAGGCAGCCGGTACCGATCGAAAGTAAGGTTCAGGGTATACGCCCCGGCAGAAGAGATGCCCAGGCGCCACAGCCGGCTGCCATCGGGCAACAAGTCCCAGCGGCCCGAATTTTCAGGATGCAGGTCGACGGCGATATTGTCGCCAAAGCGCCAGGGCACATCCTTCATGTCGTCGAACAGCTGGTCGTCTGTCAGTAATTGCCTCACGTCAACCTGCACCATCTGCTCTGAGGGTACTTCCCTGGCAATGGAATGTTTGCTAAAACTGGGAGGGCTGCCCGGCTGGCTGATCTGCCCAGTGAGCAGAGCAGGAAAAAGAAGAATAAAAGACAGGAAAATTGCAGCGCCCCGCGAGGTCATAATGGTCTTTTTTAACACCAACCCATAGAATGTCTATATAAAGGTAACTTGTTTTTTAAAAACAGCAGTTGCTCCTGTAAAAATTCTTTTTCAGGCCGCAGTCAAAAAACAAACAAAAGAACGGGATATTAGCGGGAGACAATCAGCTTGCGGGTAACAACCGGCTGGCCGTCCAATACCAGGGAGTAGAGAAAGATTCCATTGCTCAGATCAGATACATTTAACCGGGCCCGGGTATCATTCACATCAACAGGCTCTTCCAGCACTACCGTTCCTGTAAGATCGCGCACTATTAAAAAGGCTTGATTTATTTCTAAAGGGATCGAATAACTGAAATGGGTATAGATCGCTGCCGGGTTGGGGCTGGGAGAAGAAATGCTGAAGAGCCGCTGACTGATTCCCGGCGCATGTCCTTCAGCAGCATATCTGACCACTACCCTGACAGGATCAAAAGCACCGTTGTCGGAGAAGAATTCATAAGTCACAGTGCTGGTTCCTGTTTGACCGCCAGGATAATAATTCCCATAAAGATCCTCGCGTGAGAGTTTTTTCCCTGCAAGGGTTTCCAGAGGCTGGGCAAGGGTAAGCTCCTGGTGGGTATAGCAGCGGGTATTGCGGCAAAAAGAGATCTCGGCTCCGGGAAGAAGGTCTTCATCAATGATTCTTATCCATACCTGCGTCTGTTGGCTGGCGCCATTATGCAGAAACAGGGTTGCTTTCAGCAGCTCATCTTGTGGTGACCCGCTGATGATCAGGGTATCATTGCTAATGTCCCTGTTTTGGGAGTCAAGGAGCAACAACTGCTGACCCGCACTTTGGAAAACAGGAAAGAGAAACAATAAGAATATGAGTAGGTGTTTTTTCATGGGCAGATGCATTTAAGCTCATTGAACCAATATTCATACCAAAGATAACATGAGGCAACAGGGCAAACAACCGTGAAACGCTTAAATTTTAGGAGCAATAACCGGTAAAAACACCCATAAATTTCAAATTCACCTACCTGTATTGTTTCTCCTTCCTACCTGGGCTTATTCCTCATAGATCATCTTACGGGTCATGCCGCCATCGGCGGTGAAGTTCTGTCCGGTAATGAAACCAGCCTGATCCGACAAAAGGAACCATGCCAGGTCAGCAATATCCTCAGGCCTTCCGATACGTCCTGCCGGATGTTGATCATGATGCTTCTGTTCCCAATGGATGGTCTGGCGGGTGCTTTTTTTCTGCCAGGAGGTCACATCAATCCACCCGGGACTGATGCAGTTGACACGTACGCGGGGCTGCAGGCTGATGGCCAGTGAATGGGTCAGGGCAAAGATGCCCCCCTTGGTACTGGAATACGATTCAGTATGTGGCTCCGACATGAAGGCCCTGGTGCTGCAAAGATTCACAACTGCTCCCGAGGAGGCCTTCAAGGCTTCTGCCAGATATTTTACGGTGAGAAAATACGAAGTCAGATTCACGGCCAGTACCCGGTTCCATGTTTCCAGATCCAGCTCCTCCATGGGTTTGCTGATCACCAGAGCGGCATTGTTCACCAGAAAGCGGATATTGTCCTTCTTTAGCAAGGCAGCATCCAGTGAAGCTTTCAGGGCATCAGCATCACCCACATCACACCGCATCACCTCACAGGCTTCCTGCGAACCATGTTCCTGCCAGAAATCATCCAGTGCCTCCTGGTCCTGATCCAGAATAAATACAAATAAACCCTGGGCCATCAGTTTCAGGGCGATGGCTTTGCCAATGCCCTGGGCCCCTCCGGTAATTACAGCTGCTTCCATCATCCTTGCTTTTTCATGTAAGTTAATAAAACCCTGTGAATAAGAAAAGGCACTGATAAAAAACCTTTATCATGATGCATAGCAATGCATTCAACAGGTATTGTGAGAAAAGGATTTTTGGCCGGAATATCGGCTTCTGGCTGTTTGACTTCGGGCTAAGTCAATTACTTTTTGATCATAATCAAGGCCAGAATATTGAAGATTTCCAGGCGGCCGAAGAACATGTTGATGGTAAGGACAAATTTCCCCAGGTCAGGCAAGCCGGCAAAGTTGCCCAGTGAGCTGACCTGGCTGAAACCGGGCCCCACATTTCCCAGGGTGGCAATGGATGCAGAAAAAGAAGTCATCCCATCGATTCCCAATGAAGCCAGGATCAGGGTGGTGAAGAAAAAGATAAAAACATACAGTACGACAAAAACAAGGGTCTGCTGTTCAAGGGTTTCATCAATGGTGCGGTCACCCATTTTAGTGACAAATACTCCCTGGGGATGTTTCAGAATTCTGACCTGTTTGCCCACTGATTTGAAGAAAATATACACCCTGTCGAATTTCAGCCCTCCAGAGGTGGAACCCGTCATGGCACACTGTATGGTAAAGTATATCAGAATAATCTGGGTGAAGATGGGCCAGTTGGCAGTATCTTCTGTGGCAAATCCTGTTGTGGTGCCCAGGGAAATCACCTGGAAGGAAGCAAAACGGAGCGATTGCCAGACCCCATAGTTGCCTGATAAATACAGCTTCAACCAAATCAGAAGGATTCCGGCCAGCAACACAACAATAAAAGCTCTTACCAGCGCGGAATTAAAGATGTTCTGTTTCTTTAATTTGACGGTACCATATAAAAGACCAAAGTGGATGCCGCTTAATATCATGAACACCATGATGGTAATTTCTATTCCCAGGTTATCAAAAGAAGCCACACTCAGGTTTTTGGTTGAAAAGCCCCCTGTGGCAATAGTGGCAAAGGAATGGTTGATGGCATCAAATACGCTCATGCCAAAACAACACAAGATGATGGTCTCCACCACAGTGAGCGAAACATATACCATGGCCAATATCCTGACGATTTTGCGGGCCCTGTAGCGGAAATTCATTTTTGACAGGCTGGAGATTTCCGAATGGTAAATGTTGATCCGGGAATTTTTGGCCTGCGGCAATATCAGCAACACAAAAATGATCACGCCAATCCCACCGATCCAGTGCGTCGAAGAGCGCCAGAACAACAGCCCCTTTGGCAAGGCTTCAATGTCATTCAGGATGGTTGATCCGGTAGTTGTAAATCCTGATACACTTTCAAACCAGGCGTTAATGATTGTAAACTCACCCCCCCACATGATGTAAGGCAACATTCCTGCAATACAGGTCAACAACCATCCAAAGACAACAATGGATAATCCTTCTGAAAAAGTGATGTTTTCGGTTCTCTCAACAAATATCAGCGGGAAGACGCCAAAAATCCCGCAAATTAAGGAGCTATACAGTAAAGGGGTAAAAGCTGCTTCCTGCAGATAAACAGAAATCATGGCAGCTATAAACATAAACACACCATTGAGCAACAAAACAAAACCCAGGTGCTTAATGATAATTTCTTTTCTCATAGTCAGGGTTATCTTACCTGCTGGTCACCCGCGACAACAAATTGTTGATGGCACGCTCCAATCCTTTTATTTCGTCATTGGATTTTATGTTACTTCTCAGTTCCATATCCCCCTCATGAAGATTATTCACCGCTTTCGACAGATCGGTAATTGGCTTCACGAAGTATCTGGAGATAAAGAAATTCAGAAGCAGGGAAAAAACCAGGGCCGAAAGGATGGAAATGATGCCAGGCATCATGGCGCGTTGGGATCTTTCCCTGACGTCAGCCGCCTGCTGATACATCGTCATCTGATTGAGGGCCATCAAGGCATTGATTGCACTTTTGGTATCTGAAAAAGCTACATGAACCTGATTTTTATACCAGGAGATGTTGTTCTGCTTTTCAGTATCAACAATAGGGTTCTTCCACTGAACTTTGTAAAGAGCATACTGCTCTTCGATGGCTTCAATATATCGGGCTTCATTGTCTTCGGTGAGGTTGTTTCTGGCAACCTCCAGGGCCCTTAAGAAGGACTGATCTGCCGACTGTAATATAGACCGTCCTTCGGTGCGTTCGCCCAGCATCAGCAAAAGAATGGCACTATCCTCCCGCTCCAGGGCATCCAACATGGTTTTTGAAGCTTCAATGGACTTGTAATTATCATCAATAAGACCATGTACTGATTGACTGAGCCGGTTAAACTCCAGAATAGAGATTGCTCCGGCTACTGCAAGCAATGCCACCAGGAGCATGAAGCTGGCAAAGATCTTATACTTTAACTTTTTCATTGTCTGATGAATGATCTTATTTAAAAAACCGCTCAAAGTTAAATCTAAGTTTAACAAATACCTATTTCTAAACAGTTTTTTACCACACCTGATCAGCAATAACATCCTTATACGGCAAAACCTGCTTCTTTCTTGGCTGAAAATGCATTGCTCCACCCTGTCGGGCCACAATCAAACACCTAATTTTCAGAGACCTTACAGACAAAAAAACAAAGATATGTTGTGCAAAAATGTTTAAATTTGAATCGATCATACTTCTATCTGATAAATAATGGGAGGGGTATTATGAACAGCAACAGAATCATCAGCAACCCGGACAATCCCGAGGAGTTTGAAAAGTATTACCGGGAGCAGAGAAGAGCATTTACCATTGAGTTCTTTCAGGCCAACCTGATCATGATCATGATTGACCTTTACAAGGTAAACTTCAAA
>JAWOCF010000194.1:0-3278 GCA_046483935.1 Bacteroidales bacterium | reverse complement strand
ATCGACTTTAAATCGTCAGACCAGTAAATTGAAAACCAAAACTCTAAGTCATGCATTTCGAGCCAGATCATATTTACCATATCTTTAACCAGGGCAATAACAAGCAAAAGATTTTCTTTAATAAAGAAAACTATTTGTATTTCCTGAGAAAAGTGAATGATCACATTAAACCATTTACCGATATCCTTGCCTGGTGTCTTATGCCAAACCATTTTCATTTGATGGTTTTTGTTCGTGAAACTACTCGTCTGACGAATTTAGATGAAGAAACTGATACTACTCGTCAGACGACTTCAAGTCGTCAGACGAGTTTAAAGGACCAGAGTATTTCAAAGCAACTAACAAGGTCAATTGCTAATATGCTTTCATCATACACCCGAGCTATAAACAAGCAACAAAACTCGTCAGGTTCCCTTTTCAGGCCAAAGACAAAAGCCCTGTGTCTCACAAAGATTGACAAGGTTTCAAAGGCGTGGTATATATCAAACGGGGTCATTAATATAAACTTTCAGGTTCCAGAAAAACAATATCCGAATGTTTGTTATAACTACATTTTGTTTAATCCCGTAAAGTCAGGTATCGTTAAAAGAAATGAAGATTGGGAGTATAGCTCTTTTCTTGATTCGGTTGGTTTACGCGATGGAAAGTTAATTTCAAAAGAAAGGATTGAAGAAATAGGGTTGGAGATTTTAGTTGACTCGTAATTCTTTTACTGGTCAGACGACTTGGAGTCGTCAGACCAGTTTAGATTGATGAAATGATACTACTCGTCAGACGACTCTAAGTCGTCAGACGAGTACAGAAAGATTTTAAAACGAAAACTCAAAAAATGCGCCCCTTCCCCCTCATAATCATCTTCACTGCCCTCATGCTTGTGGGTTTGGTGCTGATACCCGGATTGGGAGTGCAACTGCACCCTTCGGCTTCACTGCCTTCCATGCGTATTTCTTTTTCGTGGGCAGAGGTGCCGGCCATAAATGTAGAGCGGGAGGTAACATCCATAATAGAAGGAAGTCTGGCTACCATGCCCAATGTGGAGGAGATCAATTCGGTATCAACCCGCGGACGTGGACATATCGACATTCGCTTTAAAAAGGGAGTGGATCTGGAGATGGCACGCTTTGAAATGGCCTCGCGCATCCGGCGGCTGTATCCAGGTTTTCCTGAAGGGGTCAGCTATCCGCAGGTTTCGGTGAGCCGCGCCGTAGGCAGAAACACTCCTATGCTTACCTATACGGTGGTAGCTCCTGAATCATCGCACAAAATTGCTGATTATCTTGAGGGCTATGTGCTCCCTGGTATTTCACAGATCAACGGGGTTGACCAGCTTAACTTTTTTGGGGTAAACCCGCAGGAATTTAAATTGATTTACGATACACGGAAGCTTGAAATACTGGGGATTACATCCTCGCAACTGGTGAATGCACTGCAGGAACAATTTGGTGAAAATTTCCTGGGTATGGGTACCCCTGATCTCTACAGCCTGGATGAACAGGTAAAGATTCCTGTTATGATGCGAACCTGGCAAAACCCGGAAAATATGTGGCAACATATCCCCATCGGGCAGGCAGACGGGAAACTGATTTTTCTGGAGGATGTGGCGCAGGTCAGGCTGGTAGAAACCGAAGCCCGCAGCTACTACCGCATAAATGGTCAAAGCACGTTGATGATGACCGTGCTGGCTCAGCAGGGAGCAAACCAGATCAGGCTGGCCGACGATGTGCGTAACGCAATGGATCAGCTGGGGCAACAGATGCCCTCAGGCTGGCAGGTGATCCTTACCTATGATGATACCGAGTTTATCCGCAAAGACCTGCGCAGGGTAGGGTACCGAATGCTGCTTTCTTTTACCATACTTATGGTATTTGTGTTGCTGGTGTCGCGCCGGCTAAAGTATTTGCTGATGATAGGTATAACAGTGCTGGCCAATTTGTTGCTTGCTGTAGCCTGGTACCATTTGTTTGACATTGAGATTCACCTGTATTCACTGGCGGGCATTACCGTTTCTTTTGGTATGATCATCGATAATAGCATTGTAATGATTGAGCATATGCGCCACCAGCGAAACAAAAAGGTTTTCCTGGCAATACTTGCTGCAACCTTTACCACGTTGGGATCGCTGTCGGTTATTTTTCTGCTGAGCAGCCAGCAACAGGCTCAGTTGGGCGATTTTGCTGCTGTGGTGCTGGTCAATCTGGCTCTTTCCTTGCTGGTGGCCTGGTTTTTTATCCCGGCGCTGATGACAAAGATCAGGATAGATGCCAACTCCCGCAAACAGTCGCTTAAAAGTTTACGCCGGAAAGCCCGGGCAGGCATGTTCTATTTCCGCACTATTACCCTTATCAGACGGTTTCGATGGCTCATGTTTCTGATACTGATCCTGGGGTTTGGTGTTCCGGTACATTTACTCCCTTCAAAAGTGGAAGGCGAAAGCAGGGCAGCGGAATGGTACAATGCTACCATAGGCAGTTCCTTTTATCAGCGAAAGCTAAAAAACCCGGCAGAAAAGATCCTGGGAGGTTCATTCAGACTTTTCTCACGTTTTGTGTTCGAACGTTCTTACTTTACCGACCCCGAGAGGACCACTCTTTACGTGCGCGGGCAAATGCCCGATGGGGCAACCATACATCAGCTTAATGAGGCAGTTTTGCAAATGGAACATTTCCTGGCGGGCTTTCCACAGATTGAACAATACCAATCGCGTGTAACGGCTCCCGACAACAGCATGATCACCATCCTGTTCAAACCTGAATACGACAGGGGCAGTTTCCCTCATATTTTACAAAATCAGATCATTCGCAAAGCCATCAGCATTGGCGGGGCTGAGTGGAATGTGTGGGGTGTGGGTCAGGGTTTCAGTAATGTGCTGCGGGCCGGCAGCGGCAGCAGCCATATCATCCTGGAAGGTTACAATTATGATATGCTTTACAGGTATGCAGAAATGCTCATTGAAAAAGCCCGTATAAACCCCAGGGTAAACAATCCCAGAATTACAGGCGGAGACCCCTGGCGCAGCATAACGCGCATGGAATTTTTCCTGCAACCCCATCACCAGCACCTGGCTCTGCAAAAACTATCACTGGCTGATGTTTTTGGCGCACTGAATGAGAAAGTTATGTATCGGCATGGGCCATCGGTTTATTACCAGAACAGGCCCTTGCCCGTGAGACTCATATCTGATAACCATCTTAGCTATACCGTTTGGGATATGGAAAATCTGCCTTTACTGGTTGCCGGCAGCCATCATAAAACAGGCGGTTTGATCAGTCTTGAAAAAC
>JAWOCF010000160.1:0-10141 GCA_046483935.1 Bacteroidales bacterium | reverse complement strand
AAAGGCCCGAAGAAACCACCCACGTTTGAATCCATCCCGGAATTTGTTGGCGGGAAGTCAGTCCTGGTAAGTATCTCCCCGCAAACAACTTCCGTGATGGATTCAAATGTGGGTGGTTTCTTCGGGCCTTTCCTGAAGTTTGCCGGCTATGATGCCCTGGAACTGCAGGGGAAAGCCGAAAAAGATGTGATCATCTTTATTGATGGAAAGAACCATACGGTAGAGATCTTCGAAGATCCCGGCTTGTCGCTGGATAGCCACATCCTGGCCGAGGAACTGACCGAGATGTTTGCCGATGATGAAAAAGATGCCCGCAACATCGGCATCGTTTCTACCGGTGCAGGGGCTGAACACTCCCTGCTGGGCATGGTGAACTTCACCTTCTATGATGTGAAGCGCAAGAAGATCCGCCTGAAACAAGCCGGACGCGGTGGCATTGGTACCGTGATGCGCAACAAGAAAATTAAGGCCATCGTGGCCAAGATTGAAGGGGTGTCGGGCAACCTGAACAACGTTGACAACCTGGAGGTGATCAAGGAAAGAGGCCGCCGGTTCAACCGCGAGATGCGTGAGCTGGATGACAGCCAATGCCAGATGCGTAAGAAAGGGACTGCCAACATCGTGAACGTGATGGCTGATTATGACCTGCTGCCTACCCATAACTTCAAGTTCGGTACGCACGAAGATGCCCTGAAGATTCATAGTGATGTTTTCCGCGACAAATATTTCACCCAGAATGTGCCTGATGGTTGCTGGATCGGTTGCTCTATGGCATGTGCCAAAGGAGTAGATGACTTTGAGTTGAAAACAGGTCCTTACAAAAGCCAGAAGGTAATCGTCGACGGGCCGGAATATGAGAATGCTGCCGGTCTGGGATCTAACCTGGGAATCTTCAATCCTGAATATATTATTGAAGCCAACTTCTATTGCGACACCTACGGCATCTGTACCATCACCTGGGGTACGGCGATGGCCTTTATCATGGAATGTTATGAGAATGGCATCCTGAACAAGGAACGCACCGGGGGCCTGGAGCTGAACTTCGGCAACGAAGCCGACTCTATGGAGGTGCTGCACCAGCTGGCACGTGGCGAAGGCTTTGGCCAGATCGCAGGCCTTGGGGTGCGCAAGATGAAAGAGTTGTTTATTGAAAAAGGATGGGGCGACCCACGCTTTTTGCAGGACATCGGCATGGAAAACAAAGGGCTGGAATATTCCCAGTATGTTTCCAAGGAATCGCTGGCACAACAAGGTGGCTATGCCATGACCAACAAAGGACCGCAGCATGATGAAGCATGGCTGATCTTTATGGACATGGTAAACAACCAGATTCCCTCGTTCGATGATAAAGCTGAAGCCCTTCATTACTTCCCCATGTTCCGTACATGGTTTGGTTTGATGGGTCTTTGCAAGCTGTGCTGGAATGATGTAGTGCCTGAGAGCAATGTGGAAGCCGACGAGCCCCAGAAAATTCCTGAGCATGTCGACAACTATGTGGCCATTTATACAGCCGTTACCGGACAACCCTTCAGCAAGGAAGAGATGATCCGCCAGAGCGAGCGGGTATATAACTTCCAGCGGATCTTTAACCTGCGCCGCGGGTATGGAAAGCGCATCCACGATGCACAGCCGTATCGTGCTGCCGGTCCCGTGACTGTAGAAGAGTACGAATCACGTGCCGAGCGTTACGACAAGCAGCTGAAAGAACTGGTGGGCTTTGATCCGGAAGGAAAGAGCGTACAGGAGAAAATGGCTGCCCTGCGTAAGTACCGTGAATCGCAGTACGAGCAGCTGTTGGATGCCGTATACCAGCGCCGTGGATGGAGTAAAGATGGGATTCCTACCATCGAACACCTGAAGGACCTGGGTATGGATCTTCCTGAAGTGCTTGAAGTAGTCAAACAACATCTGAACTAAAAGCAGATTGTTTCTTATAACAAAGCCGGCCCGGGATGTTCCCGTGGCCGGCTTTTTATTCATATACAGGAAAAAAATAATAGAACCTTCAGGTTTAGCTTGCCCGGTCCAGCAGGCTTTTTGCCAGCTCTGAGAGCTTGCTTTTGGCGTTTTCAGGCACCTTGATGCGGCTCAGGTAATCGAAGCCCTTGGTGTAGTATTTCTCCATTTCTTCGCGGGCCAGTTCGTCAAGTTTCAGCTGTGTGTACACTTCCTTCACGGCATTGATCTTTTGCTCCGGATTGGGAATCCTGTTGGAGAAAGCATCAGAAAGCACCTGTTTCTGCCGGGCATCGGCCATCTCAAAGGCCTTGATGAACAACCAGGTCTTTTTGTTGGCCAGGATGTCACCGCCTGTCTTCTTGCCGAATACCTTTTCGTTGCCAAAGACATCCAGCCAGTCATCCTTGAGCTGGAAGGCCATCCCGATGAACTCTCCGAAGAGGTAGAGGTTCTGGATCTCATTGTCGGGGGCGCCGGCAATGATGGCCCCTGTTTTCAGGCATGCTGCCGGCAACACTGCAGTCTTGAGCCGGATCATGTTCAGGTAATCAGCCTCCGACACCTCATTGAGGGTCTCAAAGTTCATGTCGTACTGCTGGCCCTCGCACACATCAATGACGGTTTGGTTGAACAGCTCCAGCACCTTACGTAACTGTTTCTCAGGCACCTTCATCATCAGCTGGTACGACAGGGCAAACATCACATCTCCCGAAAGGATGGCCGTGTTGGCATTCCACTTGGTATACACGGTAGGCTTGCCGCGCCGGATGGGTGCCTGATCCATAATGTCGTCGTGCATCAGGGTGAAGTTGTGAAACATCTCCAGGCCAACGGCAGCGGGCAATGCCTGTTCGGGGTTGCCGCCAAACATCTCGCAGCCCAGCAAGGTCATCAGGGGGCGCATACGTTTGCCACTATTCTTCAGGCAATAGTCTACCGGAAGGTAAAGCTCCCGGGGCGGGTGATCAAGATCCAGCTGATCAATATATTGGGTTATTTTTTCAAGCAGATATTCAGTCGTGTAGGTCATAAAGTATTATTCATCATTGGTGAACGGATAATAAAATAGGGGTCGTTCAGAAGGCTTTGGATACCCTGATCCAGGGTGATCATCTGGCGGTTGAGCAGCTGGCGCATCTTGGAAGTGTCGGGGTACCTGCGTGTCATGTCGCCTTCAGGCAGGGGTGGCCGGAACACGATTTTGGACGAGGATCCCGACAACTCGATGACCCGCTGTGCCAGGGCCAGGATGGTGATCTCATGGTCTGAACCGATGTTGAGTACATCGTTGACGTGGGCATCCTGGTAAAAGGCGTTCAGGCAGGCATCTGCATTGTCATCTACATGGCAGAAAGTGCGGGTCTGCAGCCCGTCGCCATAAATGGGGATGTCTTCATTTTTCAGGGCGTGCCTGATGAACTTCGACATGACAAAGTCGGTGCTTTGCTTGGGGCCATAGGTGTTGAAGAACCTGAAGATGGTGAAGTCCAGGTCGTATTCTTTCTTGTAGGAGCGCAGAAAGGATTCCCCCACGTTTTTTACTACAGCATATGGAATGCGGGAGTTTAGCGGTGTGGTCTCTTCATTTTGCGGCAGGTCAACCGGCTCGCCATATACCTCGGAGGAGGAGGCAAAGAACACCCGCTTCACATGGCAGTTTTTGCTTAGGTCGCAGATGTGACGGATGCCATCCAGGTCGTGCAGCACTTCAATGGGATTTTCCTGGGTGCGGCGCACCCCGACCATGGCAGCATAATGAAACACATAATCAAAATGCCCGGTGAGCATCACCTCGGCAATGTCGCGGTAGTTGTTGATGTCACACTTTACGAACTGCCAGTTGTCATGGTTCTTTTTCGGGAGTTTTTCCTTGCTGCCTGTCGAGAGGTTATCGGCCAGTACCACATAGTTGTCTGGATTTTCCACCAGCTTTTCTGCCAGGGAACTGCCAATAAATCCTGCACCACCGGTAATGAGTATCTTGTTTTTTTTTGACATGGGGGAGGAGTATTAAATCAAAAAACCCAGATTAGTAGGTCATATTTAAGCCAAAAGTAAGAAAAAAGTTCGCAGGGTACGAAAAATGATGGGATCAATTCTTCAATAAGGAAAAATCAGGAATGGATTGGAATTATCTATTTTTAATTAATTTTACCCAGAAACAAACCCTGCAAGCCTGTGAATGAGTCTCCGTATATCTCTGTAGTAGTCCCTGTTTATGGCTGCAGCACCATGCTCAGGGAGCTGTACCTCAGGGTGAAAGATGCCCTGACGCCCGTCACCGGTTTCTTTGAACTGATCCTGATTGACGATGGCAGCCCCGATGAGGCCTGGGAGGCCATCCGGGAGCTGGCAGCCGCCGACCCACGGGTCAGGGGCATCCGGCTGTCGCGCAACTTTGGTCAGCATTATGCCATCACCGCCGGCCTGGAAGCATGCCGTGGGGAGTGGATGGTGGTGATGGACTGCGACCTTCAGGACAGGCCCGAGGAGATCCCTGAGTTGCTTGAAAAGGCAAAGCAGGGATACGAGGTGGTGCAGGCCCGAAGGCTGCTGCGCAGGGATGGTTATTTCAAGAAGTTATTCTCCCGCGGGTTTTACTGGCTGCTGTCGTGGCT
The DNA here is from genome assembly GCA_046483935.1 of Bacteroidales bacterium. Lineage (GTDB taxonomy): Bacteria > Bacteroidota > Bacteroidia > Bacteroidales > UBA7960 > JAWOCF01. Next base: position 5,564 of record JAWOCF010000160.1, on the reverse strand, counting down.
TACCGGCACCCGCCACGATCCTGCTGTGGCCAACTTTGGCATCTATCACCGGAAGGTAATCGATGCCCTGTGCGCCATGAAAGAACATATCCGCTACTTTCCTACCATGGTAAAATGGGTAGGATTCCGCAGCACTACCATGGATGTTACCCATAGCATGCGCCCCGGAGGCCACAGTACTTATAACTTCCACAAGCTGATCCGTCTGGCCCTCGACATTGTGCTGGCCTACAGCGACAAGCCTCTGCGCCTGACTGTGAAGGCAGGCATCTTCATTGCCCTGACCGGCTTTCTGTTTGCCCTCTATATCGTGATCCGTGCCCTGGCAGGCGCTTACCAGGTAGTGGGGTATGCCAGCCTCATTGTCTCCATCTGGTTCCTGGCCGGGCTGGTAATCTTTATCCTGGGCATCGTGGGCCTGTATGTGGGAAAGACTTTCGAGGGCGTAAAAAACCGTGCTGTATATATCGTACGGGAAACCACAACGCAGCCCTGATGATTACTTACCTTCCATGGGATAGTGACTTCTTTGGCTTTAAAACAGGTAAAGCCACGGAGGAAGCTGTTGCAGGCATGAACCTGCAACAGATCCAGCAGATGGTACAGGATCAGAAATACCGGCTGGTCTATTTTGTGGGAAAAGACCTTCAGCCTGATTCGTCGGAATCTACCCGTGAATTTCATCGCCTGATGCATTTGGGAGGGGCATTTGCGGCCGATCGCAAGGTGGTCTATCATCGGGTACCCCCTCAAACAGCCCCCGAAAATACCCCCTCAAAAGCGCTCCTGCAGCATCATGGTCCGGTGACCGAAAAATTGCTGCAGCTGGCCCTGCAGGCAGGGCAATATTCTCGGTTTAATATCGATCCACGGTTCCCTCACCACCTGTTTGTCAGGATGTACACCGAGTGGATCCGCAAGTCGGTATCCGGTGAGCTTGCCGATGAGGTCCTTGTGGTTCATGGTGACAAAGACACCATCAGAGGTTTTGTCACCATAAAGCATCATCATGATCATTCGGTCATCGGGCTGATTGCCGTAGATGCCGCCAGCCGGGGCCAACAGGTAGGGTCCCTGCTGATGAAAGCTGCTGAGGCCAGTTGTGTCAGGGCCGGAAACAACCGCCTGGAAGTGGCCACCCAGAAAGATAATAAGCCTGCCTGCCGCTTTTATGAGAAAGCCGGATTCACCTGCCGAAAGGTAGAAGCCATTTACCACTGGTGGGAATAACCTTTCCCCGATTTCCCTGGTTTTCTTTTTGAGATCATTTCCCTTTTGATTATATTTGTTTTTAGGATAAATCCTGAAAAATTAAGGATATGAAAGAAACGCACGAAGATTTCGAAAAAGATGTGAATCCGGGATGGCAGCCCGCTGAAGGGCCTCCTTCATTTAAAGATGTGGAGGATGTGCCTGATATTCCTGATGTGCCTGAACCAGGCACCACCGAAGTGCCCAGTACTCCTGATGTGCCGGAAGTTCCCGACCTGCCGGGTACGCCACAGAACCCTCCCGGGGAGCCTGATCTGCCGCCCGAAACGCCCGATCCGCCAAAGACTCCCGAAGTGCCCCCGGAGATCACCCCGGAAAAATGGTAATGAACCGCTGGTTGAGCCAGTCGGATGTCTTTGTTGTTATTGGAGTAATACTACTTTCTCTTCTGTCAGCGCTTTTTCCCCCGATGCTGATTCTTCTCCTCCTACCCGTTTGTGCAGCGACAACAGAATGGCTGGCAGCAATATGATGTTCGAAAGCAGGGCCACGGTCAGGGTAAAGGCAATCAGGTAACCCAATGCCTGGGTGCCTCCGAAGGAGGAGGCCGTGAAGATGATAAACCCAAAGAAAAGCACTACATAAGTATACACCATGCTGACGCCGCTTTCGGTTAAAGCAGCCATGACTGCCTGCCGGATGTTATGGTTGTGGAGGGCCAGCTCCTGGCGGTACTTGGCAAGAAAATGAATGGAATTGTCAACCGAGATGCCCAGGGCAATGCTGAAGATCAGGATGGTGCTGGGCTTGATGGGAATGCCCAGGTAGCCCATCAGTGCGGCTGTCAGGATCTGTGGGAAGAGGTTGGGAATCAGCGATATCATCACCATGCGGGCCTTGCGGAACAACAATGCGATCAGCATTGAGATGATGACCACTGCAAACAACAGGCTGGTAAGCAGGTTCTTCACCAGGTAATCGGTGCCTTTCAGGAAAACCACCGAGGTGCCTGTCATGGTCACCTTATATTGTTCGGGGTTGAAGATGGAATCAATACGGGGCTGGAGGTCCTCCTGGATCCGGCGGATGTCGCGCGTACCCATGTTGGCCATCAGCACGCTGACCCGTGTCTTCTGCATGGTGGAATCCACCATGGCCCCCAGGGCCGACTCGTTGCCAAATCCCTTGTCGGGCAGATACGACAGGATGAAGGTCCTGTCGAAGCGGTTGGGCAGGGCATACATCTCAGGGTTGCCGCGGTAGAAGGCCTGGCGGGCAAACTTTAAAGCCTCGGCCACCGACAGGGGCCGCGACAGTTCCGGATGTGTGGCCAGCTCCTGCTGCAGGGCATCAATGGCTTCCAGGGTGCCACTGCGCATCACCCCGTTGGGCCGACGCGTGTCGATCATGATCTCCATGGGCATGATGCCCCGGATGTTGCGTTCAAAAAACTGAAGGTCTTTGTACAGTGGGTCGCGATGCGGAATGTCGTCAACGATGTTTCCGGAGGTATGCAGGCGGGTCATCCCCAGGATGCCCACCACCAGCAGGATGCCTGCCACAGCATATACGGCAGCACGGTGGTTGCTGATCAGGTGCATGACCCGGCGCAGCACCCGTTTCATGCGGCGGTTCTCCAGGTGCTTGATGTGACGTGTGCCGGGGGCATCAAGATAACTGTAAAAGATGGGAATCAGGGTGATGGTCAGCACAAACACCGTCAGGATGTTTAATGCAGCCACGATCCCAAATTCTACCAGGATGCGGTTGCCGGTGATGATAAAGGTGGCGAACCCCACGGCAGTGGTAGCATTGGTAAGCATGGTGGCATTGCCCACGCGTTGTACCACCCGCACCAGGCTCTTGATCTTGTTGCCATGGGCCTTGTATTCGTGATGATACTTGTTGAGCAGGAAGATGCAGTTTTCTACACCGATGATAATCAGCAGGGGAGGGATGATGCCCGTGAGCACTGTGATCTCGTAGCCCAGCAAACTGATGGTACCCAGGGCCCAGATCACACTGATGATCACAATGATCATGGGGAATATCATGGCCTTGAAGGAGCGGAAGAAAAGGAACAATGCCAGGGAGGCCACCACCATGGCCAGCAACACAAACAGCTGAAGCTCCTGCTCTACCTTCAGGGAGGTCTTGGTGCGGATGAAAGGAAGGCCACTGGTGTATACCCGGATGCCGCTGTCTTCCGAAAATTCTTCACCCAGCTCCTCTATCGAATGGATCAGGCCGGTGCGGGCAGGCGTATTCAGGATCTCAGTATCCAGGGTGACGGCCGTGAGCAGGGCCCCGGTCTCAGCATTAAAAAGCAGGTTGGAATAAAACGGCAGGTTGAATACCTTGTTCACCAGGCTGTCGAGTGTCTGCTGGTCGGCAGGCACCCCCTGAAAAACAGGTTGGAACATGAAAGTATGGGTGCTGTCATCGCGCTGCAGTTCCGGTACATTGATGATGTTCAGCACTTGTTTCACCCCGGAAACATTACGCAGGGAGTCGGAAAAAGCAGCCCACCGGGTGAACCCCTCCAGGGTGTATACGGCAGGATCCTCAATGCCCAAAAACACCACGTTGCCATCCTCTCCGAAGATCTCCCTGAACTGCTGGTAATCGATGGCTGCTGAATCCTGTGCAGGCAGCATCTGGGCCAGCTCATAGGATAGCTTTACCCGTGTGGCATGCCATCCCATGAATAAGGTTAATAAAAAGATGACAATCAATATTCCCGGCCTGTTCCGGAGAATCAGTCGTACAGCGATTTCCCACATAAATTCAACGTCCTTTTTGAGGCTGCAAAGGTAGAATTTAATTGTTAAAGAGTGAATAATTGAATGATGAAAGTCCTGCCCTGGTTCATGATGATGCTGGAATAAGGCTGGAGGGTCAACGATAGGGTGGGGTAAAAAAGTTGGTTTAAAGGGTGTTGGATGGTCAGGTTCGTTCGCTGACGATGGCCATAAAGTCAAAAAATACCCGTACCTTTGCAGGTTCAATTTTTGAGGAAATATGCAGGAAACTAAGCTATTAGCTGCTGAAGAGTGGCTGGAGGTATTCGGAGCACGCGAGCACAACCTGATGGATATTGATGTTGCCATACCCCGCAACACCCTGACGGTGGTTACCGGACTGAGTGGCAGCGGCAAGTCATCACTGGCGTTCGACACCATCTATGCCGAAGGCCAGCGTCGGTATATTGAAACCTTTTCAGCCTATGCCCGCCAGTTTCTGGGTACCCTGGAACGCCCTGATGTTGATAAGATCACGGGGCTGAGTCCGGTAATCTCCATCGAGCAGAAGTCGGTCAACCGCAACCCCCGCTCTACGGTGGGTACCATTACCGAGATCTATGACTTTCTGCGTCTGTTGTATGCCCGCGCAGGCGAAGCCCACTCTTATGTAACGGGTGAAAAGATGGTACGCTATACCGATGCACAGATCCTGAATCTGCTGCTGGAACGCTATCAGGGAAAGACTTTGCTGCTGCTGGCTCCCATGGTGAAGGGACGTAAAGGCCACTACCGTGAACTGTTTGAGCAGGTGCGCAAGCAGGGTTTCCTGAAAGTGCGGGTCGATGGCCAGCTCAAAGAACTGGTGCCCAACATGAAGGCCGACCGTTACAAGATCCACGATATTGAAACCGTGATCGATGCAGTGAAGGTTGATGAGAGCCAGCGCAAACGAATCACCGCTTCGGTGCAGACGGCCATGAAGTTTGGTAAAGGCATGCTGATGGTGCTCGACCAGAGTGATGATCAGGTATCTCATTTCAGCCGCAACCTCATGTGCCCGGTCTCGGGCATTGCCTATAAAGATCCCGAACCCAATACCTTCTCGTTCAACTCGCCCTATGGGGCCTGCCCGCATTGCAATGGCCTGGGAACAGTGAGTGTGATGGATATGGATAAGATCATTCCTGATCCTTCCATGTCGATCCGCCAGGGAGGGCTGGCACCCCTTACCGATACCAAAAATTCATGGATCTTCCGCCAGCTGGAAGCCATCGGCTATAAGCATGGCTTCAATCTGGACACCCCCATTGCCGATATGAGCGAAGATGCTGTAAATACCATCCTCTACGGCTCGGATGAGATCTTTAAGGTGAAGAATGAAAATCTTGGAATCACCAACACCTACTCACTGAACTTCGAAGGGTTGGTAAACTTCCTGACCAATCAGTATGATGAATCTCCCTCCACTGCCATCCGCAAGTGGGCATCTGGCTTCATGCAACAGAAGCCCTGTCCCGAATGTGAAGGGCAGCGCCTGAAGAAAGAGTCATTGCATTTTCTGATTGATGGTAAAAATATTGCCCAGCTGGCCAATATGGACCTGCTGGC
>JAWOCF010000083.1:0-4621 GCA_046483935.1 Bacteroidales bacterium | reverse complement strand
TTGGCTGGAAGATTATGTCTTTTTTATGTCCCTGAAAGACCACTTCAAAGGGAAGCCCTGGTGGCAGTGGGATGAGGCGATCAAACTGCGTGAACATGAGGCCCTGGACCGATATAGGCAGCATCTGCAGGATACAATGGAATTTTATCGGTTCATTCAGTTTTTGTTTTACCGGCAATGGAAAGCGCTGAAAGCTTATGCCAACATGAATGACATAAAGATCATCGGCGATCTGCCACTATATGTTGCCTTTGATAGCACCGAGGCATGGGCCAATCCTGAGACTTTTGATTTTGATGAAAAGAGAAATCCCCATACTGTGGCGGGTGTTCCCCCTGACTACTTTAGTGAAACCGGACAGTTGTGGGGCAATCCAATCTATAACTGGGATTATCTTCAGGCGACTGATTTTCAGTGGTGGGTGCATCGTGTAAAAGCAAACTTCAACCTGTTCGACATGGTGCGCATTGATCACTTCAGAGGCTTGGCTGCCTACTGGGCAGTGCCCTACGGGCAGGAAACAGCTATCAAGGGGCAATGGGTGCCAGCTCCTGGAGAACAGATGCTTGAGCAGGTATATAAGCAACTGGGTAATTTACCCATTATTGCAGAGGACCTGGGGGTGATTACCCCTGATGTGGTTGCTTTGCGAAAGAAATTTGGAATGCCCGGAATGAAGATCCTGCAGTTTGCCTTCGATTCTGCCGAAGAAAATGACTTTATCCCCCACACTTACGATAAGAACTGCGTCGTGTATACCGGCACCCATGATAATAACACCACCCTGGGGCAATATCTCTCTGTGGAGGCTTCTGATAGAGAATATATGCACGAGTATTTTGACCTGGATTCTGAAGATCCTGCGTGGTCCTTTATCCGTCTGGCATGGAGTACTGTGGCTGATATGGCCATTGCTCCTATGCAGGACTTGTTGCGCCTGGAGGAAAATGCCCGGATGAATTTTCCGGGAAAAGCGTCAGGGTTCTGGAAATGGAGATATCGTAAAGAAATGCTGAAGCAATCGCATGCCGAAGAATTATTGCACATCACCAAGCTTTATGGCAGAAGATAGCCTGCCCTTATTGTTGTTTATGGTTTTTCTTATTACTTTTATGTCAAAAAATTATTGGTATGGAGCATTTTGATGTTGTGAGAAAAGCCCTGGCAGGGATGAAGTCGTTTGATGCCACGAAGCACCTGGTGATTGGCTTTGATGGTTTCGTTGATGAGATCATTCATGTAGTAGACAAACGCACCAGCCCCCTGGAGTATCAGCGGATACAGGACATTAAATCTTTTTCAGAGCGGATAGCCTCAGTGGCCGGCTTAAGTGCCAATATTGAGCTGTTGCCAATCAATACCAAACTCGGTGGCAATGGCCCCATTATGGCCAACGCCATCATCGAACAAGGTCATGATGTTACCTATATCGGTGCCTTGGGCAAACCACACTTACATCCCGTTTTTGAGGATTTTGCCAGCAAATGCCACAAGGTGATTTCCCTGACGGGTCCCGGGTATACTGATGCCCTGGAGTTTTTTGACGGGAAGATCATGCTGGGAAAGATGAATAACCTGATGGATGTGAATTATGTGAACCTCCTGGAGGAATTGTCGCACAATGAAGTGGAAGATCTTTTGGGTCAGGTTGATATGGTTGCTTTCACCAACTGGACCATGCTTGCCAACCTCAATAGCATTATCAAAGCTTTTAGTAAAATAATCGGAACCCTTGATAAAAAGCCACGGGTCTTCCTGGACCTGGCTGACCCTAAAAAGCGTACCAATGAAGATATTCGTGAGGTGCTGGATTTGATTTCCGGCATACCCACCGAAACCATCCTGAGCATGAATCTCAGTGAGTCTACTATCATAAGCCTGGAACTGGGCATCAAAGAGGATGACATCCTGCAGCGGGCCATTCAGATCCGCCATAAGATGGGTATTGCCGGTATCGTAATTCACCCTGTAAATGGGGCTGCTATTTCTCATGATACAGCGAATCTTTGGCTGGAAGGACCCTATACCCCCAAACCCAAACTGACTACAGGGGCAGGCGATAATTTTAATGCCGGTTTCTGTAATGCCTGGATGGCTGATCTTGATCCGGGGCAATGTCTGGCAGTGGGGGCGTGCTCCTCCGGGTTTTATGTGCGCAATGCCCGTTCTGCCAACCGTCAGGAGTTGCTTGATTTCATGGAGCAATGGATAGATGCTGATGGAAGATTTATATAATTAACACCCTGTGGGGGTGGGGGAGTGATTCAGGTTAAATACCCCTTTTGGTGCCTGAATTTTGTGCCCAGAGACTGCAGAACGTAAAAAAGGTTAGATTAATGTCCGATTGTGAGAATGAACTGTTCACAAGCGGACATTTTTCTTTGTTGGGAAGATGACAATGACTGCTTTTGTCTTTGTAACATATTAATAATCAGTAAAGTATAAACAGTGGCACAGAAGTGGTAAGTATATGGGTAAAGAAATCAAAGTAAAACTTCAAATACCCCTGAGTCATGAAAACCCAAAACATTATAACCGCCATAATCCTGACCATTTCTACAGTATCTGTTTCCTTAGCCAGTTCCCCTGGTAGAGTGCTTACTTTTCAAGATGCCCTTGGAAGGAATTTTACCATGCCCGTGAAAGAGGAGGTAGCAGAAGATGCCATTCCTTATGAGATTGCCTGTGAATTTCAAAAAGCGAGAATGGAAGATGTAAATCGGATGTTTGATCTTTCCTCTATGACCAAACCAGAACAAGAAGCCAATGATATTGATATTGACCTGAAAGAAGTTTTTGAATCCCTTAAAAATGAAAGGGAATAATCCTGGAAAAGCTGATTGGTTAGTTACTTCATGTTAAGAATGATTAAGGCTCCTGCAAAGCAGGAGCCTGTTTTTTAGGGTGAAAAATCTAAGGTAAGTGTCAGGTGATGAATGGTGGCATGCTGAAAGGCCTCTTATAATCAGGAGCGCGCTTCAAAATTTGTGTAATTTTATACTTTCAGTGTAAGCATAAAATCAACTACGTGAAATATTTCCACCGTCCGCCCCGCCTGCTAAAAGCGCTTTTCTCGCAGGCAATGGTCTGGGAGCTTCCCCTGGAAAAACAAAAGATTTTTCTCACCTTTGATGATGGACCCCATCCTGAGATAACGCCCCGGGTGCTGGACCTGCTTGACCAGTATCATGCCCGGGCCACTTTTTTTCTTTTGGGAAAGAACGTGGCGAGCTACCCTCAGCTGATGCACCGGATCCTGAAAGCAGGGCACTCGGTGGGCAATCACACCTGGTCGCATCCTGATGGATGGCGCACCTCTCAAAAAGATTATCTGGGAAACGTAAGCCAGGCTGCCGCCCTTATTCCCTCCCCGCTTTTCCGCCCTCCCTATGGGCGGTTGAAGCCCGGGCAACTCCGCCAACTGCGCCGGGGAGGTTATCAGGTTGTCATGTGGTCATATCTTACCGGCGATTACCGGTCAGATATTGCGGGGCAGATCCTGCTGCAACGGGCCTTACAATCGATCCATTCAGGAAGTGTGGTTGTCTTGCATGACTCTGCCCAGGCGGCCGATAACTGTTTGTATCTGCTGGAAGCAATATTGAGGCATTTTTCACAACAAAGTTTTGTTTTTGAACCGATACCTTCACGGGGTCATCAAAAAGTCTCTGCAGGGACCCAATAAGCTTTTGAACACATACAAAGGCATTGACAAATAAATGGTAATTTTACAGCGTTTTGATAAAGAAAACGAATGAAGTTAATTCCTGAAGAAACGGTAAGACATTTCTGTGATCAACGCATCCGGCTGGTAATTATAGCTTTACTGCTTGTGCTGGGGTTGTTCTCATGTGCCAATCCGGTAGCTCCAACAGGAGGGCCCGTTGATGAGGAACCTCCGCAGGTAGTGCGCAGTACTCCTGAAAATTACGCTACCAATTTTCAGGGGGGTCAGGTGCGAATCTATTTTGATGAATATGTTCAACTTAGGGATATTAATAACAAGCTTCTGATCTCTCCTCCCCTGGAAACAATGCCTGAGATAAGGCTTCGCGGGCGTAGCATTATAATGAATATCGAAGAGGAGCTGCGGCCCAATACCACCTATAATTTCTTTTTTGGCGATGCTATTGTGGATATTACTGAAAACAATCCCATGCTGAATTTCCAGTTTGTGGTTGCTACCGGCGATTTTGTTGATTCCCTGTCGGTGATGGGACAGGTGCTTGATGCATTTACCCTGGCGCCCATGGAAGAGGGGACTTATGTGATGTTATATGACGAGTATTATGATTCTATACCTTACAAGGAAAAGCCGGTTTACCTGTCAAAAACCAATGCCGAAGGGGATTTCTGGATTCATAATATGCGTGAAGGGGAATTCAAGGTATTCGCCCTGCAGGATTTAAATTCCAACTTTATCTATGACCTTCCGGAAGAAAGGATCGCTTTTCTGGATAGTCTGGTTACCCCGACTTTCGATTTTTTAGCGCTTTTCTTTCCCAAAGCCTTCCATGGAAGAGACCCTAGAAAGAGACTGCCAGCGGCTCCCAGGGCCATATTTTTCAGTGCTTCACGTATCGCCGTTGTCACGGCCGACCACGGCAACCTGGACGAGATG
>JAWOCF010000254.1:0-9491 GCA_046483935.1 Bacteroidales bacterium | reverse complement strand
AAACGGTCTAAAAACTACATAACCAAATCACCAGGGGAGTTTGTGGGGAAACCCGGGGAGCAAAAATCTTTACATTTTCCCGGGCATACTCCTTTGCTTTCTTCAACATTCCTTTGGAGAGGGCAGCCCGCCCGCTCTGCACATGAGGAGGCAAATCGACCCAATATCCCAGGCGGTTAAGGAGCAGGATGGCATTGATGCCTGTGGAGGTGTCATTATAGTTGGTAAACTCATCGCAAAACAGCACCACCTTTTTGCCGGTAGTGGTAGGTGCGTTCAGCTTACCCAGGTTTTTGTCAGCCCACTTGCGCAGGGTGGTGGTGTGTAGTGCAGGCAGGCTGCGTTTGGTTGAAAAGCCTGCCATCTTCCTGATAACAGTGGCCGTGAGCTTGTTGCTGCTCATGAAGTTGTACACATCCGGCACCAGGCTTCCCAGGCTGCTGAGCTGTGAAAAGGATGCAATCAGCCGGGCCCTCAATGGAATGCCATGGGTGTCGTAGTATTGCTGCAGGGTTTCTGCTTTATACTTGCCCATGTCGACATTAGAAGGACACTCTGCCTTACATCCTTTGCAGGAAAGACACAGGTCGAGCACCTGCATGATCTCCTGGTGGTCGAAGGGATTCTTTTTGCCTGAATGGGTAATGTATTCCCTGAGGATGTTGGCCCGGCCACGTGTGGTGTGTTGCTCGTCGAGGGTGGCCTGATAGGATGGGCACATAACCCCTCCTGCGGTATGAGGCTTGCGGCAATCGCCCGAGCCATTGCACTTTTCAACCCCCCTGAGAAACCCATCCGATTCGGGGTAATCGAACCAGGTCTTCAGCTTGCGGTCCTGCTGCCCGGGAGTATATCGCAGGAACGATTTCATTGACGGCGTGTCGGTGATCTTTCCGGGGTTCAGGATGTTCTGGGGATCCCAGGTGTTTTTTACTCCGCGCAACAACTCATAAACAGGTTCGCCCAGCATCAAAGGAATGAACTCTCCGCGCAAGCGGCCATCACCATGTTCACCACTCAGGGAACCTCTGTATTTTTTTACCAGGCGGGCCATCTCCAGGGCCACCTGGTGAAAGCGTTCAATGTCGGCAGGATTTTTCAGGTTGAGTACCGGCCTCAGGTGAAGCTCTCCGGTGCCTATATGGGCGTAATAAACACACTGCAGGCCTAGTTGATCAAGGATGAGCTGGAGGTCTTTGATGAAGCCGGGAAGCTGTTCCACATGAACGGCCGCATCTTCAATGACAGCTACCGGCTTGGCATCCCCTGGCAGGTTTGACAGCAGCCCAAGCCCCGCCTTGCGCAGTGCCCATACCTTATTGATGTCGCCACCCGAAAGTACCGGAAAATGATAACCCAGGTTTGCTGCCCGAAGGGCTGCTTCCATCAGGCTGGCCTGCTGCAGGATGATTTCTTTCTGAGGGGCGGCAAATTCAACCACCAAAATGGCCCCGGGGTCTCCTTTGAGGAAGAAACGGTTTTTGCTCTGGTTGATGTTTGTTTTGGTGCAATCCAGGATTACCTTGTCAATCAGTTCTACGGCCACGGCTCCATGCTCCAGAGCTACCAGATTGGCTTCAAGGGCAGCCTCTATGGTGTCGAGGTGTACACATACAAGGATCTTTTCGCTTGGGGGCAGCCCTACCAGGTTGAACTTCATCTCGGTAAATAATGCCAGAGAGCCTTCGGAACCGGCAAGCAGTTTGCAGAAGTTGAAAGGCTGGGTGCTGCCCGAGAATATTTCAGTATCAAGCAGCAGGTCCAGGGCATATCCTGTGTTGCGGCGATGCAGCCGCTGATCGGGGTACTGCGAGTGGATCTGTTGCTGGTTCTCTTCTTTGGATAAGACCTCGTAGATTTGGTTGTATATCTTGTTCTCCAGGGTGCTGCCGATGCATTTTTTGCGAAAGGTCTCCTTGTCGACAGGGCCAAAAACAGCCTTCGATCCATCCCACAGCAATGCCTTGATCTCGAGAGTATGGTCGCGGGTGCTGCCATAAACCAGAGAGTGAGAGCCGCAGGAGTTATTACCTACCATGCCAGCCATCATGCAACGGTTGGAAGTAGAGGTTTCAGGGCCAAAAAACAGGCCCATGGGCTCCAGATAACGGTTCAGGTCATCCAGGATGACTCCCGGCTGCACCCTCACCCATTTTTCTTCCTGGTTAACTTCCAGGATCTGGTTCATATGGCGTGAAAAGTCTACCACCAAGCCGTGGCCTACGACCTGACCTGCCAGTGAAGTGCCTGCCACCCGTGGAATTAACGGAAGGTTGTTTTCCCGGCAGTAGCTAAGTATCAGCTCCAGGTCTTCTGTGTTTTTCGGAAAGCAAACGCCCACAGGCACTTCGCGGTAGACTGATGCGTCGGTGGCAAAAAGTAACCGCCATTTATAATCGGTGAACAGCTCGCCCTGCAATTGTGAGGACAAGGCTCCCAGGGAGCGGGGGATATCGGAGGATGCCATAACCTATAAGTTGGATGGAAAGAAAGCCTGAAAATCAAAAGAGAACCTCATGATTTACCCCTGCGAATTTAGAACAAAAAAAAGATTCTTCATACTTATAGGCTGATTATCCTGAAAAGGTTTTTACATGGCCTGCTGTTTTTTATAGTAATTGGTGCTCTCGAAGATCTTGTCGGCATTGGCTGCATTAAAGCCCTGGTAATAATGACCATTGGCATCTTTATACCTGCGGGTAAATTCATAAAAACAGGAGGGGATGTCATATACTCCATCGGCAAATTCAAAGGGCAGGATCTCACTTTTGGTGGCTGATTGCTCCAGGAGCTCTTCGGGTGCGCCGTAAATCTCACTGCCCGAAGAATTATTCATGATGTAACCACGGCTTTTTACGAAGGCATTGACATCCTGCAGGGAGTTGAAGTGCGTGAGTTTATTGATATCAATGGCAAAATGATTGGCCCGGAAACCATATACCAGCAACCAGGCAGCATATTCACTTTCCTGTCGCAGCTTATTATAGGTTTCAAAAGGGATCTTTCCCCAGATGCTGCCTTGATACACTATTTCGGGATCCTGGTATACCGGATCGGGAACAGTATCCAGCAGTGAAGTGATGGTTTCCTTCAGAAAACCATCAAACTGATCCAGCAGCAAATGGCTGATGAACACTTTTGGAACATGAGGGTCGGAGGTATGCTCAAAATGCCGGCCAAATACTTTCTTGGCTTTGAACTCATATTCGCCCCGCGCTTCATAACCATGCTGGGTGAAGATCCTGGCTATTTGGTCAATATCCATGCGCGGATCATTGAAAGTGCGCAGGGCGATATGGTCATGAACCACTTGTTCACCTTCTTGTGTGAACAGCTCATTGATTCTTTTTGCTGAAGGATTTTGAGTGGAATAGGGAATCCAGAACCTGTTGAAAATATCCATTGTTTCCATTACCTTGTGATTTTATTGTTGACATAGTCCAAATATCGTCAATTTCAAGGTCATTAACCAACGGTTGGCATAAAAAAATGGTATTTTATGATTCAGTATCCTGGTTCTTATCCTGTGGCTGATCCTCCTGTTTGCGGAAAGGAGAAAATACAATCAGGTTTCTGAGCATGCCCAGGGTCAGCAGGGGAAAGGCAATGGTAAACATGACTTTGATCCAGATGGCCTCATAATACCCGGCAAGGATAAAAAACCAGATCATCCCCAGAAAGAAGATGTCAAAGATGATGATGATGACATTGCCGGGGTCCTTTCTCATCCAGGAGGGAAAGGGCAGGGCAGGGAATAACCGGGCTTTTGCTTTTAACAGGCGATAGGTAGAGACTACCCAGATGACCGGCAGAATGAATCCTACAATAAACCCTACAATACGCAGATCAAAATATCCGAAAGAATACAGCGAGCCGATGAGGGTTTGTCCCCAGAAAGAAATTCTGTAGTTGCGCGGGGTGCCTGCCGAGGCCATGATCAGGGTGCGAAGGGCCGGGCTGGTAGGGATTCTCTGGTTTGCCATAAAAGGGGTTGTTTTCCGGTAGCAGAAGATGTTTGCTGTTAGTTCTTCAGCTCTACTCTAGTAAGAACCGGATTATGATCTGAATGTTTAAAATCCAGATGAAAACCTTGTACTTCGATCAGCTCCACATTGGGCGACAACAGAAAGAAATCAATCAGGGTGGTGGGGGATGATGCCGGGTGGTAAGGCGTTTTCAACCTTCTGTTGGTAGGGGTGGAAGGATCATAGGCCCACTGCCAGCCGGGTAAAAAATCCTCAGGAATGTCCATCCTGTCGGTGGTGTCAAAAAGATTGAAAGAGAATTCAGGTTCAAACCCCGGAGGGCACTGGTTCCAGTCGCCCCCGGCAATGACATAATTCCCTTTGTTGTATTCTTCCAGAAAGATCTCTTTCATAAAAGCCATCTGCTTCAGGCGCAAAGAGCCATCATCAAAAGCGGAATTGTGGGTGTTCACTACTATCAATTGTTTGCCGTTGGAAACAGGATACCGGTTAAGGATCATGCAGCGGTCGAGGTTGAATAACCGGTCGGGCCAGGGATAACTACCCGGGAAAGAGATTCTTTCCGATAGGATGGGGGCAGGCTTACTGGTGGTCAGAATTCCTGAATGTACATAACCCATGGGGGCATAAAAAGGGACCGGCACAAAATTCACCCGGTAATTGGTGCCAAAGGCATGCCAATGTTGTGAAAATATTTCCTTTAGTGCTTGCGGCGTATTGAGGTAATGAGATCTTTTGGCGCGTTGATCTACCTCCTGCAAAAGCATAAAGTCGGTCTGTGGCATCGACTGCAGGAACTCCAGGATGGCCTGATGGTTCTCCAGGGTTTGTTGTTTTGTGCTGCGCACTTTTTTGCCTCCGTCATAAAAGAAATCCATGTCTTGCCCCAATCCGGCATAGCCAATATTCCAGGTCAGCAGGCTGATTTCTTCTCCGGGGGTGATCCTGGTAGGTTCGTCACTATGTAGCAGCAGGGTTTTTTGCTCAGGCCGGTGCCTTGTCAGGGTGCCAAAAAGGATCAACCCTGCAAGAATTACCACAATCAGGATTATCAGGTACATAATGATTTTAAGTATTCGTTTCATCATTTTATGATCTGGAAGGATGTGAGGAAGAAAATATTTTCATTGTAAGGGCATGGGAATTATTATTCCATTCAAAAATAAGGTTAATTTGCAGATTAATTGATATCTGGTCCTTATTTCACTGTCCACAAAAACTAAGCTGAGGGACAGTTGGTTGCAGATTGTTCTTTGACCTCCTGGTCGTTCACGTTTTAAAATCATCCAGAGCCATTTGTTGCAGCACCCTGGTGACAGATCCAATGCTTCTCTGTGAGGCATTTTAAAGCCCCGTTTGAAGGCCGTTTTTTCAGTGGGACTGGATGCTGCCTCCTGCAGAAAAATGCTTCCTGTGGCTCCTGAGCCTCTTTAAAAGGCATCTGAGTTTCGAAGTGTTCGCAACACGTGTTGCATTGAATGAACAGATTTTCCGTGCCTCTTTCTTCAATCGTTACACAAGCAAAATTATATAATCTGGCCGGAAAGGTATGGTCCTTTATGCAGGGTTGCTTGATTTACCCGGCAAACCTTGTATAATCGAAACCTCATTGCATTAGAAAGGGATGAAAACGTAATGTATCAGGAGTTTCAAAAAGTGTTGTTTCTTTTTTTGAGTGAAAGAGATTAATGTAAATGAAATAACTTAATGGCAATGAAACATACAGTTCTATTCAGAATCCTGGTGAGCTTCCTGCTGCTCATGGTGGTAACCCATGAGCCCCTCCGGGGGCAACAACCTGAACCGGCAGAAGAACCGGCGGGCAAGAAAGGATGGACTTTCGGGGCACTGCCGGCAGTGGCCTATAATTCGGATGAAGGATTTCGCTATGGGGCGTTGGCCAACTTCTTTCATTACGGGGATGGATCGACCTATCCACAGTACCGTCACTCACTGTTTATGGAATGGTCGCGCACCACCAAGGGCAATGGCTTTAACAACCTGTTTTATGATTCCTGGTACCTGATTCCCAATACCCGCACCACCATCGACCTGCTGTATCTTACCGAGCAGGCACTGAATTTCTATGGCTTCAATGGATATGAGGTTTCTTATGAACCGGCACTGGAAGATCCCGATGATCCTTCCTATGTTTCCAGGATGTATTATCGTCATGAAAGAAAGTTGCTGCGTTTCACGGCCGACTTTCAGCAGTTGTTTATGCAGGATCGGCTCAAATGGATTGCCGGAATGGGCTTCTTTGGGTTTCAGACCGGACCGGTAGATCTGGCAAAACTGAATAAAGGCCGTGAAGAACAGGATCTGTTGCCCGATGTGCCGGGAATCTACCAGGAATATGTAGAAAAGGGGTTGATTCCTGAAGATTTAAAAACAGGTGGCAACACCATGTTCCTGAAAGCGGGGATTATTCATGATACCCGCGATATTGAGGCCAATCCTTCCAGGGGTACCTGGAATGAATCTTTTATAATGGCCGCTCCTTCATTTCTGGGCAATGGCAACTATTCCTATCTTCAGTTGGTGGTGATTCATCGTCACTACTTTTCACTGGTGCCCGATAAACTCACTATGGCCAACAGGTTGGGATATCAGGGAAAGCTGGCTGGTTCCATGCCTTTTTATATGTTGCCCTTTGTGTTCAGTTCGTATAAAACGTACGATGGCTTCGGGGGCAGTAAGACCGTCAGGGGTATCATCCGCAACCGCATTCAGGGAGACGGTGTTGCTTATGGCAATTTTGAATTCAGGTACAAATTCCTGCAGGGCCAAGTGGCCCGCCAGGATATCTATCTTGCTGTAAATGCCTTTGCCGATGCTGCCATGGTGGTGCAAAAGCATCCTGTGCCTTATCTGGTTAATGGGAGGCAACCTCAAAATGACAAGCCTCACTGGGCAGTGGGGGGTGGCCTGCGGGTGGTGCTTAACCAGAATTTTGTAGTTGCCGTCGATTATGGTCAGGCTCTGAAGAAAGAGGATGGCAGTAGTGGCCTGTACATTGGTCTGGGGTTCCTGTTTTAGGGGGCCCAATGATGTTTGATGAAGATTATGGGATTTTTGGTCGGCAGGTTGTTTTATTTAACATAACTTTTTTTGAATAGGGCCCTGTAATGCCTGTTATTCATCTAATTCAACATTTCCTCTCCCCATAATTAGCGGTTTTTATTTAATTTCGCCTGCAGGAATTCCTTAACGATCACAAGGCATTCAAGGCCATTATTAGATTCGGAAAAACTGCTTTTTCTCATCATTTATCCAATGAATAAGATCTCCTTTTGCTTCCTGTTGATTTCCTTATTTGTTAGTTCTGCTGCCAATGCTGTCCGTCCCGAAAGGGAAATACAGGAAGCTCATGCCAGCAGAATATCGAAACCTCCCGTTATTGATGGCACCCTTGAGCCTGATGTATGGAGCCATGCCATCCCTGTTTCTGAATTTCTGCAGTATGACCCCGATTACCAGGGGTATCCTACCCATCGTTCGGAGGTAAGATTCCTGTATGATGACCGGGCTGTTTATGTGGGAGCGATCTTTTATGATTCGGCCCCCGACAGCATCCTGCGTCAGCTGGGACCCAGAGACTCCAGCCTGAATGCCGATGCCTTTGGCATTAAGCTTGACACCTATAACAATCAGCTGGATGCCTATACTTTCGAGGTCAGTGCTTCGGGCGTGCAAAGAGACCTGCGGGCCAAAGACCATACTTATGATGGGGTGTGGGATAGCAAGGTCCAGGTTCATGAAAAAGGCTGGTCGGTTGAAATGAGGATTCCTTATTCAGCCTTGCGCTTTCCGCCAACAGGCTGTCAGCAATGGGGGCTGCAGATATACCGGAATGTCAGGAGGTACCGCGAAGTAAACCATTGGGCCCTGGAAGAACGAGCGGCTTCCAACGATATGATCTATTGGGGTACTCTGAATGGTATCTGTGATGTGCAATCCCCCCTGAGGTTGTCACTCACCCCTTATGTCTCTACTTCTACCAATCATTATCCCTCTGACGTAGCCGGAGTCAGCAACTTTTCATCTTCTTTCGGAGGGGGTATGGATTTGAAATATGGGATTAACGAAAGCTTTACCCTCGACATGACCCTGATGCCCGACTTCAGCCAGGTGCAATCAGACAATGTCGTAAAGAACCTCTCTGCCTTTGAAACCGTTTATGGGGAAGAAAGGCCCTTTTTCAAGGAATCCATGGATCTGTTCCGCCGGGGAGGAATATTCTATTCACGACGTATCGGAGGGCGTCCCGGAGGCTATGGCCGGGTTAATGCTGAGCTGGAAGAACATGAGCAGATTCTGGACAACCCCATGCAATCCAGGCTGGTGAATGCCTTTAAGGTGTCGGGCCGTACGGCAAGAGGCCTGGCTGTCGGGGTGTTCAATGCCATTACAAGAAATACCTTTGCCGTGGCTGAAGATACCCTGGGGCTGCAGCGCAAGTTGCTTACCGAGCCGGCCACAAATTACAACATCCTGGTTCTTGATCAGGCCCTGCGCAACAACTCCAGTGCTTATCTGATCAACACCAGTGTTTTGAGGGGAGAATCGGCTTATCATCATGCCAATGTTACGGGAGCAGGGATTAGCCTGGTAGATAAAAACAACACCTACGAGGTGAATGCTTCAGGAGCATTAAGCCAGTTATATCCTAAAAATGACAATCCTGAAGAATCCCCATCTGTAGCCACAGGAAAAAAATATGACCTGCGCCTGCAGCGTATCAGGGGTAATTTCAGGTTTAGTTTACGACACAATGTCATTGGCACTGATTATGATGACAATGACATGGGCCTCACCCAACGGCGCAACCAGGTGGTCGACCGCGTGGACCTGAATTATAATATTTATGATCCCTTCTGGAAGTTGCGCAATTTTCGCAGCCGCCTGACGATTCGCAATGAAGCATTGTATGAAAACTACCTGACAACCAACCGGCACATGGAGTTTCAGGCACATGCCAGCAACCTGAAATACCTTTCTTTTAACGGCGAGGTAAACTTTCACCTCCAGGATAGGAAGGATTTTTATGAACCCCGGGTGGCCGGACGATATTTTATCAGGCCCAAAGGGCTGAGCACCAAAGTGGGGTTTTCAACCGATTACCGCAATCCTTTTGCCCTGGACTTCAACTTCAATTACGGACAGATCGCCGATTTTGATTCCAAAGGGCTTTCTTACCGGCTGGTACCCCGCTACCGGCTGAACGATCATTTTTCCTTCGTCCATACCCTGCACATGAACTATAACACCAACGATATCGGGTATGCGGCCAAAGCCGCTGATCAAGCCATTGTGTTCGGCAACCGCGATGTGACTACTGTTGAGAATGTCTTTTCCAGTGATTACATTCTTTCCAACGAGATGTACTTCAGTTTCAGGATGCGACAATACTGGTCGAAAGGCGAATACAACGAATTCTACAGGCTGAAGCAGGATGGCCGTCTTGAAGATGATTATCCCTACGAAGGCAACAAAGACTTTAAC
>JAWOCF010000213.1:0-14817 GCA_046483935.1 Bacteroidales bacterium | reverse complement strand
TTCGGGGAGACGGAAACGACACACGTGGTGGGAGATGTCCGGGACAAGATTCCCATTCTCATCGATGACATCGTGGCGAGTGGCAGCGTGCTGCGCCAGCTCCCCGTGCTGCTGGAGCAAGGGGCCCGCCCAGAGATGCACCTGGCGATCACCCATCCGGTGCTGCTGCCGCAAGCGCTGCAGGAGCTTGATCGCCATTACATCGAAGAGCTTGTGGTCACGGATTCGATCCTGGTACCGCCAGCCAAGCGACATCCGAAGCTACGAATGGTCAGCATCGCGCCGATGTTGGCGTATGCCATCCGCGGGATCTATCACGGTGAGTCGATCAGCCCACTGTGGCGGCTGGATGCCCCGCGGGCGCTGGGGTTCAGCAAGGAGAGCTGACGGAGGGGCTACGGGGGAGCGGACAGACGGCGCGCGGCCGAAACAGCCTGGTCGGGGTGTTGGGACTGACACCTCGTTCTCGGCGCCCGGCGCCAAGGACGGCCTCCATTCAGCCCTCGTTGCGCGGGATGAGCTTCATTAGGCTACCAGTCGCCTGAGCACACCCGTTCAAGGTGACCGGCACGTCTGTTACCCCCCACAGCGCTAAGAACCGCCACGGGGGCGGTTCTCGCGCTGGATGAGGTTCGTTCAGAGGCCGTTCACAGGAACGGCTGAGGTAGGGCTACTGCTGCAGGCAATCACCCTCGCCCAGTCCGCGTGACTGGCGGCTCTGGCGCTCGCCCGCAGCGGCACCCGCGCCTCTACCCTGTCCGGCCGAGCGGGCGCCGCGCCCGACTGGATCCTTGCCTGCGTTGCGGCCGTACCCTTCACCAGCCGCCGCCTCATCGCCACGGCCGTTTCGCTGTCCCATCTGCCCGGTCTCGACACTGCCAGCTAGAACATCATCGTAGGCGTCCTGGCCCATGTGCTGAGGCAAGTAGCTTTCCAGCCATGTTCTATATGCGCTCCCGGGGGCTGAGCGAACGGGCGGCCCGCCAGCTCATGATGTTTGCCTTTGCCCATGAGGTGGTAGAGAAAATTGCTATTGAAGTGCTTGCCGAGCGCCTGGACCAACTGGTAGAGAAGCGCCTGAAAGGCGAGCTGACTATCTGCGATCAGTGCATGCTGCACTGCAACAGCAAGGAACCCACCACCTTTAATATTGATATCAGCAAGCTATAACAAAACTCCTTTTTATGAGCCTGAATGTTCATCAGCTGCGCAGAGAATTCCCCATCCTTGATCAATCCATCAACGGCAAGCCCCTGGTGTATTTCGACAATGCGGCCACCACGCATAAGCCACGTGCCGTGGTGGAGCGGCTGCAGGAATATTATTTCCGCGAAAACAGCAACATTCATCGCGGGGCCCATCACCTGAGCATCCAGGCTACTGAAGCCTACGAGGAAGCACGCAATACCCTTCAGATGTTTCTGAATGCTGCCCACAGCCACGAGATCATCTTTACCAGGGGCACCACCGAGTCGATCAACCTGGTGGCACGATCCTTTTGCAGCCGGTTTGTCAATCCAGGCGATGAGATCCTGATCTCGGCCATGGAGCATCATTCAAACATCGTGCCCTGGCAGATGGCTTGTGAGGAGCGGCAGGCGGTGCTGAAGGTCATCCCCATCAATGAGCGCGGAGAGCTCGATCAGCAGGCTTTCCTGGAGCTGATGAACAATAAAACACGGATCCTGGCCGTGACCCACGTGAGCAATTCGCTGGGCACCATCAACCCCGTGAAGGAGATGATTGCCCAGGCGCATGCCCGTGACATCCCGGTGCTGGTAGACGGGGCACAGGCCATGTCGCACATGAAGGTTGATGTGCAGGATCTGGATGCCGACTTCTACTGCCTGTCGGGCCACAAGATGTTCGGGCCAATGGGTGTAGGGGTTCTCTATGGCAAGGATCATCTGCTGGAACAGATGCCTCCCTACCAGGGTGGCGGTGAGATGATCAAAACGGTTACCTTCGAGAAAACCACCTACAACGAACTGCCTTATAAGTTTGAAGCCGGCACCCCCAATGTAGCCGGGGTATTGGGTCTGGAAGCAGCCGTGAAGTTTATTTCGTACCTGCGCCTGGATACCATCGGGGCCTATGAGCACAAGCTGATGGAATATGCCATCGGCCAGCTGGAAACCCTTGACAACATCCGCTTTATCGGCACAGCAGCCAACAAAGCCAGCGTGATTTCCTTTTTGTTTAATGACATTCACTCATACGATGCCGGAACCATACTCGACAAGCTGGGCATAGCCGTGCGTACCGGAAATCATTGCGCCCAGCCAGTGATGGACTTCTTCGGGGTGCCGGGCACCATCAGGGCCTCCCTGGCGGTATACAACACCATGGAAGAAGTAGACCTGATGGTCAACGCGCTGAAAAAAGTAAGAGAAATGTTTACTTAATGCTGAAGCTCATGGGGGGCCTTTCAGCTGTCCCATAAAAAAATGGCTCAGAAAAACCTGCTGATCGTCTGTGAAACTTTTTAAGAAGCAACCTGCACAATCCTCCTTTGGCTCATTACACGCGGTGTTTTTTCTGCTGTTGGTTCTTACAATAGCTCCACCTGATGGTTTTGCCCAACTGGTGAACATTGAAAAAGACCGTAAGGAGCAAAAAGAAGGGTTTCAGGGAAACGCAGCGCTTTCACTCACCCTGACAAAGAATACCACCAGCATATTTCAGATCAGCAACCAGATTAACCTTCAGTATCATAAAGACCCGCATACTGTATTGTTCCTGAATAATATCGGGTTGATGCAGGTAGATGGTGACAACCTGATCAATAATGGTTTCCAGCACCTGCGTTACAATTACGAGGTGACTGACGATTTGCTGACCCTGGAAGCTTTCACCCAACACCAGTACAATACCATCCGGCTGCTGCAGCGAAGGTTTCTGCTGGGTGCAGGCCCTCGTCTGAAAGTTCTGGAAGGTGAGTCAGTAGCCATCTTCCTGGCCCCCCTGGTGATGTATGAATATGAACAGCTGAGCAATGATCAGCAAACACAGACCCGCAAGTTTAAGGGGGACTTATACTTCTCGGGGTCCCTGCAACTGGGCGAACGGTTGTTTTTTTCGCATACCACCTACTACCAGCCCGATTTTGCAGCATTCAGCGAGTTTCGCCTGGCCAGCGATACCAGCCTGGATGTTAAGATCTCCAACCGGTTTTCACTTCAGGTGGCTTTTGATTATCTTTACGACTCGCATCCTCCCCAGGATGTGCCCAATACTTTTTATACCTTGCGCAATGGCCTGAGGTATTCCTTTTGAAATAAATAAACCTTGATACCATTATGACTTCTTTTTCAAACGTCCAGGCTGCTTTCCGAACCCTGAACATCATTTACGGGGCATTGTTCCTGGCCCTGATCGTATTCCTGGTGGCAGCCTCCCTGCTGGTGAGCAACTCCGGCTTTCTGCTGGCCCCTGATCCCGGTTTGTTTTATGTGTTGAAAGGGGTAGCCATCGGCTTCACCATTTTGATGCTTCCCCTGGCCTGGGGGTTGCCGCAGAAAATGATTAACAGGATTGAGCCTGACCTTTCGCTGGAACAAAAGATGATGAAATACCAAAACGCCTTAATCGTCAGGTTTTCCATGGCAGAAGGGGTTGGTTTTCTGGCAACCATTATTTTCATGCTTACTGGCGACACCAATCTGATGCTGGTGCTGGCCATCATCCTTTTATTTTATATCATGAGCCGGCCCACGATCTTTAAAGTGGCTGCCGATCTGAAACTGTCTGAACAGGAGAAACAACAGCTGATTATTTGAACAGCACCTTGAAACTGAATCTGTTATTTTTTGTTATACTAAAACCCCTGACTCAATTATATCAATATGAAACCCACCATAAAAGAAACCGAACAAGAGATCATTGCGGAATTTGAACTTTTTGATGACTGGATGGATAAATATAATTACATCATCGAACTGGGCAAATCATTGCCAGGGATTAAGGAAGAAGAAAAGCAGGACAAATTCCTGATCAGCGGTTGCCAGTCGCGGGTGTGGCTGATCGCACAACCCCAGGACGGGCAGGTACACTTCAGAGCCGACAGCGATGCGCTGATCACCAAGGGCATCGTTGCCCTGCTGATCCGGGTGCTTTCCGACCAGCCCGCCCAGGAAATTGTGGATGCCGACATGGAGTTCATTGACCGCATCGGCCTGAAGGAACATCTCTCGCAAACACGCTCCAATGGCTTGGTGAACATGATCAAACAGATGAAACTCTATGCCCTGGCCCTGAGCAAGCGGTAAAACAGAAAAAGTACAACTGAAATCATTCAAATTAAGAAGTTATGGCACCTTATAACTATCTGGAGATGGAATCCAAAATCGTGGATGCCTTGAAAACGGTACACGACCCCGAGATCCCGGTCAACATCTATGACCTGGGACTGATCTACGAAATAGATGCTTCTGGGCAGGGCCATGTAAAAATTACCATGACCCTGACCAACCCCAACTGCCCGGTGGCCGACACCATGCCCCGCGAGGTGGAGCAAGCTGTAAAAGGAGTAGACGGTGTGAAGTCGGTAGATATTAACCTGGTGTTTGAGCCTGAGTGGGACAAAGACATGATGAGTGAGGCAGCCATGCTGGAGCTGGGCCTGTTGTAGAAAGCAACTCATCATACCCGCTCCACTCCCCTACCTGACAGTCACGCAAGCTGCCGCAGGAAGTCTTTGAAAAGAAAAACAATTGAAAACCCTGTGATACTTTTGAAAAAGGTTGTAATTTTGACCTTTGTACCTCACATCATTTCATTCACTTAAACACCCGTAAAAATGAATTTTCCAGACAATCTGAAGTACACCAAAGACCATGAGTGGTTAAGGGTAGAAGGAGACACTGCTGTTATCGGCATCACTGAATTTGCTCAGAAAGAACTTGGTGACATTGTATACATTGAAGTTGGCACCGTTGGTGAAGAGCTGGATATCGAAGAAACCTTCGGAACCATTGAAGCAGTAAAAACTGTTTCTGACATGTTCATGCCTGTTTCAGGGGAGATCCTTGAGTTTAACGAACAATTGGAATCATCGCCCGACACCGTCAATAAAGATCCTTACCAGGAAGGATGGATCGTAAAGGTGAAGATGAGCGATCCCTCGGAAGTTGACTCACTGTTAAGTGTTGAAGAATACAAAGAGCTGGTGGGCGAATAATCCGCGGCTTCTTTATAAAATCCTGAATGACTATTAAGCATTTTATACCGGCCCTATTATGGGCCGGCATTATTTTAATTATTATTAGTATCCCGGGCAACAATTTTCCCAAAACCGGTATGCTAACCATCCCTCATATCGACAAAATCGTTCACCTGGGGATGTTTCTAGTGTTCGGCACCTTGCTCGCTTACGGGTTTTACCTGCAGGAAAATCCTTGGTACGCCCGCAAATACTACGGCACGATCACTATCATGCTTGGGATGGTTTACGGAGGATTGACCGAATTGCTGCAACATTATTTTTTAAACATGCGCAGTGGTACCTTTTTTGATTTTCTGGCTAACCTCTTTGGAACGATATTTGGAGTACTTATATTTGTGGGAATAAAAAGTTCATGGTTGAAAAAATACCTGAATTCCTGAAAAAGAGAACATCATTATAAGATCACCCGCTTTTTTAATTTTTTTGTATATTAGCAAACTTTTTGGAACCAAAAAACTGACTGGCATCAGCCAATAAAAAAACCAACGACTTGATATGGAAGCAAAAAAAACACCAAAAGCAGACCTCGAGAACAAAAAGCGCATATTCCTGCAGATAGGAATGGTTGTTGCATTATTGGGGGTCTTAGTGGCTTTTGAATGGAAGACATACGAAAGGACTGAGTATGACCTCGGCACCCTGGAGATGGATTTTATTGAAGAGGAAGATATTCCGATTACCCGCCAGGAAACACCTCCTCCTCCCCCGCCCCCGGAGCCTTCTACCGAGTTGATCATTGTAGATGATGACGTGGAAGTTGAAGAAGATTTTACCATTGATGTGGAAGCCACTGTAACTACCGAGGTACAGGAATACGCCCCCATCTTTGTTGAGGAAGAAGAAGAAATTGAAGAAGATGTGATCTTTACGGTTGTTGAAGATCAGCCCAGCTTCCCCGGTGGTGAGGAAGCCAGGATGAAGTATCTGATTGACAACCTGCGCTACCCACAGATGGCCCGTGAAGCTGGCATCCAGGGTACAGTGTTTGTCACCTTTGTGGTTGAACGCGATGGTAGTGTTACCGATGTAAGGGTACTGCGTGGTATTGGTGGTGGCTGCGACGAAGAAGCCGTCAGGGTGGTGCGCAACATGCCCCGCTGGGAGCCAGGCCGTCAGCGTGGCCAGGCCGTTAGGGTGCAGTTTAACATGCCCATCAGGTTTGTATTGAACTAAGAAAAAATTGGATTTATAAAAAAGCCGTTGCAGCAATGTAGCGGCTTTTTTTATGCCTATTAATGAAAGTTGGTGTTTCACAGGGCCAAACACAGGGGACCCTAAAGGGGTGGGGCGGGTTATTCATTAAGATATGCGGCTCCATACCTCCCGCTCCGGGTATAGTTGCTCCAGACGGCGGGCCACCACTCTGTTTTGGGGAAGCGCAAGGTGAGGGTCGTGCTGCAGGAGCTCATTGGCGCGTTCACGGGCGTATTTCAGGATCTTTTCGTCTTTGGCAAGGTTGGCCATCTTCAGATCCAGAATGCCGCTCTGTTGGGTTCCCTGGAGATCTCCCGGCCCCCTGATCTGGAGATCCATCTCTGCAATCTCAAAACCATCCGTAGAGTGTACCATTACCTGCAAGCGCTTGCGTGCTTCATTGCTGAGCTTAACATCCGACATCAGGATACAATACGACTGATCGGCACCACGGCCCACCCGGCCACGTAGCTGGTGCAGCTGGGAGAGCCCGAAGCGTTCGGCACTTTCTATCACCATCACCGAGGCATTGGGAACATTAATGCCTACCTCAATTACGGTAGTAGCTACCATGATGTTGGTTTCTCCATTCACAAACCGCTGCATCTCATAATCCTTATCGGCGGGTTTCATTTTTCCATGAACAATACTCACCTGGTAGCGGGGCTGGGGAAACTCCCTGACAATACTCTCATAACCATCAGTAAGGTCTTTCAGATCCATCTTTTCAGACTCCCTGATCAGCGGATAGACGATATAAATCTGCCGTCCCTGCTGTATCTGCTCACGGATGAATCCAAAAACCCTGAGGCGGTGCGAGTCGTAATAATGCAGGGTTTTCACAGGTTTTCGCCCCGGGGGCAATTCATCAATGACCGACACATCCAGGTCGCCATACAATGTCATGGCCAGGGTACGTGGTATGGGGGTGGCGGTCATCACCAGCACATGCGGGGGCAGGTTGCTTTTGGCCCACAGGCGGGCGCGCTGTGCCACCCCAAAGCGGTGTTGCTCGTCGATCACCACCAGGCCCAGACGTTCAAACTGAACGGCATCTTCAATCAGGGCATGGGTGCCAATAAGTATACTCAGCTGTCCCTGTCGCAGGGCTTCATGCAGCTTGCGGCGTTCGGCGGCCCGGGTAGATCCTGTTAGCAGGCCAACCTTTACGCCCAGGGGCTGCAGCAGATCATTAAAAGATTCGTAATGCTGGAATGCCAGGATCTCGGTAGGCGCCATCAAAGCGGCCTGAAATCCATTGTCCATGGCCATCAGCATGCTCATCACCGCCACGATGGTTTTGCCACTGCCCACATCGCCCTGCAGCAACCTGTTCATCTGCTTTCCCGTCAGGGAATCCGAACGGATCTCCTTGAGCACCCGCTTCTGGGCATTGGTCAGGGAAAAAGAAAGCTGTTCGTGGTAAAACTTGTTGAACAGCTGGCCGATCTTTGGAAAAAGATGCCCCTTCGACTTTTCAATACGTAGCAGCTTATAGCGCAACAGATTTAACTGGATGAAAAAAAGCTCCTCGAACTTGATTCTGGCAATGGCCTTCTGCAGCATCCGGGGATTTTCGGGGAAATGGATGCTGGTCAGCGTCTGCTGTCGTGAGGGCAGGCGGGTAGTTTCCATCAAATCGCGGGGCAGTGTTTCGGGGATGGCATTATGGATGAGCGGCAACAGGGTTCTGAGCAGCTTGCCGATTCCTTTGCTGTCAAGGCCCCGGGCACGCAGCTTTTCTGAAGAGTTGTACACGGGCTGCATAGCCGATTCCTGATTGATGGCACCAGGCACCACGGGCTCCACTTCAGGATGGGCAATGGAGAACCTGTGCCCGAAGGCAGCAGGTTTGCCAAAGACTATATATTCGACTGAAGGCTTATATGCATCCTTCAGCCACTTAAAACCGTTGAACCATATCAGATCCATGGTGCCGGTATCATCTCTGAAAACAGCTGTCATCCGGGTAGTGCGCTTATTGCCATGCAGCTGAATGCCGGAAATGGTTCCTTTCAACTGCACATAGGGCAATTCAGCATCAATTTCATTTACCTTGTAAAATTTACTGCGGTCAATATACCTGAAAGGATAAAATTCGAGCAACTGCCCAAAGGTGGCTATCCCGGCCTCCTTGCGCAACAACTCAGCCCTTTGCGGGCCTACGCCTTTCAGGTATTCAACAGGGGTTTTTAGAAAATCAACACTCATGGATTGGCCGGCATTAAGGGCTAAAAATAATAAAACCTGCGTTGATCACCATCTAAACAGAAAAAAAAGATGAAATTGTGACTAAGTGTTTATAATTTTGCGTAACAAAATAAACAGAAGGAATTCATGAAGATATTGGTATTTGGAGCCGGAGTGATCGGCACAACCTACGCCTGGCAATTGTCGGAGGCAGGTCATGATGTCAGTTTACTGGTTCGCAAACAACGGATGATAAGATATAGCCATTCGGGAGTCACCATCTCCTGTACCGACATGCGGGGCAAGAAGAAGGAATATGTTCAGACTGTTTTTCGCCCCCAAACCATCGACCGGCTGGATCCTAAATCAGGCTTTGACCTGATTATCGTGGCGGTAAAGAATTTTCAGCTTAATGATGTAGTCCCTTATATTTCGCAATTTTCGGGCAACGCCCATATTTTGTTTCTGGGAAACCTGTGGAATGAATTTTCACTCATCGAAAAGCACCTGCCCAAAGGACGCTTCTTCTTTGGCTTTCCGGATATGGCCGGGGGAGGACGCACAGATAACAGCATCAACTGTTATCTGTTCAGGAAGAGCCATACCCTGTTGGGCGAACCCAATGGCAAAATGACTTCACGTTTGAAAACCGTGATCAGCCTCTTTGAGAGCTCCGGGCTGCAACCCAAGCCGGTTTCCAACATCGTCCCCTGGATAAAAGCCCACTATATCCGACCGGGGGCCACCCTGGGGGCTGTAATCAAAGCCGGGGGCGCAAGAGCTTTTGCCGAAAACAAGAAGGTTATCAGCCAGTTGGTAAAAACCATGAAAGAAGGCTTTAGGGTGTGCCAGAAAGCAGGCACCAATCCCAGGAAGATCTCTCCCTATTCGATGTTTTTTCTGCCATTGCCCATCAGCACCTGGTTGTTGAAGAAATCGTTCACCCGTGAGAAGCAGGCTGTGATTGATGCCCATATGAAACATGGCTTTGATGAGATGAAAAAACAGTACCTGGACATTCTTCACGATGGCAAAAAGTATGGGATAGAAATGCCCTACTGGAAATCGTTTGAGAAGTACATCCAGGATGCCGAAGGAAAACAGGGTCACTTTTAACCGGGCAGAAAATAACTTATTTTTATCGCTTTCAGGCCCCTGTTTCATTGTTTTTTTATTACTTTTATTTAAATCCCCGGCAATCATTTTCCGGCGTGGATTGTTTTTCTTGAAATCTTAAAAACTCATTGATATGAAACGGGTATTACTGATCAGCATCTTCTTTTTGTTTCTTGGCGGTGCCACAATCGGGCAGTCGCCGGTGACCGGAATGCTTCCCGCCGACCGGCTCATGGTGGATATTTTTACCGATGTGTGGCAAAACACCCCCGATGGCATGTCAACAAACACCATCAACCGCGGCATTACCATCAGCATGATGAAGGACTTCCCTTTGGGGAGCTCCAGCTTCAGCTTTGCTGCAGGGGCAGGCTTCACGGGGCATAATTTATACAGCGATCACTACTACACCTACGATGATACGGATGGCCGCTATTTTGACTTTGTGCCCATTGATGAAACAGAAGGGGAGATCAAAAAAAACAAACTCAGCCTCAACTATCTGAATGTGCCTCTTGAGATACGATTCCGCACGGGCACTGCCCCTCGTACCATGCGTGTAACGGCAGGCCTCAGGGCGGGAGTTTTGGTGAATGCCCACACCAAGCACCATTTTGAATTTGAGGATGATGATTATCCAGAGGAAATAGAATATAAGTTACACCAGCTGGATAACATCGAGGCATTCCGTTTGGGTGTTACCGCCAGGGTCGGCTATGGCAGGTTCAACATCAATGCCTACATGCCATTGACCAATATCTTCGAAGGAAATACTGTGGAAGACATGAATTTCTTCTCCGTAGGCCTTACCCTAAGCCTTTATTAAACACGCAGAAACAGATAAAGCAACAACATCCCTATTACCCCCAGGGTAAATCCGGCATATACCTGTGCGGGCGTGTGAGCCTGCAATTTAATGCGCGACACTCCCAGCAACCCACTGCTTAAAATAGCAACCATCAGCAGCAGGATAAGGTCAACCTTCAGCAACAGCGAGGTGACAATCAGAAACCCGGTCAGGCCACCGATAGAAGTCATATGGATGCTGATCTTCCAGCGCATGGTGATAAGCATACAGATCAGCACCAACATGCCCGCTCCCAGCAGATAGAAATAAATCAGTGAAGGAATGGCCGTCCCCCGTAACATAAAGTAGGTCAGGAAAAAGAATATGGCAGCCAACAGCAATGGCAGTAACCTGTCGTTGCGGTTATCCAGCAGCATGTCGCTGATCATCCTGATCCTCTTCAACAACATAATAGACAGCAAAGGGGCAACGGCTGTATTGATAAACACAATGATCAATATAAAACGTTTGGCCTGGGTAGGTATTGAATAAGCTACATAAGTATCCAGGTTAAAAAGGATGATCATCCCAAGGGTAGGAATGATCAGCGGGTGCAGGATGGCAGAAAGCAACCGGGCAGTACTCAGTTCAAATTTCATTTCAGAGAAGTTCCTTTCGCAGCCTGGCCACAGGGATATCCAGCTGCTCACGGTATTTGGCAACTGTACGGCGTGCAATATTATATCCTTTTTCTTTTAAAATGGCAGCCAGTTCTTCATCGGTCAGTGGCCGGGCCTTTTCTTCTTTGGAGATACATTCCTGCAGAATTTTTTTCACCTCGCGGGTAGATACTTCTTCCCCGGTGTCGGTCTGCAGAGATTCAGAGAAAAAGTATTTAAGCAGGTAAGTGCCGAAGGGAGTCTGCACATACTTGCTGTTGGCCACTCTGGAAATGGTAGAGATATCCAGATGTACCATCTCGGCAATATCTTTCAGGATCATGGGCTTGAGGTCTCTTTCATCGCCCGAAAGAAAGAATTCTTTCTGGTAGGCCATAATCGCTTCCATGGTCACCAGCAAGGTGTGCTGGCGCTGACGGATGGCATCGATAAACCACCTGGCACTATCCAGCTTTTGCTTGACAAACATAAAAGTCTCTTTCTGGCGCTGATCGGGTTTGCCTTTCTGCTCGGCCATGGTTTGCAGCATCTCGGAATACGACCTGTTGATGTGCAGGTCGGGGGCATTGCGTGCATTCAGCGACAGCTCCAGGTGCCCGTCGAAGTTGGTCAGGATAAAGTCGGGCATGATGTATTGTGCCGATTTGCTTGTTTCATTCAACGAGTTGCCGGGCTTGGGATTCAGCTTCAGCACTTCATCAATGGCCTGCTTGATGTCTTCATCCGAGAAGTTGTGTTTTTTCTTGATCTTGTCGAAATGCTTGCGGGTAAAATCATTGAAGTTTTTCTCCAGCAAGAGGTTGGCATTTTCCACCGCCCGGGTGCGAGGCTTCTTGCGCCGGATCTGCAGCAACAGGCATTCCTGCAGGTCGCGGGCTCCTACGCCGGGGGGATCAAACTCCTGAATCAGCCGTATCAGATGCAGCACCTCCTTGAAGTTGGTCTGCAGGTTCTGATTGAAGGCAAGGTCGTCAATCAGGGCGTGGATGTCGCGCTGCAGATATCCTGCTTCATCAATATTGCCGATAATATGTGTGGCAATAATCAGTTCGCGCTCGTTGAGGTTACGCAGCCCCAGCTGGGAGAGTAATACTTCCTGGAAACTGACTCCTGAGACAAAGGGAGCATCCCGTTGCTCGTCGTCAGCACTGGTATTATTGGCGCTAAGGCGGTATGCCGGAATATCCTCATCATCGTAATAGTCGCTCAGGTCGAATTCATCATCCGGGTTGGCCTCCGTTTCCCCGCTGGATTCTTCCCGGTCTTCATTCTCATAGATGTCTTCAAAATCGTCATCTTTATCAAGCTCCAGGTCATCGGGATCATCCAGCCCTTCTTCCAGGGCGGGGTTTTCTTCAATTTCCTGTTTGATACGCTGCTCCAGCATGATGGTTGGCACCTGCAACAGTTTCATAAGCTGAATCTGCTGGGGGGACAACTTTTGCAGTAACTTTTGCTGAAGGCTTTGTTTTAACATAAAAGGTTCAATTAACCTGATAATTACTGATTCATTCTCTAAGGCACCAAATTATGAATTTTTTTCCATACCGGGGCATGCGTCCGATCAAAATTCTGCATTCAGCGGGGTGCGTGGGAAAGGGATCACATCACGGATATTGCCCATTCCTGAGATAAAGAGCATGAGCCGTTCAAAGCCCAGCCCAAAGCCACTGTGAGGGGCTGTGCCAAATTTACGGGTTTCCAGATACCACCACACATCCTCATCATGGATGCCTGTTTCGCGAACCCGTGCCAGGAGTTTGTCATAATCCTCTTCGCGCTGGGAGCCTCCGATGATCTCCCCGATTTTGGGAAACAAGACATCCATGGCGCGGACAGTTTTTCCGTCATCATTCAGCTTCATGTAGAAGGCCTTGATCTCTCTGGGATAGTCACTCAGGATGACTGGCTTTTTGAAATGCTTCTCTACCAGGTATCTCTCATGCTCCGACTGCAGGTCAACGCCCCATTTCACGGGAAATTCAAATTTTTGCTTTGATTCCAGCAGGATGTCTATGGCGCGGGTATAGCTGAGACGTTCAAAACTGTTCTCTGCGACGAGCTTCAGCCTTTCAATCAGATCGTGATCGTACATCTTCTGAAGAAACTCCAGATCATCCTGACAGTTTTCCAGGATATAACCCACCAGGTACTTCAGGAAGTTCTCTGCCAGATCCATGTTGTCGTGAATGTCGTAGAATGCCATTTCCGGTTCTATCATCCAGAACTCGGCAAGGTGGCGTGCAGTATTGGAATTTTCGGCCCTGAAGGTAGGCCCGAAGGTATAAATGCTGGACAATGCCAGGGCACCCAGTTCGCCTTCCAGCTGTCCTGACACCGTGAGATTGGTTTCTTTTCCGAAGAAGTCCTGGCTGTGATCAATCTCCCCGTTCTCTTTCAGGGGAGGGTTTTTCAGATCCAGGGTGGTGACTCTGAACATGGCGCCAGCACCCTCAGCATCCGATCCGGTGATGATCGGTGTATGCAGGTAATAAAAGCCATGATCATTAAAATACTTATGAATAGCAAACGACAAAGCATGCCGCAACCTGAGCACGGCCCCAAAAGTATTCGTACGAGGCCTCAGGTGGGCTATTTCGCGCAGAAACTCCAGGGAGTGACCCTTCTTCTGCAGGGGATACTTCTCGGGATCTGCGGCCCCGTATAGCTCAATCTGGCGGGCAATGATTTCTACCTTCTGCCCTTGTCCCTGTGATTCTACCAATTTCCCATTGACTGAAATACAAGCCCCGGTGGTGATTTGCCGCAGCAACTCATCGTTGGCAAATTCCTGTACATCAACAACAACCTGTATGTTATGAATAACCGATCCGTCATTCAGGGCAATAAAGGCAATATTCTTATTGCCCCGTTTGGTGCGCACCCATCCTTTTACATTGATTTGCTTTTCCAGTAACTCTTGCGGATCCATTTTCAACAGATCAAGGATCCGTTGACGCTTCAGTGGTTTCATCTCAGTCATGAATAAATATTTTCTAAAAGATTAAAATGATGGCATCCAAACCATCATTTGCGAATCATTTGCAGCGCCTGATACACGCTGGCAAATCCTGATCAAAATGATCTTCAGGCTTTCCTGCCTGCTAAAGGGATACAAAATTAATACAATTTTGGTTAACTCCTTTTCATCCTGCCACTCATCAGCAGCCTTTATCAGAATAAAAGCAAAATCTCAAAAAAATGTTTATCATTGCAGCCACAACCACCCTGTTTCATCCTGCCAGAAGAATTTATTCTGAAATTCTCAGGCGCGATGCGCAAAAAAAAAAAAGCAGATTTCTGTTAACAGCCAAAAAAGAATGTCATTATGCTGAAAAAAGTACCGCATACCTACGTCATTGTTTTCGGGATTATTGTTATTGCTGCCGTGCTCACCTGGATCATACCTCCGGGTCAATATACAGAGCAGACCTATGAAGTAGATGGTGAAGAACATACCCAGATGGTCTTTTATTACGAAAGCAATCTGCCTGCCGAATATCGCAGCGGTAAGAGCGCTATTGTCAATTCTCTCCTGCAAACTCTGGCCGCCAAGAGTTATGAAACGGAAACCCACACCCGCAATATGCAGGAAGTAGCAAACAGCATAGGCGAGAAAATGGGTT
>JAWOCF010000121.1:0-4509 GCA_046483935.1 Bacteroidales bacterium | reverse complement strand
TGTTCATGATTGAAGGTGATTATGAGGTGTTTGAGCCGAAAGTTATGAAAAAAATATTGATTATAACCATGATAAGCAGGTAAACATGTTTTAGGGAAAAAGAACCCGGGCTTTACCTGTCAGGAAACTTCCTGTAACTTTGCAGGGTTCAGAAGGAGAGTCCCTTGTCATTAAACCTTTTGCTATGTCCCTTTCAAACACTGCCATTCCTTCTTCACAGCCAGGCGGCTCAGGCATCTATATCCACATCCCTTATTGCCGGCAGGCCTGCCATTACTGCAACTTTCACTTCTCGGTTTACCAGGGCAACCGGGAGGAATTTGTGAAGAGCCTGCTCACTGAAATTGAACTTCAGAAAGATTTTTTGCCTTCCGGCGAATCATACGGCAGCAAAAAGAAGCTCGATACAATCTATTTGGGTGGAGGAACCCCTTCCATACTGCCTGCCCAAGAGCTGATGCTAATTTTTGAGAAGCTGGCTGATTACTATCATTTTGACGACCTGACAGAGATCACCCTGGAGGCCAACCCCGACGACCTCACCCCCGCGAAGCTCAGTGAGCTGGGCCAAACGCCCGTCAACCGCCTGAGCATCGGCATCCAGTCGTTTCATGAGCCCGACCTGCGCTACATGAACCGCATCCACTCGTCGGACGAGGCCCTGAAGGTTATTGCTGATGCCCGTGCGGCCGGCTTCAGCAACCTCACCGTCGATCTGATTTATGGACCGTCAGCCCATAGGCCGAGAAGCAGACCGCCCTGGAGGTGTTTATACGCCGCGGAAAAGCCACGCCAGTGGATGAAGAACAGAGCGCCCGCCAGTTCGAGATGCTCATGGAGCTGATGCAGCAGCATGGCTACGAGCATTACGAGATCTCCAACTTCTGTCTGCCCGGCCACCTCTCGCGCCACAACACCAGCTACTGGACCGGCAAGCCCTACCTGGGGCTGGGCCCCTCGGCCCACAGCTACAAACCCGGCCAGCGGTGGTGGAACATTGCCAACACCGCGGAATACATCCACTCGATTGGCGAGGGGGTGATTCCCTGCCAGACAGAAATCCTCACCCCGGCCCAGCAATACGATGAGTACCTGATGACCTCCCTGCGCACCATGTGGGGCTGCAGCCCGGAGGTCGTTGAGCAGCGCTGGGGCCAGAAAAAGGCCCGCGAACTCACCACCCAGGCCCGACAGTACATTGAGCAGGGCATGATGCACCTGCAGGGCCACGCCCTGGTGCTGACCCCCAAAGGAAAACTTTTTGCCGACCGCATTGCCTCCGACCTGTTCTGGATCGAATAACCCCATCCCTGGTTTCTTTTTTCCCTCCCTTTTGGTATTCCCAGGGCATGGTCTTCGTTGGGTCATGGCCGGATCAAATTCACATCAAATTCAGTACAAATTCAGTACAAACTCACATCAAATTCAGTCATGACTGAATTTGATGTGAGTTTGATGCGAGTTTGATGCGAATTTGATAAGGGGATGGGAGGGGGATGATGCGGTGGTTTTGACAGGCTCAACCACCGGGGAGGCGTTATCTCCGGAGACGTTGCATGCAACGTCTAAACAGGATCCCTCAAACCATCAATCGCTTTTTCTCCCTCAAATTTTTCCTACCCCCCGCAACGAATTCCTATTTTT
This sequence comes from Bacteroidales bacterium, assembly GCA_046483935.1. Taxonomy (GTDB): domain Bacteria; phylum Bacteroidota; class Bacteroidia; order Bacteroidales; family UBA7960; genus JAWOCF01. Next base: position 2,865 of record JAWOCF010000121.1, on the reverse strand, counting down.
CATACATTGCATTCCTGAACGTTTTAGGAGGAAATTCTATTGGCAATAAAAGAGTATAAAATCACACTGTGGAAAGCAGTGAAGCCAAGAATGGGCATTATAGATAAATATAGCATTAACCGCGAGGATCACGGCAAAGAACAAATAATCAGAATATATAAAAGTAGACTTGTAAGACAAGGAGTTGTGATGGAGTAACTATTACTGAACTGGTAAAAATGACCTTATGGACTTTCCTGTATCAAACAAGCCTACAGCATATTTAAAGGGTGCTTTTATTTTTATGGTTTTGATCATTATTTTTGCCTCTCTATACTTTCATTTTCAGGACATTAAAATTCTTATAGCACTCCTCGTGCTTATTATTCCAGTGTCTGCTTATTTGTTTTCTTTTTTAAGAAAACAAAATATTAAGAGTTTAAGGTTTGCGGATAACTCATTAATTGTTTCACACGGTAAGGATAAAATTGAAATTCCACTATCACAAATTCACACCATTACCGCAGGTATTAATTTGGGTTTAGACCTAAGATTCAATTTAGTAAAAACCTACACAATACAATTGAATAAAAAATACGCCTTTGGAGATAAAATTCTTGTGGATTATAGAACCAATGAGGATGGTCGAGTTACCATGTCAAAGGATCCGATTTCGATTAAGGTTCTAAAAACTGAGCTGCAAAGATTAAATAAAAAGTAATTCTTAAGGGACCTTTTAAACAGGCCTGGGGCACGCCGCAGGGATCGGCACACCTTAGCATCTGCGTCCCAGGGCTACAACCTGGGTTAATGATTGCGCCCCCTGGGGGCTCGAGGATGATGCAATTAGCGTGTTGGTCGCTGAGCTTGACCAGCCTGCTTATCCGATTTCCGTCCACTGATGAACACTGATCAGAAGAAAATCATTGATGGACACTGATATTCAGAACGATAATCAGCCAATCACTTAATTAAGTTCATCCTTACACCGGCACGAAGCTGCCCGATTAGGAAAACCCTGAAAGGTTGAATGTGGTTTTTAAAATGGATCAGACTATCAACCCATCGTTTGCGGCACCATCGTAGAGACGTTGCATGCAACGTCTCGGCTTGCTTCACAGGTGCCTGGTTACTGCACGGTCGCTGAGCTTGTCGAAACGACCGGGAAAGATGGTGCTATTTGTTGAGAGCTTCCCGGATCAGAGTTTTTCTATTTCCTCGGCATCCAGGCCGGTAATGGCTGCAATATTCTCAGTGGGCATTCCGGATTGTTTCAGCTTTCTGGCTATCTCCAGGCGCTCTTCCCCCCGCCCTTCTTCCCGCCCTTCTTCGCGGCCTTCTTCTTTTGCGGTATCTAGTGAGTTCTTCAGGTCGCGGTAGTATTTGAGGCTTTCTTCGTATTCCATAGATTCCTGCTGATTAAAATTCGCGATTTCTGCTGTTTCAAATAACTTCAGGAAGATTTTTTCCTTGAGTTTTTCGGGAATCCGCTCGAGCTTGTGAAGGTTTTTCAGTACGAACAGCCACTTGTCGTAGCGGGTTTCCAGCTCCTCTTCGGTTTTTTTAAACTTGGGCATCTCCAGATAGATGAAGGTGAGCTTGTCGTAGAACACCTTTTGGGTTTCGATGTCTGAGAGTTTCACATCATACCTGATCTTGTCGGGCTCGTGAATTCCTTCATCAAAGATGAAATCCAGGATGGCGATGGTGTACACTTTCTTCAGCTCAAAGTCCCACTCACTGCCGGTGATAGCCTGCTCGCGGATGGGGAAGGTTGAATAATACACCGTTCGGTCCTTAAAGAATTTCTGTTTGGTCTTTTGCAGTTCCACAATGAACTTTTCGCCCCTCTCATTGGTGCAGTAAAGATCAAAAACCGCCTTTCGGTTGAGCGATGAGGTGCCCAGGCTTTCGTTCTTCAAGTAGGTGAGCTCGGTGATCTGACCTTGTTCTTCACGCAGGAGCTCATTCAGGAAATCCATTAACAGATCCTTGTTGGGCTCTTCTCCAAAAAGCCTTTTGAAGCCGTAATCTGTAAACGGATTGATGTACTTTTCCCGGAACTCTGTCATTGGTAGTTGTTTATAGCAAAGATAAGCAAATATTACCAAGGTTGAGGGGTTGAGGGGTTTAGAGGTTGAGAAGATGAGCTTTGTGGTGGTGGTATCGCCAGGCTCAACCACCGGGTGCTGCACAGTCATTTGAGAACTACGGTCGCTGAGTTTGTCGAAACGACAGGGTGGGCTTTTACCGGCCCCTTTCACCTCCGGATAATGAAATGTTTTACAATATTTTTATTATTAACAACTGAATTTTAAGAAATAAATTAATTTTACTGCCTGAAAACATATAAATGATTATAATGAAAACAAACAGGGCTTTATTATTATGCATCGTATTGCTTTTGGTTGGGGTAAGGGCCCATAGCCAGCAGCTTTTCTGGATTAAGGGAGGTGCGAATATCTCGCGGGTTACCGGAAATAAATCCAATATGTTTAGTCCTCAGGCGGGCTATCAATTGGGAGTAGGATTTGAAAAAATATTTTCCGATCCTTTGGGATTAAAGATGGAATTGTTTTTGAATGAAAAAGGATTTCATTCTGAAAATGTAGCCATGCCAAATACCCAGGACGGCCTGATCGACAACCATCTGCAACAAACCTCTTTGCTGGTTCCCATAATTGGTACGCTGCATTTTAAGAGGTGGTTTTTTGAGGGTGGATTCAGTTTTGATTTTACGCTTCGTTCCAATCAGGTGTTAATGGAAACCTATAATTCTTCAAAACCTACACCAGTTGTTGAAATACAGGAAAATGTACATGAATTCAATAATCCCGAACTGGGCTATCTGGTGGGAGCAGGAGTTCAGGTTTATAAAGGCTTGTA
>JAWOCF010000078.1:0-2741 GCA_046483935.1 Bacteroidales bacterium | reverse complement strand
AGGAATACCAATAGGTATGGTTTCCTGCCCCTGACCATGATGCACGAGCCCTATAATTTAGACAGGCATTCTTTCAGGCTGTCGCGCCAGTATGGAATTTCTATTCCAAAGTCGTTGATAACTCTTGATTTGTTCAACACGCTGTAATGAGGCCGCTGGGCCACCGTAGGGAATTCTTTGGAAGTAACAGGCACCACCTTACAATCCAGCCCCTTGATCTCTACAATGGCTTTGGCAAAGTCGTACCAGCTGGCCACGCCATGGTTGCTAAAGTTGTAGATCTCGGCACGAATCCTGGAAGGCACCTTGGGAATGATCTCCAGGATGGCTTTTGCCAGATCGCGCGCATAAGTGGGTGTGCCCACCTGATCGTACACCACTTTCAACTGCTTTTCGTTTTTGGCCTTTTCCAGGATGGTCTTCACGAAGTTATTGCCATACGAGGAATATAACCATGAGGTACGGAAGATCAATGCCCTTTTGGCATTAAAAATCATCTCTATTTCTCCGTCCAGCTTGCTTTTCCCATAAGTGGTTTTAGGGCTTGCCGTATCATTTTCGGTATAAGGTTTAAAAGCCCTGCCATCAAAGACATAATCAGATGAAATATGAATCATGATGGCCCCAACCTTTGCTGTAGCTTCGGCCATTTGCTTTACGGCGGTGGCATTTAGCCGGATGGCCCCTGATTTATCTTCCTCGGCCTTATCAACGGCAGTATAGCCGGCACAATTAATCAGGCACTCAATCTTATTGGCTTTCAAAAACTTCACCATCTTATCACCTGCTGTGATATCCAATTCTTTTTGGTCAGCAAAAAAGAACTGATGCTGTTCCCATGAAGGAGCCAAATCGCGAAATTCGCTGCCCAACTGCCCGTTACTACCGGTTATCAGAATATTCATAAGTAGAATCTTATTATTTCAGAGAATTAGAGAAAAAGTCTATTGTTTCTTTCAGCCCCTGCTCCAGGGGAACCAAGGGTTCCCAGTTCAGGGTGTCGATGGCCAGGCTGATGTCGGGCTTGCGTTGCATGGGATCATCCTGTGGCAGGGCGTTAAAAACAATCTTGGAGGATGACCCCGTGAGCTTCAGCACCATTGCCGCCAGCTCAAGCATCGAAAATTCGACCGGGTTGCCCAGGTTCATGGGTCCGGTCACCTGATCGGGTGTTTCCATAAGCCTCACCAGCCCCTGTACCATATCATCCACATAACAAAAGCTGCGGGTCTGGTTGCCATCTCCAAAAATGGTGATGTCCTCACCCCTCAGGGCCTGAACCACAAAATTCGAGACCACCCTGCCATCATTGGGGTGCATTCGTGGCCCGTAGGTGTTAAATATCCTGGCTATCTTGATCCTGACGTTGTTCTGTCGGTGATAGTTCACAAACAGGGCCTCGGCACAGCGTTTTCCTTCATCATAACAGGCCCGTGGGCCGATAGGATTCACATGCCCCCAGTAATCTTCCTGCTGGGGATGTACTTCGGGGTCACCATACACTTCGCTGGTAGAGGCTTGCAGAACCTTTGCCTTGATCCTTTTGGCCAGCCCAAGCATGTTGATGGCCCCCATGACGGAAGTCTTGATGGTTTTGATGCCATTGTACTGATAATGGATCGGTGAAGCAGGACATGCCAGGTTGTAGATCTCGTCGGCTTCAATCAAATAGGGCATGGTAATATCATGACGAATCATCTCGAAGTAGGGATTGTCGAGCAGGTGCACGATGTTTTGTTTTTGCCCGGTAAAGAAATTATCCACGCAAAAGACCTCATGACCCTGTGCAATCAGGTAATCGCATAAGTGAGACCCCAAAAAGCCGGCTCCTCCCGTAACAAGTATCCTCTTCCTCATAATCCCTGGCATTTGGTTCCTATAATGATCATCCCGAAGCAACAAAACAAATTTATTCAAATTTTACCACCTGCCATATCCTTTCCTGAATTAAACCATTAAGTTTTTATTCATTCAGGCAAACATGCCGCAAAAGACCTGATAAATCTTCCGGAAAATAAAATTATTCAGTTATATTTGGTTAAGGAAAATAAAAACAAAACAAGATGGTTAACCACAAGATCGAGCGTGAAGTTCTGGATATAACCCGTAAGGCCCTGTTTCTGAACCTGGATGACTCCATCTACGGCACCTTTGCCGAGATTGGGGGCGGACAGGAGGTAGCCCGTTGTTTTTTCCGTTCGGGGGGTGCTTCAGGAACAGTAGCCCGCACCATCTCAGCATACGACATGGTATTCAGCGATTCATTATATGGCAAGAGCCCCGGCGCGCGGTATGTCTCCGAGAGCCGCCTGATGCAGATGCTGGAGATGGAATACCAGAACCTGATCGACCTGTTGGGAACCAAAAAAGGAGCCGACACCCGGTTTTTTGCATTCGCCAACACGGTAACCACCCTGAATTACCAAAAAGACAATGAAGCCCACGGATGGATCGGAGTGCGTTTTCAACTCAGCCCCCAGACAGAGCCCAACGATGTAGTGCTGCACGTGCGCATGCTGGAAGACGATGGCCTGCTGCAGCAACAAACCCTGGGCAACCTGGGCGTTAACCTGATCTTTGCCTGTTATTACAATTACCAGTTTCCCAACAGCTTCCTGAAGTCACTACTCGAATCAATAGAAGGGCGCATTGAAATTGACATGATACGCATGCATGGCCCCGACCTGGATTATGTGGATAACCGCCTGCTGGCTGTGCAGCTGGTAAAGAATGAAATGACT
>JAWOCF010000286.1:0-2776 GCA_046483935.1 Bacteroidales bacterium | reverse complement strand
ACCGTAAATTTCTCACGTACTTCCGAGGGCATAAAATCATCCCCAACACACGGCATACTGCCGGCTCGGCCGCTGCCCTCACCTACCCCAGCACCATCATGGACATGGTAAGGTACGGGATTGCCCAGTATGGCTACTTCCCCAGCCCCGAGACACAGATGTACCGCTTTAAGAAAGATCCCAATGAGATCTCCTCCCTGAAACGGGTCATCAGCTGGAAGTCGCAGGTGATGGTGGTCAAGGAGGTAGAGGCAGGCAGCTTCATCGGTTATGGGACTTCCTACCTGACCAACCGGAAGATGAAAATTGCCATCGTCCCGGTGGGCTATGCCAATGGTTTCAGCCGTGCACTAAGCAACACCGGCCGGGTATTGATCGGAGGCCGCAGGGTACCCGTTATCGGCATGGTGACCATGAACACCATGACAGTGAACGTTACCGACCTTCCCAATGTGAAAAAAGGCGACGAGGTAGTCATCATCGGCAAGCAAAAACGGCTGAGCATCAGCATTGCCTCCTTCGGCGAGATGAGCAACCTGCTGAATTACCAGCTGGTAAGCCGGCTGCCGGCTGACATTCCCCGGATAATCGTAAAATAATCTCTTATATTTGCATGAATTTTTCGTGTCACACCTGCCTGTTACAGGCCCAAAATAATATATGATGAAGTTAAAGAAGAGTTTTGCCAGCGACAACAACGCCCCGGTGCATGAATCGGTCTTTCGCGCCATGCTGGAAGCCAACCATGGAGATGCCATAGCCTACGGTGATGATCCTTATACCCAGGAGGCGGAACAGAAATTTAAAGAGCTATTCGGATCAGACATCAGCGTATATTTTGTCTTTAACGGCACAGGGGCCAATGTGGCGGCGGTAAGTCACCTGACCCGCTCCTATCATTCCATCGTATGTTCGGATGTGGCCCACATGCAGCATGATGAGTGTGGGGCTCCCGAAAAATTCTCCGGCAGCAAGCTGCAGGTGTTGCCTGCTCCCGATGGCAAGATCACCCCTGAGCAGATTGAGCCCCTGCTGCATTCTCTGGGCTTTCAGCATCATTCGCAACCCAGGCTGATTTCCATCACCCAGGCCACGGAGCTGGGCACAGTATATACCCGTGAAGAAATCATTGCCATTGCCCGGTTTGCCCACCATCACGATCTTTACCTGCATGTTGATGGTGCACGGGTGGCCAATGCAGCCGCCTTCCTGAACCTCACCTTCGAAGAAATGATCACCGATTGCGGGGTGGATGTGCTTTCCTTCGGCGGCACCAAAAATGGTATCATGCTTGGCGAAGCCGTGGTGTTTCTGAATCCCAGGCTGGCCCGTGAGTTTGAATATACCCGCAAGCAATCCATGCAGCTGGCCTCCAAGATGCGCTATATCAGCGCACAGTTTACTGCCTTGCTGTCAAACAGCCTGTGGTTGCAGAATGCCCACAATGCCAACAGGATGGCCCGCCGGCTGGCCCAACAGGTGGAAGATATCCCAGGGGTAATCATTACCCAACCCGTACAGATCAATGCTGTGTTTGCAAAGATCCCTGCTGATGTCATTGAAACACTGCAAAAACAGTATTTCTTCTATGTGTGGGATCATGAAAAGAGCATCGTCCGCTGGATGACTTCTTTCAATACCACCGAGAAAGATGTTGATGATTTTGTGGAAGCCCTGAAAGTGGCTTTAAAAGTGTGATTCAGTTTCTTTTTCAGGACCTGCCTTCAGGGGATTACTATTTTATCGCCCTGATAAAGCGATCTTTACCCTGAAGGTCCTGCCTGAGCACTACCTGCGAGAAGCCGGCAGCTTCAACCAGCTGCCTGGTTTCCTCACCCAGATATTCGTTGATCTCGAAGAAAAGCAAGCCCCCGGGCGAGAGCCATTGAAAGGCTTTTCGCGATATAGCGCGGTAAAAGATCAGGGGATCATGATCCTTGACGAACAAAGCTAACCCAGGCTCATAATCCAGCACATTCTTTTGCATCAGGGTCTTTTCCTGCTCCCTGACATAGGGCGGGTTGCTCACCACCACATCCAGATTAGGCAGCACAGGGTCATCATTCAGAATATCGGCAACAAAGCATTCAACAGCCACCTGGTTGCGGGCGGCATTGCTGCGGGTTACTTCAATCACCTGCGGATCGACATCACAGGCCAGCACCTTATCGTGAGGGCGGGCGTGCCCCAGGCTGAGGGCAATGCATCCGCTTCCTGTCCCTACATCAAGAATGGTAACCGGGCTCCTGTGAGCATGATCACCCTGGTTCAGGGTATCCAGGATCCATGAAACCAGCTCCTCGGTCTCACGACGCGGAATCAGCACCTTTTCATTGACCTGGAAGGTCAGGTCGTGAAAATAGGTGATTCCCGTTACATACTGCACCGGCACATGCTGCCGCAACTGCTGCAGTGCCCGCTGCAGCTTCCCGATGGAGGATTCCGTCAACCGGTCACGGCCCTGCATGACCCGTTGGGCAGGCGTCAGCCCCAGGTAATGATGAAAGAGCTCACGGGCAACTGCCCTGGCCTCTTCAGGAGAATACAGCCCGTTGAGTTCATTGATCATCCATTTCCAGGCAGCATCGAGAGTGTTGTTTGAGGGGGTTTCCATGATTTTGAGTGCGATCTTTTTCAAGATCATAATTAGAAGGTATGCTCTAAGTAATATTAACAAACGCCTTGTATTTCAGCATCATTCAAAATCAGGATAAAGCAAATACCGTGCTCTCATGATCTTAAACTGCTCCAGGTCTTCCTGCCATGATTCACGGAT
>JAWOCF010000264.1:0-4334 GCA_046483935.1 Bacteroidales bacterium | reverse complement strand
AAGCCCCCGGTACCGAACTCCAGGTCACGGTAAAAAGCATCGGTAAGTCCCACGGGGTCATTGTCTATCAGGGTCTGCACCTGTTGGCGCGTCTGTGGGTCAAACTCCCCGCCAAGCCATTGCCTGGCCTTTTCCATGATTGCTGCATCTATACCTTTCATCTATATGGTTATTTTATTATGGTTTTCTGCTACTTTATATCAAAGATAGCGGATTTTGGTATGAGAAAAAAATGATATTAATAGAGAAAATTTTCTTTATTTCCATTAGTTATCTGGTATATTTTTATGACCTTTGTATCATTGTTATTTCATTGACCTGAAGACACTAAGCAACCCAATTATTTCCCGTTAAACACGATTCATTCAAAACAAGCACCTCATGGATGGAAAACAGATGATTCCGCTTAATCAACCCCTATCGGGTAAAGTCAGGTTTATGGAGGTTTTCAACCACCGCGCCAACGAGATTGCCCAAAGCATGAACAACCCAACAGCATGCAGTTCCAGGGGGCTTTTTGCCCTGCTGCCCGTTTTGCTGATTGCTTCTTTTTTAGAATATGCCTGGAAAAGAAGTCATGCAAGGAACAATCATCAATAAGCAGATCGGCTTACCGGGTTACAAAGATGTCGGATCAGAGGAGTGGTCAATGAATATCAGTAGCTTTTCTATTTCGCTTTCATTGATCTCTTCTTCAGAATGAATTTCTATGACCCGCATGGTCTTTCCACTGCCTTGAAATAAAGCCTTTTGTGCATCAGACAATCCTCTGACAGAAAAGCCCAGGTTGACATGAGTTTTGAGCGCGACAAAATAAAAACTCCCTTCAGCATATGAGGGAACCCCCCACTTCATTTCTTCCTTGATACCTGGGAAGGTATAAAAAATGATGATCCTCAGTTTACGGCATATCTCTTTCTGAGGAGAAGGTTGTTTCCCGATGTATTCATCAACTCTCTTATCTTTCATCCAGCCAGTAAAATTTTTGTTTTCTGCAGAAGTACAAAAGCAATCCGCAGGGGTTGTTGTTTGGGATGCCTTGCTCATATAATTTTCAAGCCGCACTGCAATCAGCAGCACAAATCCAAAGGCAAAGGAAATGAGCAGGTCATGAAGCGCAAGTGGCGTCAGCAGGAAAAATCTCTTCAGAAAGGGAAGGTAAATAACAGCCAGTTGAAGCCCTATCGTCAGAAGCGTTAAAACCGATAACAAAGGATTGGAAGTGAGCGAGAATAAGTTATACCCTCTTGAACGCAAACCAAAGGCGTGGCCTATCTGGGTGAACCCAAGGGTAGCGAAGAGCATGGTCTGCCAATAGGGATCATCGGGCAGGGCCGGATCAAAATAATATATCCCTACCCCTAAAGTGATGGCGGCAATCAGTATCCCACTCCAGGTAACATGAATCAGCTGCCCCTTTCCGAGGATAGGGGCCTGGTTCTTACGGGGGACCCTTTTCATCACATCCTTTTCGGCAGGCTCCACGCCCAGGCCCAATCCCATCAATCCATCGGTCAGCAGGTTCAGCCACAACAGCTGCAGGGGCCGCAAGGCAATCAGCATTCCGAAAAACGGGGCCAGCAACATGACCAGCACCTTACCCAGGTTTCCGCCCAGCGAGAACTTGATGAAGCGCAGCAGGTTGTCAAAAATTGACCTTCCTTCTTCCACGGCTGCCACTATGGTGGAAAAATTATCATCCAGCAGCACCATATCCGAAGCTTCCTTGGCCACATCGGTTCCGGTAATGCCCATGGCCACACCAATATCAGCCTTCTTGAGGGCCGGTGAATCATTCACCCCATCGCCGGTCATGGCTACCACTTGCTGCTGGTCCTGAAGAGCTTCCACAATCCTGAGCTTATCTTGCGGAGCCACCCTTGCAAACACCGACACCCTGCGTACAGCATCCCGTAATTCATCAGCCGTCATCGCCACCAGCTTATCACCAGCTATAGTTTCAGGATGGTCTGTCAGATTCAGGCTGGCGGCAATCACCGAGGCGGTTACCGGATGATCGCCCGTTATCATAATGGGTCTTATTCCGGCAGCACGACATTTGGCAATGGCCGACTTTGCCTCTGCCCTGGGAGGATCAATCATTCCGGCCAGACCAGCGAAAACCAGGTCATTTTCTGTAGCCTCCGGTGGGGTTTCACCAGGTAACTCATTGATTCCTTTGTAAGCGAGGCCCAACACCCTGATCCCTTGCTGAGCATGTTGCTGGTTGGCCTGGCGGATTCGCTCTTTCCCGCTTTCGTCAAGGGCGACCACCCCATCTGGAGTCCATACCCTGGCAGCGATTTTCAGCAGGCTGTCAACCGCACCTTTGGTAAGCACAACATACTGATGCGACTGAAAGACTTCCAACCCTTCAGGATGCTTTTGCTGTGTCACTTTATGGATGGTGCTCATTCGCATGCGCTCCGAATCGAAAGGGATTTCCTGCATGCGTGGCATCAGGGCTTCCGCTTGTTTTTTTCCGATCCCGGCCGATTCAGCAGCCGCAACCAGCGCAGTTTCGGTAGGGTCTCCGATATACTGCCCCGGCTCATCTTCCTTGATTATGGTATCGTTGCACAAGAGCCCAATCCACAGGGGAAGTTGCAACTCCTGATGAGGGGTGTTGTCGGTCGGGGGAAAGGCTTGCTGGCTGCCGGCAACTTCCATAATCGTGACAGTCATCTTATTCTCGGTCAGGGTTCCGGTTTTATCTGAACAGATCACCGTAACCGATCCCAGGGTTTCCACGGCCGGAAGCCGACGAATCAGGGCGTGGCGCTTCAGCATTTTCTGGGAGCCCAGGGCAAGGGTGATGGTCACTACGGCGGGTAACCCTTCAGGCACCACGGCAACGGCTACGCTGATGGCCACCAGGAACATGTCGGCCAGGGCCTCACCCCTTAGCACCCCCACCAGCAAAATAACCAGGGCAGCCGCTCCCCCAGCCAGGGCCAGGGTCTTGCCCAGTTGATGAAGCTTTTGCTGGAGCGGTGTTTTTCGGGTTTCCACCCCCTGGATCATCCCCGCAATCTTCCCCAGCTGGGTATCCATGCCGGTGCCGGTCACCACGGCAGTGCCCCGGCCATAGGTAACATTGGTGCCCATATAAAGCATGTTGGCCCTGTCGCCCAGGGGAAGCTCTGGTTCAGCAAGTGCATTTTCCATTTTCTCGACCGGCACGGCCTCCCCGGTCAGGGCGGCCTCCTGCACTTTCAGGTTGGCTTCCTTCACGATGCGCGCATCGGCCGGAATGATATTGCCGGCTTCCACCAGGATAATATCTCCCGGTACAAGCTCACGGGAAGAAATTTCGCGGACCATGCCATCCCTGAGGACCTGCACCAGGGGAACGGCCATTTTTTTCAGGGCATCCATGGCTTTTTCGGCCCGGTATTCCTGGATAAAGCCCAGGATGGCAAACAACACCACGATGGCAAGAATGGCAATGGTCTCGGTTTCCTTGCCCAGAAATGCAGAGATCACAGCGGCCACGATCAGGATCAGCACCATGGTTTCGGTGAATTGATCCAGGAGCATTTTCCAGGGGCTGCGCCCTCTTTTTTCCTCCAGTTCATTGGGGCCCTGTTGCTCAAAACGCTTTTTTGCTTCTTCTGAAGACAAGCCTGTTTCAGCTGAGCTCCCTGTTTCCTGCAGAACAGCATGTGCTTGTTGGGTATGCCAGTTTTTCATAATCTGTGATCATTATTTATAATGCAATGGGGTGTTTGTTGTTGCGCAGCCGTTATTCAGTACAACAGCTGTGGGCATCGGATGTTGAAAGTAATCTTTTATTTCATTGACAACATGAAGGGCCATTCAACTTTCCAAAGAATAGCATAACGTTCAAAGCACTTCAGGATGGCCTGTTTTTGCATTCAAAGTTAAATAGTTATTCACCTCATAGCAAATACCCTCTCATTCCGGGTTCTTTGCATTGGCCAAAAAAATCAGAAACGCCAGAAAAAGGTCAAATCCTTCGGTATCACTTAACCCACTCTTACCTAAATCCTGCCCATGTCATTGCATATTCAAGGCCTGATCAAATTCGCAGTTCAAACGTAGTTCAGACGTAGTTTAAACGTATTAAATTCGCGAATTCGCGAATTTAATACGTTTATGCTACGTCTATGATACGTTTATGGTGCGAATTTGGTAGGGCAATGAAAGAAGGAAGGTGGGGTTTTGAAAAATCCTGTTCAGGGGCATGGGCCGGTCGGGAAAGGAAGGGTCTAAAACAGAAAGGGCTGTCTAACATAGTGTTAAACAGCCCTTTATAAGAGATGTGCCCAGAACAGGACTCGAACCTGCACGTACTTGCGTACACTAGTCCC
>JAWOCF010000201.1:0-3164 GCA_046483935.1 Bacteroidales bacterium | reverse complement strand
GGAAGCTGTTGCCGGGATAATAAGAAGCAATGATTTGATAGATGGCATCGAAACTTACAAACAGAATCAGCAACAAAATAGCAAACGATACCAGCCCCGACAGCATTCTGACAGGATGGATTCTTTTGCGGTATATGCCCATGGCTACAATAACCACCCCGGCCAGCAGCACCAGAACAGTGATCGCCGGCACCCAGGTGTATGGATACATAGCGAAGCCGTATCCAAAGGTGTTGAAATAAACGGCATTCTGCTCCTGCTCCAGTTCAAGTGGCTTGTTTGCGAAATAAAGGGCCAGGGCTGCGGCATAAGATCCATGATGCTGAACCGAGCGAAGATCGGTATTTTCGATGTTGTCGCCAGGGGTGTGATAATCAAAGCTGTTGCCAATATATGCAAAATTCAGCCCCTGGTAACCGAGGGTCTTGAACACCTCGAAGTCGGTATAGTTGGGCATCCTGTTGTAGATCTCCACGCTGAGTGAATTTCCGACCGGATAAGGAACCGCTCTGGCAAATTCTCTCACCACTTCCAGATTGTTGGTTCCTGTTTCGAACATCAGGCTCTGGCCATTGGTTCCCATCGCTTCAAAATTAATGACCAGCCCGATACCCTGAGTCCAGGGATGCTCCGCCATGAAGGCCTGTGCTCCCAGCAACCCGAATTCCTCGCCATCAGAAAACAGGAAGATCATGTCATTTTCAGTCGTGGGATGGTGTTGCAGCATGCGGATCAGCTCCAGCATGGTAATTACTGCCGAGCCATTGTCGGAGGCCCCCGGCGCCGAGATCCGTGAATCGTAATGCCCCATGAAAAGAATGGCCGACCCATCGCCCGTGCCTTCTATCCTGGCCATCACATTTACAAGGTTTGCCACCCGGTCATGATACTGATACCGGGTGGTCTGTACCTGGGGTTCCAGCCCCAGAACCTGTAGTTGTTCATAAAGATATTCACCCACTTCAGCGTTGGCCGTGCTGCCCAGAGGATTGGGAACGGAGGCGATCTGCGGCAGGTGCATGGCGGCCCGCGCTGCCGAGAATGCTTCCGCAGATGCCTCTGCAGGAACAACAGCAGGAGGCCTGCTGGCATGGAAACTGATCAGGATAATGAACAGGATGCCTGCCATTACCAATAAGGCTGTTAAAATACTGCTCTTTCTGTGGGTCATGAGAAATGGATTTTGATGGTTTGGTCGGCTGACTCCCTAAAATTAATAAAATGATTTATATACACAGGATGTCATCACTTTTTCCCTGACACAGTATTGATTATGAAATCTTTTTTTTATTTTCAGTGATGGTTATTTTTATCTTAATCAGCAAATTTGTAAATTGTAAATCATATTACCAGTAGGGTATTGTCTGCTGTATAATTGATCATTGATGGATTCAAAGACAAAAGAATACATGAAGAAGGGGGAACGAATCCTCATTTTTTCTGGCCTTATTGTGGCTGGCCTGTATTTTTTGTTTCTCGGATTGGTAGAGTCAGGCCCATTCCTGATTCCTTTGTTAACAGCAATGGTCATGGCACTTTTGATGCTTCCGGTCAACAACAGGCTGGAGGCCTGGGGTTTTTCCAGGGGATGGGCTACATTGGCATCTACCCTGATACTTCTTATAATGGCCGCCGGGTTTGTGGTAGTATTGTTTTTTCAGGTCCGTGTCTTTGCAGAGGATTGGGAAAAAATACAGCAGCAAATGACCGGCCGCCTGCAGCAAACCACCCAATATCTGATTCGCACCACCCCCCTTGAGGAGCATCATGTAAATGGTTTCCTTCCCCAGGAGCAACAGGAGCAGCAGGAGCCGGAAGAAAAAGAAGAAGAGGATGACTCACAATCGTCCTCAGGTATCGGCAAGCAGGCGCTTTCGGTGGTGCAGGCCCTGTTAAGCTTTTTGGTAGATTTTATCGTGACCTTCGTTTATGTGTTCCTGTTCATCTACTTCAGAGACCACTTCAAAGGCTTTATCTTAAGGCTGTTTCCCAGGGAAAAAAGAGATGAGGTCGCCACCATTATTTCAAGGACCGCCTCCGTCAGCCGGGGATACATGGCAGGAAGGTTGCTGCTGATGATCTCTCTTACTGCTTTGTACTATACCGGGCTGGCAATCACCGGTCTGGATAACGCCTTCTTTATCAGCCTGCTGGCCGCAGCATTATCCATCATCCCCAATGTGGGAAACATTCTGGCCTATATCCTGGCCGTTTTTTTCAGCCTGATTACCAACGACGGCGGCGGAGAGTTCCTAGGAATCACCATCACTTTCATCGTTGCCCAGTTTGTTGATTCCTACATCCTTCAGCCCATTGTGCTGGGAGGCAAGGTGGATGTGCATCCCTTCTTTATCATTGTCACCGTGATCCTGGGCTGGCAGGTATGGGGGGTGATGGGAATGGTGCTGGCCATCCCGCTGTTTGGGATGATATCGGTGATTTGCAGGCATGTGCCTTTTTTAAATCCTTTTGGATATCTGTTCAGCAACAAGGCCATACCCGAACCCGACGAACAGGAGTGATCATGCCTATCTTCTCAAAACTCCCTTGGTAAAGATATGTTCAGGAATATCCACATTAAATTCAATATCCGTAATCCTGAATTCGGTGCCTTTCCCATCTTTCAGCATGTCCTTATAAATCATGACCGTCGGGAACCAACGGCCCTGAACCTGCTTCACTTCCTGAAATTCAATCTTCTTGAGCAACTGACCGCTCCTGGCATACATCTCCTGTTTCAGGGGAACATATCGCTGGGTATCTACCCACATCATCTGGCGATGATAGGCCACATCCTGCACTTTTGCCTGGAGTTCAACCTGGTAGGTCTCCCGCCCGTCAATGGTTTCGGTGCCGGCTACCTGGGCGTTATAGACTTCCAGCAGCGGGCGATCGTCCATCATGTCTTCGTATGAAAGATCAGATCCCATGACCGACTGACGCAACATATGCCCTGATATCTGGATAGTGCGATCGGTGGAAGGTGAATAGATCCATAACTGATCCTGAAGTTTCAGCATTTTGGTGCCTTGTTCACGGGCAGGGCTCAGGTATTCGGTATAAGACTTAACATCCCCCTGGGCATAGATTTTTGAGGTAATGGTGCGCGAGGATCTTTTGCCGTGAATGACAATGGTGGTTTCCATCACCCGGTTGTTTGACGA
>JAWOCF010000206.1:0-4083 GCA_046483935.1 Bacteroidales bacterium | reverse complement strand
AGGACTCACTTATATGCCAACAAGCAACCTGAGTATTGATGCCAGCCTTCTTTTCGTCATGGGACTGGAAAAAGAGGCAACATACAGTCCGGAGAACTTCGGCGGCACCTACAGCACAAGGGTGCTGATACCTGGCATCGGCATCAGTTACAGGTTGTAAATGCCGGTACGGTTGCAAATGCCAGCCTCAGGCCGTATGGCAAACCCTTACTGTCATTTTTCCAACCGCCTCAAGAGCACCCAAATCACTCTTTTTATCATATTGACAAGAACCAACCATCCAATACCTTAAACTATGAACCATACAGCACGCAAATACCTGCTTCTGATCTTCCTCTTCTGGATCACGCCCGGATGTGAGCCGGAACCAGATCTGCCGGATCCGTATTCAGGGGAGGCTGACTTCACCACTTATGCAGCAATCGGTAATTCCCTGACTGCAGGATTCAAAGACGGGGAATTATTCAGGAACGGGCAGGAGCACTCCCTGGCCAACCTCATGGCCGGCCAACTTATGCATGCAGGGCTGTCTTCTTTTTCTCAGCCCCTGATGAAGGATGAGCTGGGGTTCGGCAACCGACTGGTACTGGCAGAAATAAACGGTTCACTGATGCCGGTTCCGGCACCAGGCAGCCCGGACCCTGCCAACAGTGAAAATATTTTCGACGAAGATGGTCCTTTCCACAACCTCGGGGTGCCGGGGGCAAAGGTGGAGCATTTGCTGTTCAGGGGTTATGGGACCCTGAATCCTTACTTCGGGCGTTTTGCAGCCAATCCGGCTTCCAGCAGTGTCATAACAGATGCACTGGCCCTTCAGCCCACCTTTTTCAGTTTATGGGCAGGAAACAATGACATCCTCGGGTTTGCCACAAGCGGAGGCAAGGGAGAGGGCATTACCTCAGCGGAAGAGTTTGCCACTTTTTACCAGATGATGGTTTCACAGCTGACGCAGGAAGGTGCCAGAGGGGTGGTTGCCAATATTCCGGACATTAAAAGCATTCCTTTCTTTTCAACTGTTCCTTACAACGCACTCCCCCTCACGGAGCAGGCAATGGCGGACCAGCTCAACAGTGCCTACCAGGAGGCGCCTCATATCAGTTTCTCGGTGGGGATGAACGCCCTGGTGGCTGAGGACACCACCCATCCGGCAGGAATCAGGCAGCTGGAAGAAGGAGAGATCGTACTGCTCACAGCCCTGACAGGGATCACACAACAAGGTTGGGGCAGCCAGACTCCTTTGCCGGAAACGCATTACCTGTCAGAAACTCAGGTCACAGAGATCAATGAGGCTACGGCAGCCTTCAACCAGGTGATCAGAGAAACAGCCACTGCCAGTGGGCTTGCACATGTTGACATACACCAGAGGCTGCAGGAGGCAGGGCAAGGCTTCTACATCGATGGCATCGCCTACGATTCATCTTTTATTACAGGGGGGATCTTCTCCCTGGACGGAATTCACCTCAGCAAAAGGGGCAGTGCCATCGTGGCCAATGATTTCATTGAGGCCATCAATGAGCAATTTGATGCCACCATTCCCAAAGTAACAGTGAACCAGATTGAAGGCATCCCCTTTCCCTGACCGGGAGGCTGATTACCCTTCGTGATTCATGAATCCCTGCTTGTGAAGTACATCCAGCATTACCTTGCTGAAGTGGATGTTGTCTTTCCTGGTATACCGCTTTTGGGTGAAAATCTGTGCCAGGTTTTCCAGCTGATTCTCCCTGATCAGGTCGGCCGTCAGGGGAAGATTCTCTTTTTCATGGTATATCCTGTCTATGTCTTCCCGGCTGTAATCCCTGTATGTTTCGTGGTGCACCACCCCCTCGGCAGGTAAACGATCTACCTGCTCGGGCTCTTCATCAGGATAACCCACCACCAGGGTAGTAACAGGCACCACGCCTTCCGGCAGATCAAAGAAGTCGATCAGCTTATCGGCCTGGTAGGTGGTGGTTCCCAGGTAACAGATCCCCAGTCCGTGAGCCTCCGCAGCGACCGCCACATTCTGTGACACCAGCAGGGCATCGATGGCGGCTGTAAAGAACGAAAGAAAGTTGTCATACCCCGGGTCTGCATCCCTTTGCCGGCACCATTTGTTGAACCGGTTAAAGTCGGCACAGAAGGTGAGAAGAACGGGAGCCTGCTCCACCATTGGTTGCCCGAAATGGAGCTTACAGAGTTCCTTGCGCTTTTGCTCATCCCTGGAAACAATGACGCTATAGACCTGCATGTTGCCGGTGGTTGAAGCACGGAACCCGGCTTCAAGCACTTCGTTCAGCACCTGATCGTCGATAGGGTCACTTTTATATTTACGAATTGTACGGTGATTCAGGAGGGTTTTGATGGTTTCCATAGTGTCGGTATATTTTGTTTGGCCACAAAATTAAAAGATAATCAAGTGGTTTACAAAAAAACCTCATGCCCTTTGTTCCCGTTTGGGATAGAACACGTCCATGGCAACCAGTATGGCCATCATCCCCCAAAAGGGCACAGAAGCCTTATCTGTATCCAGAAAATTATTCAGCAGTCCATGGGTCAGATACGTGATGAACCCCAGTGTTAAGCCCAGGGCAATGAGACGCATCTCCCTGTCAGGTGCCTGTTTATACAGTTTCACGCCTGTGGCCAGTAAAGCCAGCGCCAGACCGATAAAGGAAAGCATTCCCGGGAGCCCGCTTTCCGAGAGCGGCCCGATATATTCACTGTGTGCATTCCCAAGATCACCAAAATGGGTGGTAATAATGGTATAATCCTCAGAGCGCTGAAAGGGGGCATACACAAACTGGTATGTTCCCGGTCCCCAGCCAAAAACCGGTCTCTCCTCATACATACGGTAAGCGGATCGCCAGCGATTGATCCGCTCCAGGTTGGATGCATCCGAGGTGATATTGGTAATGGATTGCACATGCTCGGCAAAATCACCGGATGATTCCTGCTGATTGCGTTCAAGTTGCATCACGATCTCTGTTTGATACAGGGCAAAAACCCCGAGCAGAAGAATCATCCCGGCAAGGATAAAGCGGAACTTCAGGCGAAAAACCAGGATAACAAATCCTCCGGCAGCCACAATCAGGCTCAGCCAGGAGGCACGACTGTAGCTGAATAAAATGCCCGCACAGAACAACAAAAATACCATCATGGCAACCCGCCTGCGCAGCACACTGCCGGCGCGGTTAAAGGCCATCACAATAAAAAATGGTGCCACCAGGGCCAATACTGCCCCGTAATGCGTGTGATCATTAAAAAAAGGCTGGACCATTGCATACCCCACCTCCCGGTCAAACCCGTGGAGATAGTGTTTATAAGTTGAAATCATCACCACAATAGCCAGGGCAGATCCGAACAGCCACATAAAACGGTGCATATTTATCCGTTCACGGAACAGATACACCCCGATAAAAAAGAACGTGGTGACAAACCAAAGACGGGAAACGAAAAATTTGAAAGATACCAGTGGCATTTCACTGGTGATGGTGGTCACCAGCATCCACAACAACTGAATGATCAGAAAAACCGTCACCGGATGACGCAACACCCGTTTGTCGTAGTTCCCCTCATAAAGCAGCCTCACAATAAAAAGCAGCATGATGACCACGATAACCGGCTCGGTGGGAACAGCCATTGTAAAACCCAGTTCTTCGTGTATATACTTAAACGAAAAAGGGGTCAAAAAAACCAGCAACAGTATCAGTTTATCCAGGGAAAAGAACAACATCAGCATAATACCGAGGGCAAAGGGTATTGCCGACAGCCAGTAAATCCCCTGAACCATCATGACCAGGTTCAGGGCAACAAACACAAGGCTGCCCCCATAGAGCCACTGAAGCCTGTTTTCTTTCAACACCTGACTAGGAAGACTTTGGAGTTTTTGCTTTCTTTTCCTTAATGATCCCCTTGTTACGCAGGTTTTCATACACCATCAGGATGATGACACCCCCGAAACCGGCGGCAAACACTGACAAAAACACAATCAGCCAGCGAACCGGATATACCTTACGTTCAGATTCGTAAGCCCTGTCGAGCACAAACTTGAAGGGAACGAAATTTTCCAGATCGGCTTTGGCCTCCTGGTAGCGCCGCTGGCTG
>JAWOCF010000197.1:0-3503 GCA_046483935.1 Bacteroidales bacterium | reverse complement strand
TACGAACCGGCAAGACAGAGAACTTGTTTGGTGACGGTCATGAGCATCATGACTCAAACCATCCTTACACATTCGACCTGGATATCTTTGGAAGGTTTTCGCTGTTCAGCTTTATGAATCGCACCGTAACTGAAAAAGGGAGCAACCTGCTGGCTACATGGCTTAAGGGGCCTTCCGAAGAACCTGTCATTCTGCTAAGGCAACAAGCAGTGCAGGAATTATCAGAAAAACAGGCCTTTAAAGAAGCGTTTTTAAGGACTTTCTTTTTGGGCGAGAAAAATGAAACAAGATTGATCAACTGGGTCAGTAGTTTCAAGGTTGTGCTGCACGAAAAAAGATTGTTGAAATCCCTGATCTTCATTCTTCCCGCTACTTCGCTTGCCCTGCTGGCAGGAGCCTTTTTTATTTCTGAGTTATGGGCGCTTCTGTTGGTGTCGGTTGTGATAAACTATATTGTGTTGAATGCCAATGCAGCTAAGGTAACCTTAATACACAATCATATTAACAACCAGGAAGGGTTGCTTTTAAAGTATTCCAGGCTGATTCACTTAATCTCTGCTGAGCCTTTCACAGAAAATCTTACCTCTTCCCTGAGGAATGAATTGCTGGAGTATCATCAGGCAGAAAAGGAGCTGAAGAAGCTGTCGGGATACTCCCGCATGCTCGACAACAGGTATAACGTGATTGTATCAATATTGCTGAATATTTTTTCCTTCTGGGAAGTGCATGTGGCAATGGCCGTTGAGAAATGGTTTTTGAAGAACGGCAAAAATGTGGACCATTGGGTGAGAATCATTGGTGAGTTTGATGCCCTGGTGTCAATTGCTGTGCTGCATTATAATCATCCGCAGTGGCCTTTTGCTGATATTCATACCGGATATTTCAGGTTGGAAGCTGTTAAAATCGGGCACCCTCTCATTGCTGAAAGTCAGCGGGTGACCAATGATTACAGTTTGTCGGGCAACCGGCAAACCGATATTATAACAGGTTCAAACATGGGGGGCAAAAGCACCTTTCTGAGGACGTTGGGGGTTAATATGGTGCTGGCGCTGGCTGGCGCCCCGGTATGTGCAGGCAAAATGATTGTGGCACCGGCAAAGATCATGACCTCGATGCGGGTGATGGATTCACTTGAAGAGAATGCCTCGTCATTTTATGCCGAACTGGAGCGTATAAAAAATATCCTTCAACAGGTAGAACATGGTGAAAAATGTCTGCTGCTGCTCGACGAAGTTCTGAAGGGAACCAACTCCACCGACCGCCACACAGGAAGTAAGGCACTCATCAGGCAACTGCTGAAAAATGAGGTGGCAGCATTGATCGCTACCCACGACCTTCAACTCACTGATCTGGCAGCTGACCTTCCTGACCACATTCGCAATTTTCATTTTGATGTGACAGTAGAAAACGAAGAACTCTATTTTGATTATAAATTGAAACCCGGCATTTGTAAAAGCTTCAATGCCTCGCTGCTGATGAAAAAGATTGGCATTGATATTGATTCTCTTTAGAAATTCCGGAGTTCACTGGATTTGTTACTTTTGTTCTATTCCTCCGGCAGCGATATCCGGAGTTACACAAGTTATATGCTAATAGTAATTTCTTAATAATTCCAACCAATGAACAGAACGATTCTTTATTTGTTTTTCGCGCTGACTATGTTTGCGGTATCTTGCGTGCCCGCACGTAAGTATCAGGACCTTGAAGCCAATTATCAGGAATATTCAAGAGAGAACACGCTGCTGCGTAAGGAAAATGAAGCAGCGAGCTCTATGAATAATGAGCTTGCCGAACGTATTGAAAGGCTGGAACGGCAAGTGTCTTTGCTGAAGCAAGACACCACCCGGCTAAATTCGAACATCAGGGATCTGACCAGAAACTATGAACAACTAAACCGTACATATGAGCTGGTTCAGGAGCAAAATGAACGGTTGCTGGCCGGCCGCTCGGAAGAAACGCAGATGATCTTGAAGCGGTTGCAGGCCACCCAGGAAGACCTGCAGGTGCGCGAAGATGAGCTGCGCGAAGCAACCATTGCTCTGAACGAGAAAGAAGAGAACCTGAAGCAAAAGGAAATGCGGGTCAATGAGCTGGAAGAAATCCTTGCCCGCCAGGACGCCGCAGTAAAGGCGTTGCGCAGCACTGTTTCAGATGCCCTGTTAGGCTTTGAAAACAATGGGCTGACTGTGGAAATCAAGCAGGGGAAGGTTTATGTATCGCTGGAAGAAAGCCTCTTGTTTGCCAGTGGAAGCACTAATGTAGATGCACGTGGTGAGACAGCCCTCAAGGAGCTGGCAGGAGTGCTGGAGAGCAATCCCGGGATCCATGTGTTGATTGAAGGTCATACTGATGATGTGCCCCTGCGGCCCGGTGCACAGATCCGCGACAACTGGGACCTGAGCGTGTTGCGAGCTACTGCCATCGTACGCATCCTGCTCAAGCATGCCGAGCTGGATCCTCAGCGGCTGACAGCTGCCGGCAAGGGCGAACACATGCCCCTGGATCCTGCCAACACTGCTGAGGCACGCCGCAAAAACAGAAGAACAGAAATCATCCTCACGCCAAGGCTGGATGATTTGTTTCAGATTCTTGAAATGAATTAGAGTTTCCAGACAAAAGGATTTGTTGAAAACCGCCTCAGAAAGACTTTCTGGGGCGGTTTCTTTTTATGGGCCCTTGCTTTTTTAGTTGTCAATACTCTTTTTTCA
The DNA here is from genome assembly GCA_046483935.1 of Bacteroidales bacterium. Classification (GTDB taxonomy): domain Bacteria; phylum Bacteroidota; class Bacteroidia; order Bacteroidales; family UBA7960; genus JAWOCF01. The sequence goes on along the minus strand of JAWOCF010000197.1, from coordinate 795 downwards.
TTAAAAATTATCATCCTCTTGTCGTATTATTTTTAATAAGATAAAATGTTTATATCTTTACTGCACAAACCAAATCTTCACCCCCTATGGAACTAAATCTCAGCTTAGACAACCTGGAACAAATGTTGCCCGATGATTTTACTCCGGAGCAAAAAGCAAAAGCCAAAACCTTGTTCTACAAAGAGCTGGCCATTACGGCCCATAAGTTTTACAACGGCAAGATGCAAACCCTGCCCAAGGCACCGGTATTGGGGTTTAACTGGTTTAATGCATGGTATACTCCCGGGGTTTCTAAAATATCTACCACCATCCGCGATAATAACGACACCTCGTATGAGTTGTCAAACCGGGGAAACCTGGTGGCTGTGCTCAGCGATTCTACCCGTGTGCTGGGCGATGGCAACTGCACCCCTCCCGGGGGCCTGGGAGTGATGGAAGGCAAAGCCTTTCTGATGAAGTATCTTGGTGGAGTGGATGCCATGGCCTTGTGTGTTGACAGCCGCAATAAAGAAGGGAAAAATGATCCCGAAAAACTCATTGAGTTTGCTAAAATGGCGCAACATAGCTTTGGAGCCATCAACCTGGAAGACATCTCACAACCAAACTGTTACCGTGTGCTGGATGTGCTGCGCGAAGAGTGCGACATTCCGGTATGGCACGATGATGCACAGGGCACTGCCTGCGTTACACTGGCCGGGTTGATCAATGCCCTGAAGCTGGTTAACAAGAAAATCGGGGAGGTGAAGATCGTATACTTTGGAGCGGGGGCTTCAAATGCCACCATTGCCCGCATTG
>JAWOCF010000087.1:0-5046 GCA_046483935.1 Bacteroidales bacterium | reverse complement strand
GCTCAGCCTTCCGTTCCAGGGCTTCCTGTTCGCGCATGGTGGCGATCATCTGATCCACCATTTCATTGCGCTGTTGCTCGGGCAGTGCTGCCAGCCGCTGCAGCGAATCTTCAACAGCAATGATACGCAGGTTGACGGCCAATTCCGACAACATTCCACGGGTGGTGCTGATCTGCTGAAAGTTCTCAAAGCTCTGTGGCAGATAGGTCACTGTGCTGTCATAATAAACACTGGCCTTCAGGTAATCGGGTTTCTGATAATAGATCTGTGCCAGTTGATAAAAAGAGAGCCCTTTTTGCAGGCGGTTTTCTTCACTTGCGGCTGTTGATTCAAGCAACAGGTCAATGGCTTCTTCCTGCTGACCCTGGCGCAGGGCCATCTGGGCCAATGCATAGTAAATCTGGTCGCGGAAAGCCTTGTTTTTATCATCGCGCAGCATGCGGGTGAGTTCCGAATGGATGGCATCGCTATTGCCTGAGGCAGGATCATAAGCCATGGCCATTCGGATGCGGGCCTGAAAAGCAAGTTCAAAAGAAGGGTTCATCTTCAATATTCGCTCATAAGTAGCCTGGGCATCGGAATAGTTTTTGACCTCCTGATACAACTGCCCCAGAATAAAAGTAAGGCGGGTGCGTTGCTGCCGGTTGCTGGTCAGGTTGATGGCTTCGTGCAGTGAGGGGATGGCTTGCTGATAATTGGTCTGTTTCATTTCCAGGTCAGCAGCAACAAGATGATACATCCTGATGGCCTCTTCCGGGGCCAGGCCCTGCTGAATGTCCCTTTCTACAACCTCAAGCATCTGACGTGCCTGGTTGTAACGCTCCTGGAACATCTGGCTTTTGGCAATCCAAACCTTGGCCTGGTAAGCCAATGGGGTGTCGTATTGTCTGACAATATACTCGAAGGTAAGAATGGCCAGGTTATAATCACCTTTAAAGAAGTGAGAACGGGCAATCAGAAAATAGGATTGATCAATATAGCTGTTATATTCAACGCCCCTGATGTTCATGGAGTGCCGGCGGATGGCGATACTGGCTTTCTGATAGGCCACATCCATGTATTGATTCACAGAGGCAGCCTGCTGGGCAGTGCCATAGGGAAAAATACTCAGAATGCCTTCATAATTTTCCACATGTTGGCTGCTCAGGCGTTGGAGGCCCTGGGTGAAGCTCTCATTGGCATTAAAGTACCCGTTAAATCTGGTGGTGATTGTATGGTAGGAGCGGTTCACAAAAGTGTTCTTTTGCGTGGAACATGCCCCCAGCAGAACCATTACCCCAAAAAGAACAAGGATCCTTACAGAAGAAAAACCTGACAATTTTCTTTTCAACGTTCTGAGGCTTTAATGTTTCAATGATAACTTGCAAAATGCAAATTTATTTTATTTTACTCAATGATCACTGCATAAATATGTTTAATCTTTCAAGCTCAGGGTCATCAAAAAAAAATGTGGGTGTTATTCTGATATAATGCGAAATTTGCATCCGCAAGCCTGCAATGGGTAAAAATTAGTAATTTTACAGGTTCTGAGCGATGCAGCAGGATCACTACTATTATGGACAATCAACAACAAAAAAACCGGAATTTCTATAAGAAGCTACACGACAAGTATCGGTTGGTGCTAATGAACGACGATACTTTTGAGGAGAAACTCTCATTCCGGCTCACCCGATTCAACGTATTTATCTTTTTCGGGACCTTAAGCATTTTTCTGGTCATCGGCACAGCCTACCTCATTGCCTTTACACCCTTGCGGGAATATGTGCCGGGATATGCTGATTTTAATACCCGTCAGGTGCTGCGCGAGCTAATGTTGCGTGCCGATTCACTGGAAAAGGATCTCAGACAGAAGAACCTGTATATGTTAAACATTCGTAATATTGTAGAGGGACGGGAAGTGGATTTTTATCCCACCGACACCGTGTTCCAGGATCAGGCCCCCGGCATGGAAGAACTGCCCCGCTCGCCTGAAGATTCTCTGCTTCGTGCAGAAATGGAAGCCATCATGCAGAATGCCTCCTGGGAAACCGAAGAATTGACTGAATCCCCCAGAATCAATCATTTCAGCTTTTTCGCTCCGGTAAATGGCATGGTAACAAACGTATTCAACCCCAAACAACATCATTATGGAGTGGATGTAGTAGCCGATGAGAATTCGGCCATCAAAAGCATTCTGGACGGCACGGTGGTATTTGCCTCCTGGTCGCTTGAAACCGGCAATACCATTGCCATTCAACATTCCAACAATATGATTTCGGTATACAAGCACAACAGCAAGCTGCTGAGCGAACAAGGGGCTCCGGTGAAAGCCGGAGATGCCATTGCCCTGATCGGCAACACAGGAGCGTACTCTACGGGAACCCACCTGCATTTTGAACTTTGGTTTAATGGAAATCCGGTTGACCCACTGGATTATATAATTTTTTAAATGACGGTTACACACAAAAAGAATATTGCCATCCTGGGCTCTACCGGTTCTATCGGAACCCAGGCTTTAGAGGTGATCCGCCAGAACCCTGAGCGCTTTGCCGTTGAGGTGCTTACTGCCCAAAACAATGTGAAGCTGCTGATTGAGCAAGCCCTTGAATTTGAACCCAATGCCATTGTCATTGGCAATGAAAAATGGATTCATGAAGTAAAGCAGGCCCTGGCTCATAAGCCCATTAAGGTTTACGCCGGCCGTAAAGCTTTTTCGCAGGTCGTGGAAATGGACTCTATCGACATGGTGCTCACTGCCATGGTGGGTATTGCCGGACTGGAGCCTACCATGGCGGCCATCAACAGTGGCAAATCTATTGCCCTGGCCAATAAGGAAACATTGGTGGTGGCAGGAAACATCATCACCCGCCTGGCCAGGCAACGCGGGGTGAATATTTATCCGGTCGATTCGGAGCATTCAGCCATATTTCAATGTCTGGCAGGGGAATGGGACAACCCGGTAGAAAAGATTTATCTCACTGCCAGTGGCGGGCCTTTCAGGGGTAAAGACAAGGAATTTCTCTCAACAGTAAAGAAAGAAATGGCCTTGCAACATCCTACCTGGGACATGGGCAGCAAAATCACGATTGATTCGGCTTCTCTGATGAACAAAGGGCTGGAGGTGATTGAAGCGCATTGGCTTTTCGGGATTCCGGCCTCCAGAATCGAGGTAATCGTACACCCCCAGAGCATCATTCACTCCCTGGTACAGTTTGAAGATGGCTCCATGAAGGCACAGATGGGACTGCCCGACATGAAGCTACCCATTCAATATGCCATGGGGTATCCCGAAAGAATTCATTCAGCATATCCCCGGTTCAATTTCATGGATTTTCCGCAGCTGACCTTCGAGAAGCCGGATGTCAAGAGTTTCCCCAACCTGGAGCTGGCTTACCGGGCCCTGCACCAGGCTGGAAACATGCCCTGCATCCTGAATGCTGCCAATGAAGTAGCAGTATCGGCCTTTTTGAAAGATCAGGCAGGATTTCTGGAAATGTCCGACATCATTGCTGAGTGTATGGACAGGGTGCCTTTTGTTCAGGACCCTTCCCTGGATGACTACCTGCATACCGACCATGAGACCAGGCTGCTGGCCGGCTCATTGGTGGGAAAAAAATCATCAATTATTTAAGTCAATCATTAAAAAACAAATAACTACCAATAGATGGAAATCCTGATTAAAGCGTTACAATTCTTCCTGAGCCTGTCACTGCTCATAGTCATTCATGAAATGGGACATATGATTCCGGCAAGGCTCTTCAAGATCCGGGTGGAGAAATTCTATTTATTCTTCAACCCCTGGTTCTCGCTGTTCAAGTTTAAGCGGGGTCATACCGAATACGGGATGGGATGGGTACCCCTGGGAGGCTATGTGAAAATTGCAGGCATGATAGATGAATCGATGGATAAGGAACAAATGAAGCAACCTGCCAAACCCTGGGAGTTTCGTGCCAAACCTGCCTGGCAACGGCTGATCGTCATGCTTGGTGGGGTAACCTTCAACATCATTCTAGCCGCCTTCATTTATATCTTCATGCTCTTTTTTGTGGGCGAACAATACCTTCCTGCTCAGAATGTAAAACATGGCATCGTGGCAGATTCCCTGGCCCGGGAGGTGGGCATGCAAACCGGTGATATCATTGTTGAAATCAATGATGAAGAAGTAGAAGCTTATCTGGATATCCCCAGGAAATTCCTCATGGACGACGTGGAAACTTACACTGTCATCCGCAATGGCCAAAGAGTCACCCAACCGGTACCAGATGGTTTCTTCGGCAAGTTGATTTCCTCAAAAGGAAACTACTTTATCAGTCCCCGTTTTCCTTTTATCGCAGAGGGGTTTTCGGAAGACTCTCCCGCCCGGGAAGCTGGCGTGCAACAGGGCGACCGAATCGTTGGCATTGGGGGAGAACAAACCCTCTATTTTGATGAGTTCCGCCAACAGATCGGAGAGTATGCCGGACAACAAACTACCCTTACTGTCGAGCGTAATGGGCAGCAATTAGAATTACCCATGGAAGTACCTGAAACGGGACTGATTGGAGTATATGCCCCCCCCCTTGGACAGTTGCTGGATTTTGAAAAACGTGAATACTCTCTGCTGGCAGCCGTTCCTGCGGGAATCACCAGGGCATACGAAACCACCACCAACTATTTTAAGGAGTTGGGATTGCTGTTCAGGCCTGAAGTAAAAACCACCGAAAGCCTGGGAGGCTTTATCACCATTGCAGGTATCTTCACTCCTACCTGGGACTGGCAACATTTCTGGACCATTACAGCCTTCCTGTCGGTCATTCTGGCCATCATGAATTTATTGCCTATTCCTGCACTGGATGGCCAGAATGACCGACAGGAAGGCTGTAATGGTCCAGAAATGGTGCCAGTCCCAGGTAGGAGTGAAGATGCCTGCAATGGTGATAAAGCCTCCCAGGCTTTCAGTGGTTTTTACTTCAGGCCTGAACAGCAATCCCAACTCCTTAAAATAGTTGGTGGTGGTTTCGTATGCCCTGGTGATTCCCGCAGGAACGGCTGCCAGCAGAGAGTATTCACGTTTTTCAAAATCCAGCA
>JAWOCF010000059.1:0-5230 GCA_046483935.1 Bacteroidales bacterium | reverse complement strand
ATACCTGAAAGGGATGCACCTGAATGACTCCAAAAAGTTGCATGGCTCACGGGTCGATCGCCACGATCAGATCGGGCAGGGCACCCTGGGCGAGGAGGTCTTCGTGCGCCTGATGAATGATCCGCGTTTCGATAACATCCCCATGATTCTGGAAACACCCGACACCCTGATGTGGAAACAGGAAATCGCCTTCCTGTATGCCTCGGTGAAGGATCGTTGATGCCCGTTTTTTCATGGAAGAAAAGCCCAGGGCGCCATCCCGGGCTCACGGATTGGTGCTGGGATTAAATCGGTGGAATTATTTCTGATTCATGACCGGCAATCCTTTTTCAATTCGTAAATTTGAATGAAAAACCCACCCGCAGATGATTCCCATGCCCGACCACAACCCGCCCCGCCAGCTGGCCCTTGATTATGTGAGGTATACCGGCCACAACGTATTTCTGACAGGTAATGCCGGTACCGGAAAAACGACCTTCCTGCACCAGCTCAAGACCCTGAGCGACAAACGGATGATCGTAGTGGCTCCCACGGGCGTGGCGGCTATTAATGCCGGAGGGGTGACCATCCATTCCTTTTTCCAGCTCTCGTTCGGGCCCCAGCTGCCCGAGATCAGCAAGGAGGAAGCCGGAGCCGCATCGCAACGCTTCAGCCGCCAGAAAATCAATATTATCCGTAGCATGGACCTGTTGGTGATTGATGAGATCAGCATGGTGCGTGCCGACCTGCTCGACGGCATTGACAAGGTGTTGCGCCGGTTCCGCAACCGTGAACTCCCCTTTGGGGGGGTGCAGCTGTTGATGATCGGCGACCTTCAGCAGCTGGCCCCCGTAGTGAAAGATGACGAGTGGCAATTGCTCAGCCGCCACTATGATACGATGTATTTCTTCAGTAGCCTGGCTCTGAAGAAAACCAACTACGTGGGCATCGAGCTGAAACATGTTTACCGCCAGAGCGATCAGCAGTTTATTGAGCTGTTGAACCGGGTGCGCAACAACAATCTGGATGATTTTTCCCGCAAGCTGCTCAACAGCAGGCACCGCCCGGGCTTTCAACCACCCGAAGAGGAAGGGTATGTTACCCTGACTACTCATAACCATCAGGCCCGGCGCATCAATGAGGCCCGTCTGGCAGCGCTGCCCGTGCCCGTGAAGGAGCTGACGGCAACCATCGAAGGAGATTTCCCCGAGCATGCCTGGCCCACCGATAAGGTGTTGCAGCTGAAAACCGGTGCCCAGGTCATGTTTGTGAAAAATGATCCTTCGGCCGATAAACGCTACTTCAATGGCAAGACCGGAATACTGCTGGATGCCTCACAGGATGTGTTGCTGGTAAAGTGTCCCGGCGAGGATGACCCTATTGCCGTGGAGCCTGTTGAGTGGCAGAATAAAAAGTACGTGCTGGATGACGCTTCCGCTGAAATCAAAGAATCGGTGACCGGCACTTTCAGGCAATATCCCCTGAAGCTGGCCTGGGCCATTACCATCCACAAAAGTCAGGGCCTCACCTTCGATAAGGCCATGATCGATGCCCACGATGCCTTTGCCCACGGGCAGGTGTATGTGGCCCTGAGCCGTTGCCGCACCCTGGAAGGCCTGGTGCTGAGCACCACGATATCTGCCCAGGGACTGACCGCCGACCAGCAGGTGAATCATTTTACCAGCTATGTGCGCGATCATGAGCCCGATGAGCAGCAACTGCTGGAAGCACGCATCATGTACCAAAAGCAGCTGCTCGACCAGCTCTTTGACTTTCGCCCCATGCAATATCTGCTGAAAAAATTGCATCGCCTGGCCGGCGACCATCAGAACAGTCTGGAGGCAGGACTTTCCGACATCTTTTCGGGGATGGCCACGCTCATAAAAAATGAAATGGAGCTGGTTAGCCAACGGTTTGGCAGGGAGCTGGACCGGATGACAACTGCTGAGACAGAGCCTGAGAACAACCCCCAACTGCAGGAACGCATCAAAAAGGCCAGTGCCTGGTTCCTGGAACGCCTGCATAAAGGAGTCCTTTCGGTGGCGGATGCCCTGATCATTGATTCTGATAATAAAGCCGTAAAAAAAGCCCTGGAAGAAGCGCTGAAAGGATTTTTGCAGGAGGCCTTTATCAAAAAAGCCTCTCTTGAAGCTTGCCTGGAGGGCTTTCAGGTAACAACCCTGCTGGAAGCCCGTGCCAAGGCTTCTGTGGAGAAATTGCCGGCATCGACTACCCGCAAAAGTGCCGGCCTGCCTGTCAAAGAAGTGTGCGATCATCCCGAATTGCTGAGGGCATTGCGGCAGTGGCGCGATCAACTGGCTGTTGAGGATAGTATCCCACTGGCACGGATCCTGGCCCGGCGTTCGATGGTAGAAATTGCCAACACCCTGCCGGGCTGCGACGACACCCTGCAGGAGATTCATGGCATCGGGGCCAAAAAGGCCCGTATGTATGGCCCGGCGATTATCCGGGTGGTTGAAGAATACTGTCAGAAGCATCATTTAACGATCAACAAAAAGGCATTTGATCCTTTTGATGATGCCTGCAGAAAGGCTGCAAAAGAAAAAATTCATCATTCCACCAAAATGATCAGCCTGGAGATGTTCAACCAGGGGCTTTCAATTCGTGAAATTGCCGGCCATCGTTCTCTGGCCGCCAGTACCATTGAGGGGCATCTGGCCGAATTCGTGAAAACCGGTGAAATAGAAATTGACCGCCTGGTACCCCCCGACAAGCAGGCCCTGATCAGGGAATATTATCATGCCTGCGACGATTATCATTTTACCCCGGCCCGGGAGGTGCTGGGCGAGCAGGTGAGCTATTCGGAGCTGAAACATGTACTCAATCATCTGATTTTTACCCGTGAACTGGATCATAAAGAGTCCTTCCGGGATTTTTTGGCCCGCAAAAAGGATACAACCAAAAAAAATGATTAATTTTGCGCCATCAATACTTCCGGCCCCCGGGCCGGTTGTTTGATAGGGTTCCGTAGCTCAGCTGGATAGAGCAACAGCCTTCTAAGCTGTGGGTCCCAGGTTCGAATCCTGGCGGAATCACTCCCCAAATACCAGTAACACAAGCCTTAAGCCCTGTTTTTCAGGGCTTTTTTTATGCCCCTGGAAAAAGGAGTCCTGGAGACCCGGCGACCTGGAGACTTGCACTGTTTGGACGCTGAGCTTGTCGAGGCGACAGGGATCAATCAATATTTCAGGGTGGGAGGTTTTATTTGATCAGTTCTGTAATTTTTTCAAAAACTGATCCAAGGCAATCAGAGTTAACAGCAGTATTTCTGGAAATGATCAGTTTTTCATTCAGCAGGAATATTTTGTGTAACCTGATGAAGCTTTGCAGGGGGAGTTCCTTACTATTCACAAAATCAGCTTTATTTAGCGGAAGTGAAAGGATGTCATTATGTGTTTTAGAGGTGATTTGAACCATCAGATAATCACCAGTGTAATTAACCCTTTTATTAGAAATAATAAGAGCAGGCCTTTTCTTTATCTGAGAGAAATCAGAAAATGGAAACCCGATAATTACAATGTCACCTCTTCTATATTCCATCGGTTATAATACATCATCCCATCTGTTGTCTTCTTCAGAGAGCCAATCCTCGGCCAGGCTTTTTTCGGATAAGAGCATTGTGGCGTAGGGGTTATCTTCTTCAGCCACTTCGATGGAATCAGATTGTTTTTCTTCTATCAGGATATCCGAAAACTTGTTTCTGATATGATTGATAAAGTCACGGTACTTGTTGTCTGGTATGTTCAGAGTCACTTGTTTCATCACTAATGTTTTATGGACCAGGTAACAACAAATATACGAACCTTTTACGGGTAAATAAAAATTTAATGATCGTCGCTTTATCCTTTGTTGCATCGAAAAAATCAGCGACCGGATGACCCAACTCATGTTGTTTCATCAGACACAGCGAATATTGGATGGGCCTATTGAAAATCCCTGCCCTAAATCACTTTAAAGTTTATATTCCCCTTGCCGTGCTTTGTATAAATTCTATACAGGGTCTGACCAAGGCCTGCCCCAGACAGGTGCAACCAAGCCTTGACTAAGCCTTGTATCGGACTTGGTACGGCCATGGTATAGACAAGTGAGGGTTGGTGCCAAAAAGTAAACTATTTCATAACTCACTGATTTGTCTTAGTGTTACGAAAAAAAATCCGGATGGGTGAGGATGTATGTTGTTTATAATTATATATATATTGGCTCTTTGCCAGAAAGTTTTATTGCAAATATCCGGTAAGGTCAATTCAACTTTAAAGTTGAATGACAGGGAAATTTCGCAAATTGACGATGTGATCCGCAGTGTTTCATATTGCGGGAAGCTACTTGACCACCACGGTTTTGATGTTGGTAAACTCCCGGATGCCGAAATATGACAACTCGCGCCCATAGCCGCTGTGGCCGATGCCTCCGAAGGGCAGGCGGGGATCTGATTTCACGAAGTCATTTACAAAGCAGCAGCCTGCTTCAAGTTCATACTCAGCAATCTGCCTTCCTTTTTCCCGATCGGCGGTAAATACCGCGGCGCCCAGCCCAAATACCGTATCGTTGGCAATGGCAATGGCCTGTTGCTGGTTGGCCGCCCTGATGATGGCCGCCACGGGGCCGAACAGTTCTTCTTCATAAGCCGGCATGCCTTGCTTTACATTGGTTAACACCGTGGGAGGATACCAGGCCCCCGGCTTTTGGGGAACGGACCCGCCCAGCAGGCATTCGGCGCCTGCTTCAATGCTTTTGATGACCTGCTGGTGCAGCTCATCACGTAACGCTTCAGAAGCCTGGGGTCCGATGTCTGTGTTTTCATCCATGGGATCGCCCATGGTTTTCTGTTGCATCTGCTCCATGAACATCTTCAGGAATTCATCGTAAACAGCATCAACCACAATGAAACGTTTAGCGGCAATGCAGCTTTGGCCGCCATTGAGCAGCCGGCTGGTTACACAGGTGCTTGCGGCGGCTTGCAGGTCGGCATCTTCAAGAATCACATAAGGGTCGCTGCCCCCCAGCTCCAGTACTGTCTTTTTGAGCGCTTCGCCGGCCTGGCGGGCCACTGCCATGCCGGCACCAACACTTCCCGTAAGGGTAACAGCATGAACCCCCGGGTGGCTGATGATGCCGGCCACCTCTTTGCTGCTTACTTTCAGGCTGCGGAACAGGCCCTCGGGGAAACCTGCTTTTATAAATACTGACTCAATGGCCAGGGCTGTGCCCATTACATTGGAGGCATGCTTGA
>JAWOCF010000215.1:0-13502 GCA_046483935.1 Bacteroidales bacterium | reverse complement strand
GTTTCAATTATCGACCAAAAAATTGCTCAGGTATTCCGGGCCGATGCCTTCACGGGCTGAGGTCCTGTGCCGATAATATCGGAAAATATTTTGAAGGCGGCTTATCCCGCCGCAAACAAGGCAGGGCTCTTTTTGCGTGAATATCAACCGTAACCGCTTCACCCGGCCTAGGAGAATACAGCCCGTTGAGTTCATTGATTATCCATTTCCAGGCAGCATCGATCGTGTTGTTTGAGGGGGTTTCCATGATTTTGAGTGCGATCTTTTTCAAGATCATAATTAGAAGGTATGCTCTAAGTAATATTAACAAACACCTTGTATTTCAGCCTCATTCAAAATCCGGATAAAGCAGATACCGTGCTCTCATGATCTTAAACTGCTCCAGGTCTTCCTGCCATGATTCACGGATGACCTCTTCGGGCAGTCCTGCCATGATCTGGCTTTGAAGCAGGCGGGTGCCTGCCAGTTTCTCGAAATAGTTGTTGAAGAAATGCTCCTTTTCAGGAAACTGGCTGAAGGCATGCATCAGGTAATTCAGATCGAGCTGGTCACGCCTCTGCAGCGACTCCAGGGGCATGCTGCTAAGATCCCGGCCATAACATTGCAGGTCTTTTTGAGGCGGATCAGGTGCCGCACTAACACTCTGAGGAATAAAGCTATAATTAAAATCATCTTTATCAAAGCTTGAATGCCCGAATACCTGGAAAGGTTTGCTGGTACCCCGCCCCACACTCACCTGTGTACCTTCAAAAAAGCACAGCGAAGGGTACAGATATACCGAATGCATGTTGGGCAGGTTGGGCGAGGGAGCCACAGGCAAGGCATAATAAGTGGAATGGGTATAATTCTCAACCGGAATGACCAGCAATTCGCTTGTCAGGCCTGCACCCAGCCAGTCCTCCCCGTTGACCATGCGGGCATACTCGCCGATGGTCATTCCATGCACCACAGGCACGGGATGCATTCCCACAAAAGAGGCGAATTCCAGTTCCAGCACGGGGCCATCCACAAAGTGGCCATTGGGATTGGGCCGGTCGAGGATAATTACCGGGATATCCATGCGGGCGGCTTCACGCATGATCAATGTCATGGTGGAGATATAGGTGTAAAACCGGGTGCCCACATCCTGCATGTCGAAGACAATCAGATCCAGCCCTTCGAGTTGCTCCGGCGAGGGGCTGCGGTTGCTGCCATACAGGCTCACGATGGGCAGGCCCGTTCTGGGATCTTTCCCATCATCCACTTTCTCTCCGGCAGCTGCCTGCCCACGGAAACCATGCTCGGGGCTGAATACTTTTACCACGTTGAAATTCATGGCCAGCAAGGTATCTACCAGGTGGGTGTTGCCTACCATTGAAGTATGGTTTCCTGCCACCCCAATGTTACGCTCCCGAAGCAGGGGGAAATAAAGGTCGGTACGCTCAGCCCCCACCTTCAGTGGTTGCCCGGCAGCCACTGAAAGGCCCGAATGATCAGTAGCTTTCAGCCCTTTGCTTTCAAACATGATGCCCCCCGAGAGAAGGATCAGCCCCACCAATAAAAAACCTGAATAGCGGATGTTCATTAAACTTTTCATTGAGGTTATACGTGTTTTTCAGCGTGAAATGAGGATCTTACAAGGGGTGCACTCTCCACGAACAGAAACCCTTTCTCACGGGCAGTCCGGCCATAGCGCTCAAAGTCATCAGGATGCACATACTTTTTCACATTCAGGTGCTTGCGGGTAGGCTGCAGGTATTGGCCCAGGGTAAGCACCTGGCATCCGGCCTCCAGAAGGTCGTCCATGGCCTGAAATATCTCTTCTTCGGTTTCACCCAGGCCCAGCATGATGCCGCTTTTGGTGCGGATGCCTGCTGCTGCCACGTGTGCAATCACCTGGAGGCTCTGCCTGTAATTGGCATACACACGCACCTCACGGCTGAGGCGCTCCACGGTTTCCAGGTTGTGGCTGACAACTTGTGGCCGGGTGTGCATTACAATGTCCAGATCCTTGATATTCCCTTTGAAATCAGGTATCAGGGTTTCGAGGGTTACCCCGGGTGCCAATTGTCTGATGCTGTTGATGGTATCAGCCCAGTGGGCGGCACCTCCGTCAGGCAGGTCGTCACGGTCAACAGAAGTAATCACACAATGCTTTACTTTCATGGCCTGCACAGCCCTGGCCACCCGCATGGGCTCAGAAGGATCGGGAGGCAGGGGCTTCCCGGTTTTCACATTGCAGAAGCGGCAGCTGCGGGTGCAAATGTCGCCCAGGATCATAAAGGTGGCTGTCCCTGAGCCCCAGCACTCCCCTTTGTTGGGGCAGGCACCACTTTCGCAGATGGTGTGCAGGGCATCCCCGTCCATCGACTGCTTTACCTTCTGGTAATGATCGGCCCGTGGCAGGTGAATACGAAGCCATTCAGGTTTCTTCAGATATGGTTCTACAGGTTTTTTCACTGCTATTTTTTATTACAAAGATAGCGAACAAAGTAAAAAGGAAAGGGGAAAAGCAAACAGATTCAACCCGGCAGATGATTGCGAAGGTGCAGAGGATATTCAAGGAATAAAAGGATTGCCAAAACCACCTGGTGCGCAGATGGTGATCAGGAATCAACCAGCACCGAAGGATACTCCGCGCTGCCGGCAATTTTGCATATACTATACCTGGTCCTGGGCCACCTGCTGGGTAAGGGGCTCACTGTCGGTATAGGCAGGACATAACTCACGGTTGCGGCATCCTGACATGGAAAGACCCATGATCATGGTGCCCAGAAAAAGCAGGGCCAGGTTTCTTTTCATCCTTTTCATTATCGGGTATTGTTTTTGCAAAGCAGCAGACCTGCCGGCAGATTTTTCACTATCCCTGGCCAATCGGCAAAGGACTCAAAGCAAAAATACAGATTTTTGCTTTCAACACATAAAAAAAACCTCTCCTTGAATCAGTTTCAGGAAAGGTTTTTACTGTCTGACACTTTTTTAATTGTTGATCAGATAGAGTGACTGCCCGGTTGAAACGTTCAGCACTTCCAGGGAACGTGCATAATTCAGGATATTATTGATCACATGCATCCCGGGAACAGAAGGCGACTCCTGGCTTTTTGATTTACCTGCAAGGGGGTAAGAGGGCGGAAATCGGAACAGGCAGGAGAAAGGTTTCATGGGCCGGGAATTGGGATCAACAGATATCAGGGTTTCATTTTCAAAAGTAACAGGTGCTTTCATAGGCTGCATTTTGATTATACCATTCTTTATTTATCAGATTAACGCCACTTGAGGACTGATTATTTTAATCAAAGTAAAATTGTTACCTTTAAAAACAAACAGTTTCTTATCGTACCCTGACAAATTGCCGCTAAAGCCTGTGTTATATATCATATGGTGCGTAAAATTATTTCTATGCCATGCAGCGGAAATTTGTAATTTTGTACAACACCCTGAGCCGATTGATCAGGGTGTTCTGTTTCATAAATAGTACTCCCGGAGTCTATAGCGGTTCGCTCATTTAATGTACCTTAAAATATCGGCAAGATGAATTTACACGAATATCAGGGGAAATCCCTGTTGCGCAAATATGATGTTCCGGTGGCCGAAAGTATCATGATTGATGATGCCACCACCGCCAGGGAAGCAGCCAGCCTGCTTGAACAACGTACCGGCCATCAGATATGGGCTGTCAAAGCACAGATACATGCCGGGGGGCGCGGCAAAGGCGGCGGGGTGAAAATCGCCAAATCCTATGAGGAGGTGGAAAAATATGCCACAGAGATCCTGGGCATGACCCTGGTGACTCCCCAGACCGGAGCTAACGGAAAGCTGGTGCGTAAGTTGCTCATCGAGCAAGGCATTTATTATCCGGGTCCGGCAGAGCCCGCGGAGTTTTACATGAGCATCCTGCTGAACCGCAATACTTCGCGCAATATGATAGTGTACTCTCCCCGCGGAGGCATGGACATTGAGCAGGTTGCCGAAGAGAGCCCCGAGGCCATCTTCACCGAAGAGATAGATCCCGGCGCAGGCATACAACCTTTCCAGGCACGACGTATCGCATTCAATTTCGGCCTTCAGGGTGAAGCCTTCAAGAACATGGTGAAGTTTATCCCCAAATTGTATCAGGCATACATTGAAAATGATGCCACCATGATAGAGATCAACCCCCTGTTCAAGACTTCCGACGATAAGATCATGGTAGTGGATACCAAGATGACCATCGACAACAACGCCTTGTACCGCCATCCTGACATTGCCGCCATGCGCGACATATATGAGGAAGACCCCATGGAGGTTGAGGCCGGCAAGCACGACCTGAACTATGTGAAGCTTGACGGCAACGTGGGATGCATGGTGAATGGTGCCGGGCTGGCCATGGCCACCATGGACATCATCAAACTCTCGGGGGGTGAACCCGCCAACTTCCTGGATGTGGGTGGATCGGCCAATGCCAAACGCGTGGAAGAAGCCTTCCGCATCATCCTGAAAGACCCCAACGTAAAAGCCATCCTGGTAAATATCTTCGGAGGGATCGTACGCTGCGACCGGGTGGCCAATGGCATTGTGGATGCCTACAACAATATCGGCGAGATCAAGGTGCCCATCATTGTCAGGCTGCAAGGCACCAATGCTGCCGAAGCCAAAGAGATCATTGACCAGTCGGGCCTGAAGGTACATTCTGCCATATTACTGAAAGAAGCCGCCGACCTGGTAACACAGGTGCTCCAAGACAAATAGGAACCCCGTGCCAGGTCAATCACCCGGCAGGGCGCCTTCAGAATAAACAGGCATGGGTTACAGGGTTTTCCTTACTTTTGCCGAAGCTTATACAATTTACGAACATTCCCATAAATATTCTCTTATGAAGACTACCATTTTTAAAGAAAAGCATGAAGAAATGGGTGGCAAGATGGTGCCATTTGCCGGCTTCTATATGCCGGTGCAATTTGAAGGAATCAATTTAGAGCACCAGACCGTGCGTGAGCAGCTGGGTGTTTTCGACGTCTCCCACATGGGCGAGATCTGGGCCACCGGCCCCAAAGCCTTTGAACTGGTACAAAAGATCAGTTCCAATGATGCTGCCGCCCTGACCGACGGCAAGGTACAATATACCTGTTTCCCCAACAATCAGGGAGGTATCGTCGACGACTTCCTGCTATATCGCTTCAATGAGGAGAAATACCTGCTGGTGATTAATGCTTCCAATATTGAAAAAGACTGGAGCTGGATCCAGGAGCAAAACGAAAGCACCGGGGCGACCATTGAAAATGCTTCAGACAACATCTCGCAGCTGGCCGTACAGGGGCCCCTGGCGCTGAAAGCCATGCAAAAGCTTACAGACGAACCGGTTGAAGACATGCCCTTTTACACCTTCAAGGTCATCAACTTTGCAGGGGTTGACAACGTGATCTTCTCCACCACCGGATACACCGGTTCAGGTGGCTGCGAGATCTATTTTGAGAATAAAGACGGCCTGAAGATCTTTGAGGCTGTCTTTGAAGCAGGCAAGGAATTTGGCGTGAAACCCATCGGACTGGCTGCCCGCGATACCCTGCGCCTGGAAATGGGGTTCTGCCTCTATGGCAACGACATCAACGACAACACCTCGCCCCTGGAGGCAGGCCTGGGCTGGATCACCAAGTTTGTAGAAGGCAACGACTTCATCAACCGTGAAGCCCTGGAGCGGCAAAAGCAGGAAGGCATCACCCGGCGCCTGGTTGGCTTCCAGATGGTCGACAAAGGCATCCCAAGGCAGCATTACAACATCGTTGACAGCCAGGGAAGCATCATTGGTGAGGTGACCTCGGGAACCATGTCTCCTTCATTGAAAATCCCCGTAGGGATGGGCTATGTGCCAAAAGCACTGGCCAAAGCGGGCACCGAAATTTTCATCGACATCCGCGGTAAGCACATGAAAGCCGAAGTGGTAAAACTGCCTTTTTATAAAGGCTGATCCATGACTTATTAAGGAGGTCATGAATCACCCTAGCGGTCTTCATGACCTCCTTTTTTTTATTTTTAATCCAGGCTTATGTATTCCGAAAAAGGCAGGTATACCATCGAGGTGTGTTTATCACCCCTGTTCTATCCTCTGTATGACAATGAAAATATCATGGTGGTGATCACCGATATTTTCAGGGCCAGCACAGCTATCGTGGCCGCAATCGACAATGGGGTGAAGAGCATCATTCCTGTAAAGGATATCCATGAGAGTGAGGCTTATAAAGCCAAAGGATACATCGTTGCAGGAGAAAGGGATGGCAGGAAGCTTGACTGTGCCGATTTTGGAAACTCCCCCTTCAATTTTATGGAGCCCGCCCTGAAAGGAAAAACCATCGTGGTGAATACCACCAATGGCACCCAGGCCATAGAAACCGTGACCCGGGGCAATCATCCGCTTGCCATCGGGGCCTTTACCAACCTGGATGCCGTGGCCCGTTATGCCGCGGGCCAGCAAAAAAACCTGGTGATTTACTGTGCAGGCTGGAAGAACCGCTTCAGCCTGGAAGACACCCTGTTTGCCGGAGCCCTGACCCAACGCCTCATCGATGGCTATCCGGGGCTGTTTCATACCGTCTGCGATTCGGCCATCGCTGCAGCCGACCTCTGGAGCCAGGCACAACCCGACCTGATGGGGTATATCCAGAAAGCGGCACACCGCCACCGCCTGCAGAAGATGGGCCTCGACGAGGTCATTCCCTACTGCCTGAGCCTTGATGTAACAGATGTGGTGCCCGTGCTGCACAACAATGAGCTGGTAAAGGCCTGACTTTCCTTTCCACAACAAATCTTTCTGAATGATTCCTGCTGATGCTGTTGTTTTGCCTCCCGAAAAGAGGTAACTTTAAGGATCATCATCATTTTTGATGGCAAATGCCATGCAGCATGATTTCCAAACAAGCAACAAGATGGTCTGCCTTTCTGCTGCTGGTGATGCTGTGTGCCTTTCCCCACCAGGCGGTCTACTCCTTCGGATTCTTTGCCCATCGCACCATAAACCGCATGGCAGTGTTCATCCTGCCGCCTGAGATGATTGGTTTTTTCAGAAAACATGTCGAATACCTCTCAGAACACTCCGTCGATCCTGACAAGCGGGCACATGCCGTGGCCGGTGAGGCCATCCGCCATTATATAGATATTGATCATTACGGAGCGCATCCCTTCGACAGCATGCCCGTGCGCTGGCAGGATGCCGTTGACAAATATACCCTTGACTCGCTGGAAGAACACGGCCTGCTCCCCTGGCACGTGAACCTGGTGCTGGGCCGCCTTACCCGCGCCTTTCAGGAGAACGACGTGGACCTTATCCTGTATCATGCTGCCCACCTGGGGCATTATATTGCTGATGCCTGCACCCCCCTGCACACCACGCTTCATTACAACGGCAAGACCCCTTCGCAGCGAGGCATTCATGCCCTGTGGGAAAGCCGCCTACCCGAGCTGCTGGCCCATGAGAGCCATTACCTGGTGGGCAGGGCGCAATATGTTGAGGCGCCGCTTGCCCGGGTGTGGGAACTGATACAAACCAGCCATTATAAAACAGACAGCATCATGGAAGCCTTCGATACGGTGAGGGAACAACACCCGGCTGACCGCATGTTTTCCTATCATGTGAGGGGCCAAAGCATGACCCGTGGGTTTTCACGGGAATTCGCTCTTGCCTTTGACCGGCAGATGGACCACATGGTGGAACGCCAGATGCGGCTTGCCATAAAAACAACAGGCGACTTCTGGTATACGGCATGGGTCAATGCCGGACAGCCCGACCTGTACCAGCTTGAAAAAAGAGCCCTCAGCCGAAAGCACCGCCGACAGATGAAGCAACAACAAAAAGCATGGCAACAGGTTAAAGTACCGGCAGGCAGGCCCGATCCCCCTCAGTAATACACCCTGATGCCAGGCAACATTATCGCATGTACCTCAGGTTGAAAGAAAAAAGAAGAATAAAAAACCCAACCATGATCGAGAAGGGAAGCATAATAAA
This sequence comes from Bacteroidales bacterium, assembly GCA_046483935.1. Classification (GTDB taxonomy): domain Bacteria; phylum Bacteroidota; class Bacteroidia; order Bacteroidales; family UBA7960; genus JAWOCF01. The sequence goes on along the minus strand of JAWOCF010000215.1, from coordinate 5,548 downwards.
GAACAGGTGCCTGGCAGGAAGATCAAGCAGCAGGAAAGGAAGGAAAAGGTAGATCCCTTTGGAGATCGTAAACAACCAGAATCCCGAACGCATCTGATTCCACATCTGTATCACGCCCAGGAAAGCGATAATAGAAAGAATCAGACCAGCAATTGAATAAATAAGTCCCGTATAAGAAGTGGCAGTGCCCAATAGCAGGTCAAAAAAAGCTATTTCCCGGTAGGAGGATGACAGGCTTCCTGATATAATCAGGAACAGATTCACCACGATGGAAAATCCCCCAAACCCAAATGCCATGATGCAAAGCACATTGAAGGAAAGAGGCCGTTGGGGATAGTAGGTTGCTGATCCTGCATACATAATGGCGCAGTGTTGATTCCCGACAAATATAAAAAATATTTTTAAACAACAAGTTTAATATTTGATTTCATAAAAAATAAATTAATTGCGATAAAAGACATTATGGAATTTCAGTTCTTCTACAGGCATTCCATTTTCTTTCAGCAATAACAGACATAAATAAAACTGGTCCAGCCATTTGGCCCTGATGGTTTTATTGCGGATCTCTGATCAAAAAAACCCCTTTCCAGGGCGGAAAGGGGTTTGCAGAAAAAGAATATACTTTATGGGGAAGCACCACCATTATCCTACTAATAACCAATTAAAAGTTTACATAATCTTCCACATCATGATGCTCAATAAAATCAATGGCTTTTTTCATTTCCAGGTACATCAGGGTATCATTTTCGATGAAATCAACCTGGCTGCGGAAATCCTTCAGCAAGGATGACAATACTGCAGAGGTGTTGCCTTCCTGGCGAAAAAACATGGCCTGGCTGGCATTGAACAGCTCGATACCAATTACCCGCTGCACGTTGAGCACCACCTGCCTGAGCTTCACGGCCGCATTGGCTCCCATGCTGACATGGTCTTCCTGTCCCTGTGAAGATTCGATCGAGTCGACCGAGGCGGGGGTGCACAGCTGCTTGTTCTGACTCACCACCGATGCCGCAGTATATTGTGGAATCATAAATCCGGAATTCAGGCCGGGGTTGGCAATCAAAAATGCGGGCAGGTTGCGGGTGCCCGAAATCAGGCGGTAGATCCTGCGCTCTGAGATGTTGGCCAGCTCAGCCATAGCAATGGCCAGAAAGTCCATGGTCAGGGCCAGGGGCTGTCCATGAAAGTTGCCTGCCGAGATGATCAGGTCGTCATCGGGAAACACCGTAGGATTGTCGGTCACAGCATTGATCTCATTCTCCAGCACTCCTTCGGCATAATGCAAAACATCTTTGGTGGCGCCATGCACCTGGGGCATGCACCGGAAGGAATAAGGATCCTGAACATGTTTCTTGCTGCGTTGGATCAGCTCGCTGCCTTCCAGAATCCCGCGGATGCGGGCTGCTGTTTCTATCTGTCCCTTGTGATGACGCACCAGGTGCACCTGTTCGAAGAAGGGCTCAATACGCCCGTCGTAGGCCTCCAGCGACAGGGCGCCCGTGAGGTCTGCCCAACGCGACAGCTGTGAGGCTTTCAGCAGGCACCAGGTGCCATAAGCAGCCATAAACTGGGTGCCATTCAACAGGGCCAGCCCTTCTTTCGACTCCAGCTCCAGAGGCTGCCACCCCTTTTGTTGAAGCACCTCGGCGGCCTGCATTCTTTTTTCCTGATAATAAACCTCACCCATGCCCAGCAACGGAAGGCTCAGATGGGCCAGGGGGGCCAGGTCGCCTGAGGCACCCAGTGAGCCCTGGGTATATACCACCGGTAGGATATCGTTGTTGTAAAAGTCGATCAGCCGTTCCACCGTTTTCAGGGCGATGGCCGAGTGACCATAGGAAAGCGACTGGATCTTCAGCAGCAACATCAGGCGCACAATATCAGGAGGTACCTCCTCGCCCACCCCACAGGCGTGCGACATCACCAGGTTCTTCTGCAGGGCATGCAGGTCCTGGGGCGATATAATATGATTGCACAGGGAGCCGAAGCCGGTGTTTACTCCGTAAACGGGCTCCTGCTGATTGCTGATGCGCTGGTCGAGATAAACACGGCACTTTTCAATTCTTTGGCCGGCGGTTTCTGATAAAGCCAGGGAGGCCCCGGAATCCAGCAGTGACCTGATAATCTTAAAGGTGAGCCGTTCGGGGCTGATGTAGTGAATAGGCATAACTTACTGATTGTTCTGTTTAAAATCCAGCATTCTTTCCAGTACCTGGGCAGCAGTGAGCTGCGCTTGTTCCCCGCTGCGCATGTCCTTCAGAGAGAACAGCCCTTGCTGCACCTCCCCTTCGCCGGCTACCAGCACAAAGGGAATAAAATTCTTGTTGGCATACTGCATCTGCTTTTTCATTTTGGCGGGCTCAGGGTACATCTCGCAGCTGATTCCATGGCTTCTGAGCTCTGCCAGCAGAGGCATGCAGTAATCTCTTTCCACCTGACCAAAGTTTACAGCCATCAGCCATGAGAAGGCATCCAGGCTGGAGGGAAAACGATCGAGCTCCTGCAGTACGTCGTAGATCCGGTCGGCGCCGAAGGAGACTCCTACGCCCGACATGCCGGGCAAGCCAAAGATGCCGGTGAGGTCGTCGTAGCGGCCGCCCCCACAGATGCTCCCCATGGGTACTTCCAGCGATTTCACCTCGATGATGGCCCCTGTATAATAGTTCAGGCCCCGGGCCAGGGTAAGATCCAGCTCCAGCTGGCACGAGAGCGGTGTGGTGGTCAGGATGGAAAAGATATCCCTGATTTCCTCAATGCCCTTCAGCCCGGTCTCCGAATCCTTCAGCACCTCCTGCAGGGTCTCCAGCTTCTGTGCTGCAGTGCCCTCAAGCAACAGCACTGGCCTTAACTTTTCGATGGCATGCACCGGAAGGCCCCGTTCGGCCAGCTCCTGCTCCACCTTTTCGAGGCCTATCTTTTCGATCTTATCGATGGCCGTGGTGATATCGGTTATTTTTTCTTCAAAGCCGATGTAACCGGCAATACCAGCCAGTATCTTTCGGTTGTTGAGCTTGATGACCACCTGAAGGTTCAGCCGCGCGAACACCTGATCGATGATCTGCAGCAGCTCGGCCTCATTAAACAGGGCATCGCTGCCAATCACGTCGGCGTCGCACTGATAGAACTCGCGGTAACGTCCTTTCTGAGGCCTGTCGGCACGCCATACAGGCTGTATCTGGTACCTCTTGAAGGGGAAGGTGATGTGGTGCTGATGCTGCACCACATACCGCGCAAAAGGCACGGTGAGGTCATAGCGAAGGGCTTTTTCGCTGATGCGCCAACCCAGGGCGGGCAGGTCACGGGAGGTCAGCATCTGATCGGTCGCCTGCGAGAGGAAATCTCCTGAATTCAGGATGCGGAAGATCAGCCGGTCGCCCTCCTCACCATACTTGCCCATCAGTGTGGAAAGGTTTTCCATGGCGGGAGTTTCAATGGGCTTATAGCCATAAAGCTGATATACCGAGCGGATGGTGCTGAAGATGTATTCTCTGCGGGCCAGTTCCTGGGGGGAAAAATCCCTGGTACCTTTGGGGATTCCTGGTTTTTCTTTTGCCATTACATTGTGATTGTATTAAAGTGCACAAAATTATCCTTTTTAATCGACCTACTCAAAAAAAATTATTTAGGTTAATTGAATGGATATAATTTTTTACTAACTTTGTTTCATTAAAAAAGTATAGTCTTTTTGGGTTATAGAAGAAAGGATATCATAAAACGCTTATTTTCAACTACATTATCATAGTAAAACCAATTTATTATACCAAACCACAAATTTATAAGTCATATGAACTACGAAAAATCCTCCGGCCTGACCCGCATCGGTGTTTTTTATGATGGAAACTATTTCTTGCACGTAAGCAACTATTACAATTACGTGCATCCCCGCAAGCGGCGCTTAAGCATAGCGGGTTTGCATGATTTCATCCGCCAGCAGATCGCCGCCAACGAAGGGCATGAATACCACCTGTGTCATATTGTCGACGCCCATTACTTCAGGGGCCGTATCAACGCCCAGGAAGCGGCCCAGCGCGGCAATCAGCTCTATTACGAACGGGTGTTCGATGACATCTTGATGTCAGAGGGCGTGGTCACCCATTACTTCCCCCTGAAGACTTACTTCGGCAAGAAGGAGGAAAAAAGCGTAGATGTGCACCTGGCCCTGGAGGCCTATGAGCGGGCCATGTCGGGTAAAATCGACGTGCTGGTGCTGATCGCTTCCGACGGCGACTTTGTGCCCCTGATCCGCAAGGTGAATGCCCTGGGTGTCAGGGTGGTGGTGCTGTGTTGGGACTTTGAGTTCACCAACGACGAGGGACAGAAAATGGTTACGCGTACCTCGCAACACCTTCTGGAAGAGGTGAGTTACCCCATGCAGATGCACGAGCTGATCGACAACAGGGTCAAGAAAAATGACCCGCTGATCAACAACCTGTTCGTACAGGAAGAATATTCCGCGGTAGAGAAGAAGCCGGAAGAAGATCCCGACGACATAAAAGTGAGCGAAGTGCTGAGCCTGAAAAACGGGTATGGCTTCATCAAGTTTCCCAACAACAACCTGTTTTTCCACTATACCGACGTGCTGAATGTCGACTTCAATGAGCTGGTTACAGGCGATGAAGTAGAATTCACCATCGAAAGAAAATATAACGGTCAGGATGTAGCCAAGAACGTGCGCAAATTGTAAGAAATAGTTTTCATCATTCCTTTATAACCTCTCAGCCTTTAATGACTGCCAGAGGCTGCAGCTCAACCAGGATGTCCACCAGGTCATCCTGGTTTTTCATTACCTGGCCAATATCCTTATAGGCACTGGCCGCTTCATCAAGGTCGCGGTCGTTACGGATGGCATGGATCACCCCCTGGTCGTCGAGCCTTTTGATCTCTTCCTTCAGGTTCAGGGTGCGGATGGCCTGTTTGCGCCCCATCACCCGGCCCGCGCCATGCGAGCAGCTCTGGAAACTTTCAGGATTACCCTTGCCCCTCACGATATAGCTTTTTGTTCCCTGGCTGCCTGGAATGATGCCCGTAACGCCTTTGCCTGCATGGGTAGCCCCTTTTCGGTGGACCATCACCGGGGTGTCGAAATGGGTTTCTGCGGCTGCATAGTTGTGGGCGATGTTGATCATGGGAGCAGCCCGGAACCTGCTGCCAAAGGTTCCCTCAAAGACATCGAGAATGTTTTTCATCATCAGACGGCGGCTGGCAAAGGCAAAGTCAATACAATACTGCATCTCACTGAGGTATTGGCGGCCTTCGTCACCATCCACATCCAGGTAAGCCAGCTGCACGGAACGGGGCACAGGACTCTTCCACTCCTCATTGAGCCGGATGGCCAGCCGGTTGTAATGATCGGCCACCTGCTTGCCGATGTTGCGGCTGCCCGAGTGCACCATGATCCAGAGCAGGCCATCAGAGCCCTTGTGCACCTCGATAAAGTGATTGCCTCCGCCCAGGGTGCCTACCTGGTGGGTGGCACTTTCGTATTCGCGGGCCACCACAGGGGTCTGTTGCGGATCTTCCAGCACGGGCATCCACTCCCCTGCCTGGG
>JAWOCF010000186.1:0-3661 GCA_046483935.1 Bacteroidales bacterium | reverse complement strand
ATACCTGCGGTGTCCCTACAATCTGTAGAGACAATTTCGCAGGTTCATGAAAAAGAATGCTTCATAGCCATAACAACAGACAGGAAAGCATTTGCTCTCTTTTTTACGGGTTGATGAACGAGGCATCCTGAAACCATTCACCGGAGGCGAACCCCATTTCACTGATTACGATCACGCCCCGGGGTGAGCGGTCAAACCGGAGGGTAACAGTGGCCAGCCTGCGGGGGTCGAACCAGGGGTTCTGCTCACGCAGCGCACTCATGGGAAAGGTAAACAGCTGCAGCACACTTTCCCCGAAAGGGGTTGGATGAATTAAAGACAACTTACCCAGGCGGGCCTCCAGCTGAGGCTGCAGATAGGAACAGGCGCTGAGCGGAAAGCTGATGCACTCGCCCTGTGAGTCTACCATCTCGATGGTAAAGTCAATAAACTTCTCTTCAGGACTCTCTGGTTGTTCGTCCTCCTGATCAGCGGGGTCTTCTTCATCAGGCTCCTGTTCTGCCGCTGGTCCGGAAGGTTCCTGCTGCTGATTGCCATTGTTTTCTCCGGGCTCACCTTCCTGGTGCTCTTCCTCCTCCCCTTCATCCAGGGAAGGCTCATTGCCGGTATCGGCAGCCACCAGGTAGAACACCTCACCGGCCTGGCGGGGCTGATTAATCAACAGTGAGTATTCGGCCGCCAGGGTATCCTGCTCATGGTCCCATCCCAAGTACACCCCCCGGGTCTCCATGCCTGAGAATTTTTTGTCTATCCGCTTCTCATACCAGTCGGTAAAATTGCTTGCGGCAATCATTCCGAAGGGGATGCCCGCAGTGGCTACATCCAGGTCGTCGGAGAAATCGATGATGGGGTTCATGCTGCTGTCCTTGTACCTGGTGAGATACACCGTTTGAGGCAGCCATTCGCCAGCCATCCGGTAATCGATAAATACCTTGCGGAAGGCGGGTTCAATAGTAAAGACCGTTTCCAGGAAGGCCGTCATGAAGAAGGTTCCGATGGCCCGCTGCTGTTGTGCAGGCATCAGCTGGCCGGTGTTGTACAGGCTGATCTGGGGATAACTGAAATCGGTACGGCCCCACCGGGTGTTGAACTGTCCGTGGTTGGCGCCATAGATATATACCAGAGCCCCGAAATCATCGCTTCCCCTTGAGAGTTGCAACCTTTCGAACATGCCTACTCCATCGAAGGAGCGCACATCGGCATCATGTGAGCCTTGCAGCGAGAGGTAGCTGATATCTTTCAGGGGGGTGAGCACGTTGGCGGGCTTATATTGTCCATCGCTGGGAGCAATGGCAATAATGCCCCGGATATTGAAGCCATAATCGAAAGTCACCTTCGCATTGTCAGGATAATGGGACAGGGTATTGAACAGGGCAGCATGGCCCACTGCCTCACCCCCCCGGGAATGGCCAATCAGGGCAATGTTGTCCATATCCACCCTTCGGTAGAATGGATTGCCGGGATCCTCATTGAACTGATCCCACAGCACCAGGTGCTCGAGCAGCAGCCAGCCACGGGCATCATTTTCGGTTCCCAGGCCTCCGAAGAAAAAATTGGTATGGTTGCTGTTAAGAAAGTTCTCATCGACCGACACAGCAATCATCCCCCTGCTGGCAAAATGTTCACCAAGATAGGCATATCCGGGATCAGAGAAGTCGGGTGCGAAATGGTTGCCATGCACGATCAGCACCAGGGGGAAAGGGCCCTCGCCATCGGGAACCCACACCATGCCATTCAGGGGCAGTTCGGTGGCATCAAAGCCAAAATAGCGGGTACGCAATTTGCCGCCAGTGCCTTTCCACCCAGGCAACAGATCCGAGCCATCCACAGTATGGGAGACCAGGTCGGGACTGGCATATTCATCACGTGGCTGATCAAGGCCGCTGCCGTAAGTAAAGTGCGAGAAGCCATAAGGTCCTTTCTCGGCAGGATTGGAGGTGCTCAGCATATGCGTTCGATTTGCTGAGGCCAAAGCAGCCACCTCCGGCGCTTCCTGTTCCTGCCCCGGCATGATCAGCCATACGGCCCATGCGGTGAGGCCTGCCAGGCCAACAATAAGCATCAGGAAGCGAAAGAAGGTCTTTACCGAGCTGCGATCATCCGCATCACTTCTAAACAGGTAATACAGTGCCCATCCAATGAAACAGGCCAGCAACACCAGCATCAGGAATGAAAGAATAGCAAAAGTCTGATTGATGAAAAAAAAGAAAAAGATCACCGTCAGAGCGGCCATCAGAGATACCCTGAACCAGGGATGTATCCTGATAAGCAGGGACAGCAGAAGATTGAGCAACAATCCTGATAACAATGCCAGCAAAGCAATACCAAGGATGGTAATGGCCTTCTCTCCCAGGTCGACCGACACCAGCATTAAAAAAACCGAGACGATCAGTATTATTGCCGAGAGGAGCAGCAGGGTATTTGCAGCCCAGCGCATGGCACTTTTAGAAGGGACAAAGAAAGAGAAGAAGCGTCCGGTTTTGCGGAAGAAATTTCTGAATGCTGTTTTCATCGGAATGGGTTTTAGTCTGAAATCCAGGACTCCCTGTTTTGAAAACAACAAAGATGAGAAAAAAAGCAATAGTTTGAAAAAATATCTATCTGAAGATCATCATTCTTTTGGTTATAATCTGACGGGCAGTCTTCATCCGATAGAAATAGACCCCTGCAGGCAGCTCCCGAGAGTGGAACAGCACAGAGTGACGGCCTGATTCAAGGGTGGCGTCCACCAGGGTATTCACCAGGATGCCCCGTTGGTCGTGAATGGTAATCATCACCGGGCCGGGGGCATTCAGCAGGTAGTCAATGCGGGTGTTGCCCGAAAAAGGATTGGGCACATTCTGCATCAGCCTGTCGGAAGGAATGACTTCAGGCACTGCCCCCACGTTGGTGGCACTCTGAAACACCCTGATGTCATCCAGGCGCAGCATGTCTCTGGCCCCTGATTCCTGGGTAAGCTGCTCACCGGTGAAATAATACTTCCAGCGCAGCAACACATAGGGCTGGTTTTCCACCTCTGCGGGCAGCGGCACGGTGCTAAACACCGCAGCATGGTCTTCCTGGTCACTGCGAAGGTATTCCACAGGATTGCCTGAGGGATCCAGCACATCCTGAAACAGGCCTTCGCGTCCCACCCGGACCTGCAGCCTGATGGCATAGACCCTGCTGTTGGGCTCTATGGTGCCACCGGTCCAGGTAACATGAATGCCGGAAGCACCCCTGGTATCCAGGGCCAGCACGGCAGCCCCCAGGTCGCGGCCCCGCCCGGTATTGATAAAGGCAATGCCCTGCTGCCCCAGGCCATTGATACGGGTACGGCGGCTCAGCCGGTAAGGATACCCCACATGGGCCATATCATCGTCGTGAACCTCCAGGTAAGGCACCTGGTAAGGTTTTGTCATGGGGTCACTCAACATGGGATCGTCGCTGTCGGTTTGCTGAAAGATCATATGATCGGGGAAACTGCCTTCGGGTTCATTGGGATCCCAGTAGCTGAAGTGGTAATCGCCCTGTGAGAGTCTGAAAGCCACAGGGTTCATCTCATCGCCGGGAAACTCATCGCTGGGCTCAAAGACAGCCTGTATCTGCACATCGCCCGTGAGTACCAGCTGCAGGGAATCCTGTGTCAGGGCCGAAATGCCCTGCCAGGCGGCCAGGCGGT
>JAWOCF010000165.1:0-5201 GCA_046483935.1 Bacteroidales bacterium | reverse complement strand
AAACGTGCCGTCTGGCGTCCTTCATTCACCGAGGAAGCCAGCCGTACCTCTTTGAAACGGTACATTTCTACCTCCATAGATGCCGGTGCTTCAAGGATCTGCATCTGGATGCCATGCAGGGCCAGCCGCTCAATCACATCATGCCACTGCCCGGGGATGATATATGCTTCAGGCAGCATCACCGCGGTGTTTACTTCCTGTTCTTTGAAATAGGGAATCTGGTAGGTCGTGGGCTTGTCACTCTCATAGATGAACCATTGACCGCCGCTGACCTCGCTTTCCTTCTGGATGTATTCCACGCCCAGAAAATCGACCATCACACTGTCGTCCGTAACATTAAAGGTCAGTGGGAAGGGTTGGGCGCGAAATTCAGGGCTGGCCACCTGCTGGTCGGCCTGCCTGACCAGGCTTTTCAGGGTGGCATGCTCACGGTGAAGAAGCTCCAGGGAGTGCAGGAAGGTGAGGTAGGTAGCCTCCACCCTTACCGGATAAGGCTTCAGCATGTGGGTTTCCAGCAGCAGGCCGGGGCGGTTGCGCACGGCAGCATATCCGTTGGACAGGGCAGGGGGTGAGGGTCTGGAAACCAGGCCGCTCTTGGGATCATGCCACTGGCGGTAAGAAACATAAGGGAATACCGGATAACCATCCTGCTGCATGGCCTCTTCCCAGAAGGGGACGAAAACCTGGCTACTCCACCGGGTCAGCTCCTGATCCATGTTGCCGAAGGTCTCCAGGATATAGGTCATGGGATACTGATAGTCGCCTCCATTGGTGGCGTGGGTGTCAATAAAGAAATCAGGCTGCCACTGGTTCCAGAGCTGTACGAAATGCTGCATCTCGCGGGTGTCATTTTTCAGATAATCACGGTTCAGGTTCAGGTTACGGGCATTGGTGCGCCATCCCATTTCCAGGGGACCATCCTGATTGATACGGTTATAAGGGCCGAAGCGTTCGTGGCCATCAACATTAAAGATGGGAATAAACATCACGGTAACATGCTCCAGAAATTCCTGATACTTTCCATGAATCACAATATCGCGCAGGAAAGTAAGCCCTGCATCTTTGCCGCTTGATTCTCCGGGATGAATACAGGCCTGTATCAGCAAAACAGTCTTTCCCGCTGCATGGACTTCGGCAGCCGAAAAATGACCCTCACGATCCAGAATCAACAGGGGCAACTCACGTTGCTGAGGGCTTATCCCGAAGGTGGTGTAATGCAACAGGGGCGATGCCTCAGCCAGATTCTTGCTGAAGGCGATGGTGTTGGCATAGTCGGGGGTCTGATTTTTATGATGTTGCTCATACCAGGTAAGCCAGTGCTGCGAAAAAGCTGGAGCTGCCCATAGAATCAGGAAAAGGGACATTCCGCTGAAGATCTTCAAAGAAAACGACATGATAACAGGAAATAAAGTTTATGAATGATGAACCATCCTTTGCAAGGCGCTTGCTTTAAAGGAAGGACAAAGATAACTGGGCAAAAATAAATAAATTGTTTCACAGAATCCCACAATGTTTGAATGGGGACAACTTTGAGGTTGAATTCCCCTGGGCTTGTATCTGATTTTTTAGGATATAGAAAAAATCGTCTTCCTGATACATTTAAGAAGGTGAAATCTTTGGTAAAGAATATGTTTTTGCTTATATTTATGCTCTGAACTACTTAAAAATAACCATAAAAAAAATTAATCCTGATCCCCATGGAAGAGCGCTTAGTAACCCTGACCACCACTCATTATACTGCTGCCGAAGTACTTAAGGCCCGGCTGGAAAGTGCAGGCATCGAGTGCTATCTGAAGCATGTCCGTTTGATCCAGGGAGACCCCTCGGAAGGGGTACAGGTGCAGATCCGTTCTTCGGATGTGATCAAAGCCCTGGAGTTGATGACCGAGTGGAAAAAACTTCAGGAGGATCTTGAGCAGAAAAACATCAAATCCATCCGGCGCATCCTGGTGCCGGTTGATTTCTCGGAGTTCTCCAAAAATGCCTGTTTATATGCCCTGGATCTGGCATACCGGCTGAAGGCCGACCTGAAGATCTTTCATGTATACTATGCCCCCATCATCGATCTGGTGCCCATTACCGACGCCTACAGCATCCAGGTGGATATGGACATTAACCTGCGGGAAATGGAAATGGCCACCCGCAAACAACTCGTGGAGTTTGTCAATGAAATCCGGGAAATTGCCCAGCAGCGTGGCCTTGAAAAGGTGAAGGTAGGTTATTCACTGCGTGAAGGGATTGTTGAGGATGAGATCTCCCATATGGCCAAATCCTATAAACCGGGCCTGATCGTGATGGGTGCCAAAGGCAAGGGCGAAAAACAGAGTGACATCATAGGCAGCGTGGTTTACAAAGTACTGGACCGTAGCAGGGTGCCTGTGCTGGCTATCCCTCAGCACTCACGGTATGATGCCTCCACGGAAGTGAAAAATGTGGTGTATGCTACCGATTTTGATGACTCCGACTATGTGGCCATCCGCCGGCTGATGAGCATTGTGTCGGAATTTCCCGTCAAGATATATTGTGTCCATATTTCACGGGAAACCGGCAAAGTCATTGACAGCATGCGGATGAAGTCGCTGAAGGAATATTTTCACAGAATCAATCCCGGCATTGCCGTGGAATGCATTCTGGTGGAAGGGGAAGATACGTTGAAGAAACTGGAAGAGTTTACGGCAGAACATAAAATTGACCTGATCTCGCTGGTGAATAAAAAAAGAGGGTTGCTCTCCAGGTTGTTCAAATCAGGAATCACCAAAAAGCTGATCTCCCAAAGCACCACTCCCTTACTGATCTTCAGGGCCTGACAACTCCTGCAAGATTGCTTTTCTGCTGTTTGTTAAATTTACTTTTCAGGAAACAACAAATTGCCCGGCCTTTGACATCTTTCTGTTGAATAATATTTGCGTTGGGATTCATTGATCATTATGAGAATCATTTTAAAAACCACCATCAAACGTGATTTCCAGACGGTAGTCAGCGGCTTCAACAAGGAGTTGTTTGAATACCTGATCGGGTATTATCCCCTGGTGAAGCTCAGAAGATATGACGGGCAGGAGCATGGCGACATGGTGCATTTTAATTTTGGCTGGTCGGGTACCAATGAATGGAAGGTGGTGGTCAAGGATTCAGAATTGACCTCCAAAAACTATTGGTTCATTCATCGGGGGCTGACCATGCCTTTTGGGCTGGATTTCTGGCAACATATGCACCGGGTGGTGGCTCTTGGTAAGAATAAAACAGCCATCATCGATTACATTCAATTCGAGAGCAAATGGAAATGGCTCAATCCCCTGAATTTTGTTTTCCTGTATCTGGTGCTGTTTCCCCAGAAATTGTTTTACCGGAGGTACTATTACGGGAAATTTTCACCACCCGGTAACTCCCCCTGACCACACCCGTTATAGAGACCTATGCCGGTCAAACCTTTTTCATTGCACCAGGTGATTGGGTTTGAAACATTATCTTTGGGGACTGAAAATTCTTCCGTTATGCCCTTTACTGTACCTGCCCGTCTGATCCTGCTGCTGGGATTGGTTTCAATGATGGTTTCTTCCTGTGGCCGATCCCCGGGCCAAACCGATGGCCTCAGCGTATTCCGCTACAATGAGCCTTCCAATATCACATCGCTCGATCCGCTGTATGCCCGCAACCAGGCCAACATATGGGCCACCACACAGCTATACAACAGCTTGCTGCAGCTGGACGAGAATCTGGAGCCACAACCGGCTGTCGCTAAAAGCTGGACGGTAAGTGATGATGGTATGAAATATACCTTTACCCTGCGCGATGATGTTTATTTTCATGACAATGAATGTTTTCCACAAGCAAAAGGAAGGAAAGTCGTGGCCGATGATTTCGTATACAGTTTGTCGCGCCTGGTGGATGCCAGCCTGAATGCTCCCGGATCGTGGGTGATGAACCAGGTGGCACGCGACGGCTATGGGGCGCTGGATATCCAGGCTGATAACGACAGCACCCTGATCATCAACCTGCAGCAGCCCTTTCCGCCTTTTGCCGGGTTGCTGTGTATGCAGTATTGTTCGGTGGTGCCTCAGGAAGCCATCAGCATGTACGGGCAGGATTTTCGCAACAATCCCGTAGGAACGGGTCCTTTTTATTTTAAGTACTGGAAGGAAGGGGTGAAGCTGGTATTGCGCAAAAATGAAAGGTATTTTGAAGTGGAAAATCAGCAACGCCTGCCATATCTTGATGCCGTATCCATCTCCTTCATTATAGATCGTCAAACAGCTTTTCTTGAATTTATTAAAGGGAACCTGGAATTTCTCTCGGCGATCGATGCCAGTTATAAAGACGAGCTGTTGACTCCCGCCGGAGAGCTGCAGGAACGTTATCAGCAGCAGTTTCGCAAGATCTCCATGCCTTTCCTGAATACCGAATACCTGGGTTTCCAGCTGAATGCAGAGCGCGTGCCGGCCGACTGGCCATTGCTGAAAAAAGAGGTACGGCAGGCCATTAATTATGGCTTTGATCGCCAAAAGATGATGACTTTCCTGCGCAATAATATTGGCACCCCTGCCAATGCCGGCTTTGTTCCGGTAGGCATGCCGGGGTTTATGAACAATGAGGGAGGCTATACCTACAACCCTGACCGGGCCCGCCAGCTGTTGCAACAGGCAGGTTACCCCAACGGGCAGGGGCTCCCGGAAATTACCCTGCAGACCAACCAGGCCTACCAGGACATTGCACAGTATCTTCAATACGAACTGGCACGCATCGGCATCCGGATACAGATAGATGTCATGCCACCGGCCACCTTGCGCGAACAGATGGCACGCGCAGAGGCACGGTTTTTCAGGGGCTCATGGATTGCTGACTATCCGGATGCCGAAAACTTTTTAGGTCTGTTCTATGGCCCTAATAGGGCTCCACAGGGGCCTAACTACACCCACTTCAACAACAAGGAATACGACAGGCTCTACGAGCTCTCTCTTTCAATGACCGACAATGAGCAGCGCTTCAGATTATACCGGCAAATGGACTCCATCCTGATCGATGAGGCCCCGGTGGTGTTTCTGTTCTATGATCAGTCGGTACGCTTTGTGCCCCATTATGTAAAGAACATGAGTAACAATGCCCTGAATCACCTGGACCTGAGAAGGGTAAGGGTAGAGAAATAGTGGCTGGCTAAAGCGAGAGCTCCAGGCCATCATAGGATAAGTCAATGCCTGGGGGCAGTT
>JAWOCF010000092.1:0-12884 GCA_046483935.1 Bacteroidales bacterium | reverse complement strand
TATGCCCGAAAAATTCCAGTTGACGGAAAGTGGAGATATTATGACCCGCTTTCTGCGAATGATTTCTGGTTTTACGAAAATAAAAAATGAAGCGTTGCATGCATCAGTCAATGCTATGGTGCCTCATAGGGTCGCGCACGGACAATTCATGGTTGAAAGAACCCGGGAGGGGCGTTACCGCAAACTTAATTTGTAAATCCTCAGGTACGGGCCTGTTTTGCGGTAGATCTTTTTTTATACAGGAAAGAAAAGCAGGAGAGCCAGGGGCCAGTTGGTTAGAAGAAAAAAAAGGACAGGAGTGAAAGGCCCTTCAATCCCCTGATTGAAAAGGAAGAAGGTGGTGGTGGTGGCGGCAGCGGCATTGGTAGTGGCGCAAAAGGTTATGAATAACTACTGACTCCAGAACAGCGGGGACATAATATATGCTCCCTCTGTTTTTATGATCGTAGAATAATAAAACATATTACTTTAGCAATAAATTTTGTATCTTTGCAAGCAATAGCAAGCGCTGCCCGTTACCACTATCCCAGGGCCGGAACACCCGATCGCACTCCGGCACCCAAACCAACCGGCATGATGTCCAACTGTTTGCTCAGAGAATTTCCTTAGAAACCACTTACTGACTCAATAAAGCCCGGTGCCATGCCTGAAGAGGCCCTCCGGCAACATTATCACAACCTTATTATTATTTTATGGAGTATAATACTTCCCGTTCAAAAATGAACATTTCCGAATACGGTCGCAACATCCAGAAGATGATTGAATACATCATGTCTTTTGACGACCGAGAAAAGCGCAACCAGCTTACCCGTGCCACCATCAACGTGATGGGGCAGCTGAACCCGCACCTGCGCGATGTGAATGACTTTAAACACAAGCTGTGGGATCATTTGTTTATCATGTCGGATTTTAAACTGGATGTTGACTCCCCCTACCCCATTCCTTCGGCCAACATCCTGACGCGCAAACCTGAGCGGCTCGAATATGCCAGCAACAACATCACCTTCAAGCATTATGGCCGTCATATTGAACGCATGATCGAAAAGGCCGTTGAATTTGAAGAGGGCCCCGAGAAGGATATGCTCATCAAGCTGATTGCCAACCACATGAAGAAGTCGTACCTGACCTGGAACCGGGATGCCGTGACTGACGAAGAAATTGCAAGCCACCTGAACAAGTTATCGAAAGGACGGCTGCAACTGAGCGAGAACGTACGGTTGAGCGCGCCCAACGAGGTACAGCAGCCCAGGCAACCGCAGAAACCAAGGAAAAAGTTTCAGCACAAAGCCCCGGGCAATAAAGGGTACCAGCACAAAGGGCGCAAGAACTAATAAATCTTCCCCTACCCATACCCGCTATCCACTATTTTTTGTAATATTGATGTTTTCCCCTCCGGGGCGCTTTTGCTTTGAATAAAGTTCACAGCCTGATCCCTGAGAGATCTATTTATTGCTGAAACCAGTATACAGCCATCAACATAAAAATACAACCTTATGGGTTCATTTGAGATTACAGGAGGCAAGCCCCTGCATGGTGAGATTATTCCCCAGGGCGCAAAGAATGAAGCACTTCAGGTCATCTGCACCTGCCTGCTGACGCCCGGGCAGGTGATCATCGAAAACATCCCCGACATCCGCGACGTGAACAAACTCATTGAGTTGCTGGACAGCTTCGGGGTGAAAGTGCAGAAGCTGGAAGAAGGCACCTGGTCTTTCCAGGCCGATGAAGTAAACCTTGATTTTTTACAGACTGAATCGTACCTCAGCCAGGTATCGCAGCTCAGGGGCTCAGTCATGATCGTAGGGCCACTGCTGGCCCGTTTTGGCAAAGCCTTTATTCCCCGCCCGGGCGGCGACAAGATCGGCCGCCGAAGGCTCGACACTCACTTCCTGGGGCTTGAAAAACTGGGGGCCACCTTCAACTACGACAACCAAAGTAACTTTTACCAGGTGGAATCTACCGGCCTGCAGGGTTGCTACATGCTGCTTGACGAGGCCTCGGTGACAGGCACCGCCAACATCGTGATGGCAGCTGCCCTGGCACAGGGAACCACCACCATATACAATGCTGCCTGCGAACCTTATGTACAGCAATTGTGCCGGATGATCAATTCAATGGGGGGACAAATCTCGGGCATCGGCTCCAACCTGCTCACCATCAAAGGGGTGCCCTCACTTGGGGGATGCCGCCACCGCATTCTGCCCGACATGATCGAGATCGGCAGCTTTATCGGCCTGGCAGCCATGACTGCCAGTGAGATTACCATTAAAGATGTGAATTACGATCAGCTGGGCATGATTCCCGGGGTATTCGGCAAGCTGGGAATCCGCATGGAAAGAAGAGGGGATGACATTTTCATCCCTGCACAGGAACACTATCAGGTTGAAACCTTTATCGATGGCAGTATCCTGACCATTGCCGATGCTCCCTGGCCTGGCTTTTCGCCCGACCTGCTGAGCATTATGCTGGTGGTAGCCACCCAGGCCAAAGGCAGTGTGCTGCTGCACCAGAAGATGTTTGAAAGCCGTTTGTTCTTTGTTGACAAACTCATTGATATGGGGGCACAGATTATTCTGTGCGATCCACACCGGGCCACTGTCATAGGCCTCGACAGGCAATACCCGCTCAAGGCCCTGGAGATGATCTCGCCGGATATCCGTGCCGGGGTGGCCCTGCTGATTGCCGGCCTGAGTGCCCCGGGCAAAAGCGTGATCCACAACATCGAACAGATTGATCGTGGATACCAGAACATCGACACCCGCCTGAGAAACCTCGGGGCAGAAATCACCCGGGTCTGAATAGCATGACAAAATGGCGAGTTTGACGGAGTGGCAAGCCTTTTGCTGATGCTTGCCCGGTTTTTAAGTTTTCAGGAATATAATTTATCATCAATAATGAGCAAGAAAGACAAGAAGAATCAAGACACCCACCAGGAGAACCTGGCCGCAGAACAGCAACATGGTCCGGCATCTGACGCAAAAACTGACAAAGCGTCACCTGATGCCAGTCAGCCAGAAGCAACAGAGGAGCAGAAAGCAGAACCAAGCCCTGAAGAAAAAATGGTTTCCCTGGAAGCGCAGCTGGCAGAGGCCAACGACAAGTACCTGAGGTTGTTTTCGGAGTTCGACAACTTCCGCAAAAGAAGCATCAAGGAGCGGATTGAATTAACCAACTCGGCTTCGGCTGGTATCATCGTGTCGTTGCTGCCGGTACTCGACGATCTGGAAAGAGCCAGCAAGCTGCTGGGCGAAACACAGGACAAAGACGCTGCTGCCGAAGGAATTCAATTGATATACAATAAGTTCAAAACACTGCTGGCACAAAAAGGAGTTGAAGAAATAAAAACCATTGGTGAACCATTCAACACCGATTTTCATGATGCCATTACTCACATACCCAGCCAGGATGACCAACAGAAAGGCAAAGTAGTGGATGAAGTGCAGAAAGGATACATCCTCAATGGGAAGGTCATCCGTTTTGCACGGGTAGTGGTAGCAAATTAAAAAAGAGATTTTCTGATGTCAAAAAAAGATTTTTATGAAGTACTGGGGGTTTCGCGCAATGCCACTCCTGAGGAGATCAAAAAGGCATACCGGCAAAAAGCCCTGAAGTACCATCCCGACAAAAATCCCGGCGATGATACGGCAGAAGCAAAGTTTAAAGATGCTGCCGAGGCTTATGAAATATTGAGCAACTCCGAGAAAAAGGCCCGTTACGACCAATACGGCCATGCCGGCCTGGGCAACAACTTCGGGGCCGGTGGCGGTGCCGGAGGCTTTGGCGGGATGTCGATGGAAGATATTTTCAGCCAGTTTGGCGACATCTTCGGCGGGGGCTTTGGGGGCTTCGGTGGCGGGGGCGGTTACGGCCGCTCAGCCCGCAGGGTGAATAAAGGCAGCAACCTGCGCATAAAAGTAAAACTCACCCTCGAGGAAATTCTTCATGGGGTAGAGAAAAAAGTAAAAGTCAACAAATACGTTACCTGTAAGGTATGTAGTGGAACCGGCGCCAAAGGAGGCGGAGCCTTTAAAACCTGTAATACCTGTAATGGGAGTGGCCAGGTGACCCGGGTAACCAACACCTTCCTGGGGCAGATGCAAACCACCACCACCTGTCCGCAATGTGGTGGCGAGGGCCAGATCATCACCGACAAATGTACCACCTGCTATGGCAATGGCATTGTAAAAGAGGAAGAAGTAATCAGCATTAACATTCCTTCAGGAGTGGCCGAAGGCATGCAGCTTTCCTTAAGTGGCAAGGGCAATGCGGCCGCCCGGGGAGGGATTCCCGGCGATCTGATCGTGTTGATTGAAGAGATTCCTCACGAAAAGCTGATCCGCGATGGCAGCAACCTTTTGTACGACCATCATGTAAGTTTTCCGATGGCCGTATTGGGCACTACTATAGAAGTACCTACTCTTGAAGGCAAAGCACGTATTAAGATTGATGCGGGCACACAGGCCGGTAAGGTACTACGCCTTAAAGGCAAGGGACTGCCCTCAGTGAATGGATACGGAAGGGGCGACCTGCTGGTCAATATTAATATCTGGACCCCCAAGAAGGTGTCGGATGAAGAGAAAAAGATCCTGGAAGATTTAATGGAATCAGAAAATTTTAAGCCCAATCCTGCCAAAGGAGACAAGAGTTTCTTTGAGCGCATGAGAGATGCTTTTAACTAATTGCCCATGAGCCAGTATCTTTTTGAGGCCCGCAACATTTCCAAATCCTATACAGGACATAAAGCCCTGAATGATGTAAGCATTCAGGTTCCCAGGCAGAGCATCTTCGGATTGCTGGGGCCTAATGGGGCAGGCAAAACCACCCTGATCAGATGCATCAACCAGATTATCCATCCTGATCAGGGTGAAATGCTTTTCGACCAGCAGCCGCTGAAACCCAGCCATGTGGAACATATCGGCTACCTTCCCGAGGAACGGGGTCTGTACAAAAAGATGAAGGTAGGCGAGCAGGCCATATACCTGGCACAGCTCAAAGGCATCTCAACCCCTGACATTAAGAAACAGATCAGGGAATGGTTCGAGAAATTTGATCTGATGCCCTGGTGGGACCGCAAAGTGGAAGATCTCTCCAAAGGCATGCAGCAGAAGGTGCAGTTTATCATTACAGTGCTTCACAAACCCAGGCTGCTGATCTTTGATGAGCCCTTCAGTGGGTTCGACCCCATCAACGTCAACCTGATCAAACAGGAGATTCTGACGCTGCGCGACCAGGGGGCCACCATCATCTTTTCTACCCATAATATGGGTTCGGTGGAAGAGCTGTGTGAAAACATCGCCCTGATCAACAAGTCGGAAAAGATCCTGGAAGGGAATGTTCAGGATATCAGGAAAAACTTCTCGACGCATATTTATGAAGTACAGCTCCGGGGCCTGCAACAGCCCCTTGAAGCCATCCTCGACCAGCAGCGATTCGGGTTAATACGCACTGCTGCTGGCAGCAACGGAATAATTCGTGCCAGGATTAAAATCATGGATGACACTGATTCCAACCTGCTGCTTCAACAACTCATGCCAGTGGCACATGTGATTTCTTTCAAGGAGCTAGTTCCCAGCATGAATGATATTTTCATCAAAACAGTGACCGGCAGGTTTCCCCTGGAACATCAATCCAGTGAAGGAGCCGAATAACCATATAGCATCATAAAAAACACTGTCATGAATAAAACCGGCATCATCATCCGTCGCGAATACCTCAGCCGGGTAAGGAAAAAATCCTTTATCGTAATGACCCTCCTGGGCCCTCTGCTGATGGCAGCCCTGATCATTGGGCCCGTGCTCATCGCCCAGTTCTCGGGTGGAGAATATGAGGTCGCCGTCATTGATGATACCGGATTGTTCATTCCACAATTTAAGGATGCCAATAATGTGACGTTCACCCACCTTCCGGTGGATGTGGATACCGGGGTTGAAATACTTCAATCCGGGAAGTTTAATGCCCTGCTGCACATCCCTGATGTGGCTTTTGAAGCCCCTTCCTCCTTAAGGTTGTTCTCGCAGAAGTCGGTGAACCTGGATGCCAAACTGTATATTGAATCGATCTTAAAGAATGAGTTTGAGACCCTGAAGCTGGCGTACCGGGGCATTGATCCGGAGGTGCTGAAAGCAGTGGAGACGCCGGTAAACATTCAGGCCATCAAGCTGATGACCGATGGCGAAGAGCGCACAGACTATCCGGAGGTAGCCATGGGTCTGGGTCTGGTGGGTGGATTGCTGATCTACATTTTTATTTTCATTTTCGGATCGCAGGTGTTGCGGGGGGTCCTGGAGGAGAAAACCAGCCGTATCGTGGAAATCATTGTCTCGTCCGTAAAGCCCTTTCAACTGATGATGGGTAAAATAATGGGAGTAGCCCTGGTGGGATTGACACAATTTCTGATCTGGATCGTTCTCACCTTTGTGATCATCGGCGCTTTCCAGCTGGCCTTTCCCGAGAGTTTCCAGTCAGGAACAGGTCAGGAGATATACCTTTCCAATGGCCAGTCGCTAAACTCGGGGCCAACAGCTCAGATGGAAACCATCCAGCAACAGTCAACGACCACCGGGCAGATCATGCAGGCCTTATCGTCTATTAACATCGGAGTCATGCTGGTGTCTTTTCTTTTTTACTTTCTGGGTGGTTACTTGTTGTATGCTGCATTGTTTGCAGCCATTGGCTCGGCCGTCGATTCAGAAGCCGACACACAGCAGTTCATGCTGCCGGTGACCATTCCCTTGCTGTTCTCTTTTATCATGGCCCAGATGGTCATGCAAAACCCTGGTGGTCCGGTAGCATTCTGGCTGTCGATCATTCCTTTAACCTCGCCGGTAATCATGATGGCGCGCATCCCTTTTGGAGTGCCTTACTGGGAGCTGGCGCTGTCGGCAGGATTGCTGGTAATGGGGTTCATCTTCACCACCTGGCTGGCCGCCAAAATATACCGTACGGGCATTTTGATGTATGGAACAAAGATTTCATATGCCATATTATGGAAATGGATCAGGTACCGGTAAAAAAATTGCCATGAAGATCGCTGTTATAGATTGCGGAACCAATACTTTTCACCTGCTGGTAGCAGAATACGATGCCGCAGGGAATCATTCCATCCTGGTAAACGAGAAAAGGGATGTAAAACTGGGCCAGGGGGGGCTGCTGCATGGAGAAATCGCTCCCGAACCTTTTGAGCGGGGCCGGCAGGCCTTTATCAACCTGGCAGCCCTTGCCCGACAATATCATCCTGATGTAATAAAGGCATTTGCCACATCCGCCATCAGGGGGGCCCGCAATGGCCGCTTACTGGTAAGAAAGATCCTGGAAACCACCGGAATAAAGATCGATGTAATTCAGGGAAGCCGCGAGGCATTTCTTATTTACAAGGGAGTAGAGCTTGCATTGGGCCCCATGGAAGAAACCACCCTGATTATGGATATCGGTGGGGGGAGCACTGAATTCATCCTGGCCAAAGACCACAACATCCTGTGGAAACACAGCTTTGAACTCGGCGTATCACGACTTTTACAGAAATTCAATCCCTCCGATCCTTTGACTCCCGAAGATTTGTCTGCCCTGCAAGGATATTTTCAGGACAGCCTTGAGCCCCTGACCCGGGAGGTGGAAATTCACAAGCCTCAGCTGCTGGTTGGCTGCTCAGGATCTTTTGAATCACTCTCATCCATGATCCAGGTACAGAGATACCAGAAACCTCTGGATAACGACATTAAGACCTACCATTTCCTGGAAGACGATTACCAATGGATACACCAGAGATTGCTTGCTTCTGATGAACATCAGCGCAGGGAAATGCCAGGTCTTGTTCCGGCCAGGATAGATACCATTGTTTATGCTTCGGTGTTTATTTCTTTTGTCAGAAAAAGCTTCAACATCCCCAGGATGATCTTTTCTAATTATGCCCTGAAAGAGGGAGCCTTTCATGAAATTATGCAGGAGAGATAACACCTGCTTTCATTTTGTTTAAAAAAACACAACCCTTAATAACAACAACACTTTGAAAAGCTCTCAAATTATCTATCTTTGAGTATTGAAATAAAAATTAATGGTAATGGCAAAAATACTGGTCATTGATGATGAGCGCAGCATCCGTAACACTTTGAAGGAGATTCTGGAATATGAGAAATTTGAGGTAGACGTGGCAGAGGATGGCATTGAAGGGCTTGAGAAAATAGATGCAGGAAGCTATGATGTTGTATTGTGCGACATTAAGATGCCCCGCATGGATGGCATAGAAGTACTGGAGAAGATTCATCAAAAAGATCCTGACACCACAGTCGTAATGATTTCGGGCCATGGCACCATCGATACGGCTGTGGAATCCATAAAAAAAGGGGCGTTCGATTTCATATCCAAGCCACTGGACCTGAATCGCCTGCTGATCACCATCCGCAACGCCACTGATAAGACCAAGCTGGTTACCGAAACCAAGGTATTGAAGCGCAGGGTGAACAAGACCTATGAAATGATCGGCGACTCCACGCCTATTCTTCAGATCAAGGAAATGATACATAAGGTGGCTCCCACCGATGCCCGGATATTTATTACGGGAGAAAACGGCACAGGCAAGGAACTGGTGGCCCGCTGGATTCATGAATTAAGCAAGCGCTCAAAAGGACCGTATATCGAAGTCAATTGTGCCGCCATTCCTTCAGAGCTCATTGAGAGTGAACTTTTCGGACATGAAAAAGGGTCCTTTACCTCGGCCATCAAGCAAAAGAAAGGAAATTTTGAGCTGGCCACCGGAGGCACCTTATTTCTGGATGAAATTGGCGACATGAGCCTGGCAGCCCAGGCTAAAGTATTGCGTGCCTTGCAGGAGAGCAAAATCTCCAGGGTGGGCGGTGAAAAAGAAATTGCTGTAGATGTAAGGGTAGTAGCCGCCACCAATAAAGACATTCAAAAGGAGATCGAAAACGGGCGTTTCAGGGAGGATTTGTATCACCGCCTGAGTGTAATCCTGATTCATGTACCGACCCTGAATGAAAGAGAGGAAGACATCCCGATGCTGGCCAATCACTTTCTGCAGCAGGTATTGAACGAACAGGGCAAGCCACAGATGGAGTTTACCCACGATGCCTTGAAGGCATTACAAAACATTCACTGGACTGGCAACATCCGGGAGCTACGCAATGTAGTAGAGCGTCTGGCCATTCTCTGCGATAAGGTAATTACCGGCGAGGATGTCAATACGTTTGCCCAACCCCTGAGTGCAGCGAAAAACTATCGCCCCTAATCAAATGGTGCGCCGATGCTTCACATCTCCCACTCTCCCTTTGTTTAAAAAAAAATAATGATCCTGTTTTTTTATGAAATCGACTTCCGGACGACTCATTACCTTCTTGTTTATATTCCTGATTTTTGGAGGACCCGCCCTGACAAATCCTTTTACCATAGAAGGCAATGGTCAGCTTTCGGTTTTTCTGGATGCCAGCTTTCATCTGGATGAGGATTTTGTGCGCGAACAGATTCCCATCGTAAATTATGTGCGCGATAAAGAAGATGCCGATGTCCATATCCTGATCACCAGGGATAATGCAGGAAGCGGAGGCTACAATTTCTTTATCTCGTTTATCGGGAGAAGAAATTTTCAGGACCTTAACTATGAGCTGACCTATTGGGCGCCATCCACCAGTACCAGCGACGAGATCCGCAGGGGATATACCAACACCATCATGCAAGGTCTTGCACCCTTCATATCGTACACTTCAATGTCCAGCAGGCTGGTAATGAGCGTGGACAAGATTGAACCGGTAGTTCACCCAAAACAACAACTCCCACAAAAAGATCCATGGGATCACTGGATCTTTGAATTGTATGGGGGAGGAAATTTCTCTATGGAAGAAACACGGCGAAACATATCCAGCAGGTTTGGATTTTTCGCCGACAGGGTAACCCCTGAATGGAAGATTCGCCTGCGGCCTTATTTAAATTTCAGCGAGTTGCGTTTCATCACCAGTGATCAGGATACGATCATCAGTGCATCTCATCGGCACGGATACAACATTCAGCTGATCAAGAGTATTAATGACAATTGGTCAGCAGGGCTTTTCAGCAGTGGATTATCCAGTACTTTCCATAATATGAATGCCTATGCAGACCTGACCCCGGCCATCGAATACAGCCTCTATCCCTATGAAGAAGCCACCCGCCGGTCAATCACCTTTGCATACCGGGTAGGATCCAGTTACAGCAACTATATCCAGACAACGATCTTTGCCAAGGACGAGGAGCTCCTGTTCAATCATTCCCTTGAAGCAACGATCCGCTTTCAGCAAACATGGGGCAATGTTCGTGCAGGGCTTTCGGGATCAAATTACTTCCACGATTTTGCAATTAACCGGGCCGAGCTATTTGGCAACCTGAATCTAAGACTCATTCAGGGGCTTTCATTTAATGCCAGCATTCATTTAAACATGATCAATGATCAGCTGTCGATACCGGCCGGTGATCTTTCCCTCGAAGAAATTTTGCTGATGCAAAAGCAGCGCTCTACCAGCTACAGCTTCTCAGGGAGCATCGGTCTGAGCTATACCTTCGGCTCCCGGTTCCAGAGCCCTTACAATCCCCGTTTATAAAAGAGGTTATAAAAAAGGATGCCAAGGCTTCCCCTTCAGAGAGGGCGTATGATCGAAGGATTGGAATCAACGTATATCAAGGAACTATACTCTCATTTTTTTTTGCACGACACCTAACTGGTGACAATTACCTCCAGAATCTAAACTGTTAAGGCTTTAAAGGAACCAGGCATAAAAAAAGAGGCTGTCCCGATTGGGACAGCCTCTTTTTGTTTAGATATCTGCAGGTAATTATTTTGCAGAATAGTCCATCGATGCATGACGCTGATAAGTGTCATATCTCCATTTTGCATTCTCCTGAGCAGCTTTAAACAACTCGCCAGCTTCTTTTGGGAAGGCTTTCTTCAACGAGCTGTAACGTACTTCAGAGGCAAGGAAGTCCTGGAACTTACTCCAGTCGGGTTCTTTTGAATCAAGCTGGAAGGGATTCTTTCCTTCGGCTTCAAGCATAGGGTTGAAGCGGTAGGTATGCCAGTAACCAGCCTCAACAGCAAGTTTTGTTTGCAGCTGGGTAGCACCCATCCCATTTTTCAGACCATGGTTAATACAAGGTGAATAGGCAATAATCACTGAAGGACCAGGATAGGCTTCTGCTTCACGCACTGCTTTCAGGAACTGATTCTGGTTGGCACCCATTGCCACCTGAGCAACGTACACGTAGCCGTAACTCATGGCCATGAGACCAAGGTCTTTTTTACGTACCCGTTTGCCCGAAGCAGCAAATTTGGCAATTGCTCCAACAGGAGTAGATTTGGAAGCCTGACCACCAGTGTTGGAATATACCTCGGTATCCATCACCAGCAGGTTCACGTTCTCGCCTGAAGCAATTACATGATCCAGCCCGCCGAATCCAATATCATAAGCCCAGCCATCACCCCCGAAGATCCATACGGATTTCTTCACCAGGTATTGCTTCAAACCCATAATTTCTTTAGCCACAGGATGGTCAACATTTTCCAGAACAGCCATCACGTTTTCAGAAGCTTCCGGCGATTTGTCAGAATCTTCTTTAGAATCCAGCCATGCTTTGAAAGCTTCCTTCACCTCGAAGGGCAACTCCGAATCAATACCTGTTCCCATCAGGCGGGCTATCCTTTCACGTAGTTTGTTCACACCGGTAGCCATACCAAAGCCGTATTCGGCATTGTCTTCGAACAGGGAGTTGGCCCATGCAGGACCATGACCTTTTTTGTTAACAGTATAAGGTGTAGCAGGAGCTGATCCACCATAGATTGAAGAACAACCAGTAGCATTGGCAATCATCATGCGGTCACCATACAATTGGGTGATGAGCTTAATATAGGGGGTTTCACCACAACCTGCACAGGCACCGCTGAACTCAAACAAGGGCTGAGCAAACTGGCTGTTTTTAACCGACTGCTGTTTGTTAACCAGCGTGTCTTTATAAGATACATGATTGTGAAAGAATTCCCAGCGTTGATCTTCCACCATCTGAGATTCCAGAGATTCCATTACCAGGGCCTTTTGAGGAGCAGGACAAACCTCAACGCAGTTACCACAACCGGTACAATCCAGCGGGCTCACCTGCATGCGGTATTTATAAGCAGACAGTTTGCCTTTCACATCCAGCACTTCAGTTCCTTCAGGCATGCTCTTCATTTCCTGCTCGTCAACCAGGAATGGACGAATAACAGCGTGAGGACAAACATAAGAACACTGGTTGCACTGGATACAATTTTCAGGTTGCCATTCAGGAACATGAACGGCGATACCACGTTTTTCGTATGCGGTGGTTCCGGCAGGGAAAGTACCATCTTCACGATCCAGGAAGGCACTTACAGGCAGGTCATCGCCTTTTTGTGCATTGATAGGAAATACCATATCGCGAATGAAAGCGGGGATGTCTTCTCTTTTTTCAGCAACTGCCACTTCCATACCCGACCATTCAGCAGGAACATCAATCCTGACAACTTCTTCAGCACCTCGGTCGACGGCAGCATTGTTCATCTTAACAATCTCTTCGCCTTTCATGCCGTAAGACTTGTGAATGGCATCCTTCATCTCCTGCACCGCTTGCTGATAAGGAATAACCTCAGTTACTTTAAAGAAAGCAGACTGCATAATGGTGTTGGTGCGATTTCCCAAACCAATTTCTTCAGCAATTTTGGTAGCATTGATGGTATAGAACTGAATCTCGTTGTCGGCCATAAACTTCTTCATATGATCAGGCAGACGGTTCAGAGTTTCCTGTTCATCCCAGATAGAGTTCAGCAGGAAGATCCCTCCTTTTTTCAGGCCTTTCAGCATATCATATTTCTCCAGGTAGGCCGGAACATGACA
>JAWOCF010000212.1:0-9765 GCA_046483935.1 Bacteroidales bacterium | reverse complement strand
GTACCTTCCTGATCAGCGGGGTCATTGTCGACTTCTTTCAACGCTCGCCCAAAGAAGTCATCGAGCCCCAGGCCTTCTGGATTCCTCAGCGTTACCAGGGATACTTCACGGTGAACTATGGCAACCAGCAACCTCAGCATGTCATCTCACAGATAGAGCCATTGTATGAGTCATTCTTTCCGGCCAACCCTTTCGATTACTTCTTCCTGGATGAATACTACAATGCCCAGTTCAGCCATGACCGGCGTTTTGGAACGGTGTTTGCCCTTTTTTCGATGATGGTGGTGCTGGTCACTGTCATGGGCCTTGTGGGCCTGTCGGTATATACTGCCGAGCAACGTAAAAAAGAGATCGGGATCAGGAAGATCCTGGGAGCCAGCGACCAACGCATTTTCCTGATGCTGTTTCGTGACTATCTGTGGCTGTGGATGGCAGCGGCAGTGCTGGCTATTCCTGTGGTGTGGCACTTTCTGAACCGCTGGCTCGGTAGTTTTGCAGTCCGCATTGAAGTTAGTCCCTGGCTGTTTGTCATGCCCTTGCTGCTGGTGCTGTTCATTTCGCTGATTACCGTGTGGAGCATGTCGCGCAAAATCGTCTCCCTGAATCCCGTAGAGAATATCAAATACGAATAAGGCCAGGGAGTATGCAATCCTCAAGCTGTTCACAAAAATCGGGATTGACATTATTCTCTTCATCTGTAAAGATCAAACCAGGGCCCGGGAGGACATTGCCTCTTCGCGGGCCCCTGTGCTTTTAAATCCCTGAATTTCTTATCTCCCCGGGCAGCCTGATTGTATCCATGGCCTGTTCATCCTTGGGGTTAAACCATTGTTGAACCATTGTTCAACCAATGTTCAACCAATGTTGAACCATTAAATTATGTTCCAACTATGTTTCAACTACGCTTTAACTACGGTCCAACCCCGGGGAGGAACGGGAGAGGAAACGGGGGATGCTGCATGAGAATCCGGAATTATTCAGGCTTGCGCGACATGTTGCGACGCAATTACCCGGGGGGTGTAAAAGACCAAACGCGAACCACAGGGTTGTTGGAATCCCTATGGTTCGCGTTCGGTGAATGAGGTAATCTGGTAATTGAAAATATACCTTATTTCATTATTTGTTATTGGCCATCAAGGGCTCCCTGGCTTGCTCTACTGCCCGGAACACCCGCATGAAATTGCCAGCCCAGATCTTTTCAATGTCTTCTTTGGAATACCCACGGCGTACCAGCTCCAGGGTGATGTTGCCCATCTGGGTCACATCATAGAGGTCTTCCAGGGCACCCCCACCATCAAAATCGGTGCCGATGCCCACATAGTCGATCCCTATGAGGTTTACAATGTGGTCGATATGATCTACCAGGTCGGCCACTGTGGCCAGGGGTGCAGGATATGTCTGGTCGATTTCCATCCATTGTTCCCTGACCTTGTTCATCTGCTCATCCGACAGGTCCTGGAAGTCGTTGTTGCGGGCCCGCAGATCGGCAAAGGCCTGGTCGCGTTCAGCATTGGGTTCCATTTCCTTTACATAGGATCCCAGCACACAAATCTGTATCACCCCGTCATTTTCGGCAAGGGCCAGCAACATGTCGTCATCCAGGTTGCGGTTGTGGTCGCAGATGGCACGGGCGTTGGAGTGGGAAGCGATAACCGGGGTAGTGCTGGTTTCCAGCACCTGGTAAAAAGCCTTATCGGAGATGTGGCTGACGTCGATCATGATTCCCAGGCGGTTCATCTCGGCCACTACCTGACGGCCAAAGTCAGAGAGTCCTCCATGGAGTTCTCCTTCGGGATCGGTCGAGGAATCGCAGATCTGATTGTTGCGGGTGTGGGAGAGGGTAATGTAGCGGGCGCCCAGGTCGTAGAACTTTTCCACCCTGGTGATGTCCAGCCCGATGGGATAGCCATTTTCCAACCCGATATATACGGCGCTTTTTTCTTCCTGTTGCAGGCGGTAAGCATCATCGGCCGTGAGGGCCAGGGAGGCAACATCCTGATTGGCTTCCAGGGCTTCATGCAGTGTTGAAAAGATGTCCAGCGTTCTTTTTTCGGCCGTCTGGTAGGCTTCCGGATTCAGGGGGCCTTGCCCCAGGAAGACAGCGAAAAAGGCTGCATCCAGACCCCCTTGCTTCATGCGCGGGAAATCGATCTTTCCGCCTCTGTCGGCAGGGTCGTTTTGCTGACTGATGTCGAAGCCACTTCGCATCATCATCAGGGGGGTGTCGGTATGGCTGTCCAGGGTTAACACCTCCTGGTGAATGGAAGCCGCTTTTTGAATGATTTTTTCTTCACTGTCCGTGCAGGCAACCAGGGGCAGTAATGATAAAAGGATAATGAACCGGGAAAAGGATTGAAATTTCATGGTGTTGAATAAATTATAATTGAAAAAGGAACGATTGCCTGCAAAAATACTGATTTTGCCTGAGGACAAGCTTCCTTTTGATTGGCTATTTTGCTATTTTTGCTTTCCCTGTAACTGATTATTCATTCTTTGGGCCCCGGCCCCTGCAAAACAGCAATCCCATGACAACCCAGCAAAAACTTGCTTCCTTAAGGAAGTTGATGAAACAACATGACCTGAATGCTTATATCATCCCTTCCACCGATCCCCATCAGGGTGAATATATCGCTGAACATTGGCAGACCCGCGAGTGGTTTTCGGGTTTTACGGGCTCAACGGGCAACGTGGTAATCACTCACGATTTTGCCGGGTTGTGGACCGACTCCCGCTACTTTATTCAGGCGCAGGAGGAGTTGAAAGGTTCGGGCATTGAGCTGGTAAAACTCAAAATACCCCATACCCCCGAATACATTGATTGGCTGGTAGAGAAGTTGCCTGCCGGCAGCAAAGTGGGATTCGATGGCAAGGTGGTGGCTGCCCAGCTGGCCATGATGATGAAAAAGGCCTTTGAACCCCATCAGATACAGATTGATTCGCAGCACGACTTGCCGGGCATGATCTGGGAAGACCGCCCGGGCCTGCCACAGCAGCCTGTTTTTGAGCATGATGAAAAAATGGCCGGAAAGAGTCGCTGGGAAAAACTGGCCATGGTGCGTGAACAGATGAAAGCCAGACATGCTGACTTTCACCTGTTGACTTCACTGGATGATATCGCTTGGTTGTTCAACCTCAGGGGGTCAGATGTGCAGTTTAATCCGGTGTTTTTAAGTTATGCCGTGATCACCCCCTCGGAGAGCCTGCTCTTTATTGATGAGAAGAAAATACCTGATGATTTGCAATCACGTCTTCAGGATGAGGGCCTTATTGTTAAACCCTATGATCAGGTGGCTGATTATCTGAGGCAACGGCCCCAGGGCAGTGCCCTATGGCTAACCCTGTCGAAGGTCAATCAATACCTGCTGGATCTCATCCCCGGGCATTGTACCCTGATTGATGAGCTGAGTGCTGTTGTCCCTATGAAGGCACGTAAAAACACTGTGGAAGCTGCCAACATACGTAATGCCATGGTGAAGGACGGGGTGGCCCTGGTGCATTTCTACCGGTGGCTGGAAGAAAACCTGGGAAAAATGAACATCACTGAAATTTCCCTCGATGAACAGCTTACCAAATTCAGGAAGCAGCAGGATGGTTTTATGGGCAATAGTTTTTATCCCATTGTCGGGTATCAGGATCATGGGGCCATTGTTCATTATAGTGCCAGCCCTGCCACCGCTTACGAAATTCACCCTGAAGGCATTCTGCTGCTGGACTCGGGAGCACAATACCTGGATGGCACCACCGACATTACCCGCACCACTGCCCTGGGAAAACCTACCGACGAACAGCGGCATGACTTTACCCTGGTGCTGAAGGGGCATGTTGAGCTGTCGCGGGCGGTCTTCCCGGCAGGCACCAAGGGGTTTCACCTGGAAGTGCTGGCCCGCAAAGCCCTGTGGCAGGATGGCAAAAACTATGGCCATGGTACCGGTCATGGCGTGGGGTTCTTTTTGAATGTGCATGAAGGCCCGCAGGGCATTTCGCTGAATCCGTCAGTGAATTATCCACTGGAAGAGGGAATGGTGCTTTCCAATGAGCCTGGTTTTTATCGCGAAGGCCACTATGGCATGCGCACCGAAAACCTGATCATGGTGGTTCCTTTTCAGGAAAGTGAATATGGTCCGTTCCTGAAATTCGAAACCCTTACCTTGTTTCCATACGACCTGGGATTGATTGACGCTGCCCTGCTGAATCATGATGAGAAGCAGTGGATCAACCATTACCATCAGGTTGTTTATGAAAGGCTCGAAGCCTATCTGGATGAGGAAGCCCGTAGGTGGCTGGCCCATAAAACACGGGCCATCTAATTTTGTTGTTCTGTTGGAGTCTTTTTCTTGTCAATATTATTAGCTTCATTCAATATCCTGTTGATGAAAGAATGTGAAGGCAGTTTTTTTATGCGCAATGGTCAGCTGGAACAATGTGCTGATTTTGATCCTTGTTTTCTTCAGGATCCTTATTATATCTATGAAGTGTTTCGTGTGATTGATGGGGTTCCCTTATTTCTGGAGGACCATCATGAACGGCTGTTGCTCACTACCCGCCTCTCAGACATCACTGAAGCACTGGTGCCACACGACCTGCCTCACCAGGTCAGCATGATTATTAAGGCCAATAATCTGATAACCGGCAATATGAAGATTGTGGTCCATCAGCAGGCTACCGGAGCCTGCCTGACGGTATTCCTGATTTACATTGCCGAACACCAGTATCCCACCCGGGAACAATTTGAAAAAGGAGTGGAGGTAGTGCTTTTTGAAGGGATTCGTGCCAATCCCAATGCCAAGGTGATGGATGTTTCCTTAAGGAATAAGACCAACGAGGTAAAGCAGCAGCAGGATGTTTACGAAACACTTTTGGTCGATCAGCATCATTGCATTACTGAGGGCAGTCGTTCCAACGTGTTTTTCGTCAGAAACAACCAGTTGATTACTCCACCACTGGAAGATGTGTTGCCCGGGGTGACACGAAAGCATATTATTGACCTGTGTGCCCGCCATCAGATCCCTTTCAGTGAAGAAAAGGTTCCGGCAACGGCTCTTGCTGAACTGGAAGCGGTGTTTATCAGTGGTACCTCACGAAAAGTGCTGCCTGTCAAACAAATTGATTCCCATTCCTACAATGTGGATCATCCGCTGGTACGAAAAATACAGCAGGCTTTTGATCAGGAGGTTCACGAGTATATTGCCCACCATAAGCAATAACCAGCCATAGGCTGCCTAATTGCGGATGATGAGCTTGCGGATGATTGCCTGATCATCCAGCTTCAGGCGTACAAGGTATACTCCTGCCTTGATCCCCGAAAGGTCAAGCACATTATGGGCATCGGGCAACTGCCAGGTCCTGATCACCTGCCCCGACATGCTGGATAACTGAGCCTGAGCGTTAGCGTTCCCTGAAGGGATATTGATATAAAGATGGGCACCCGCCGGGTTGGGAAACACCTGTACCTGCTGATCAAAGGGTTCGGGGGCGTTCACCGTCGAGAATACCTCCAGGCTGGCTGTCATTTCCTGCGAAAGATTTTTTCCATCAAATACCTGGAAGCTAAAGGCATCTTCCCCAATAAATCCCTGGTCTGGCAGGTACATGAACGATCCCTGCGGATCCAGGGTGAGGGAGCCATGGCGGGGATAGTCGTTCAGCAGCACCTGCATGGGGTTACCATCCAGGTCGATGGCTCCCGACAGCAACCCCTGTTCTTCTTCCACCACCAGGGGCAGGTCCTGTGCCAGGCTAAATTGCTGGCAGGTGGCCACCGGCGGATTGTTGATAAAAGGCAGCCTCACACGCAATACCTGAAGCGACAGCTTTTCCTTTTCTTCCACGTCCAGCACATGGTTCCAGGGTTCCCAGGCAAAGCGACTTTCAGGGATGACTGAAAAATTGCGGTAAAAGACCATGGGCAGAATCCCATCCGAGAGGGTGTCCTGTGTGCCTGGTTGCTGGCGGTCGTCATGAACCACCCTGTGCTGGCTGGGATCATGAAAGTGTATCAGTGACCAGGGCAATCGGATGTGTACCTCATGGTCGTCGATAATCACTCCGTCAAGACTTGATTCGGGCAACTCTTTGCGGCGCACCTGCAGCTGCCCGATGTAGTGTACCTCAAGTTCAGGGGCATTGGTCTTCCAGCGTACCATTTTCCATGGAGCCCCATCAGTAGGGATGCTGCGGAACAATTGTTCAGGCTCTGAAATGCCGTGCCAGTTTCCATAAAGATCGTAAGCCTGGGTAACATAAAGCTCAGCAGAATAGGGGGTAAGCCTGATGGCAAATTCGGCCCTGTTGCCGGTGGTGTCACCCTGGGGAAGCACCGATTCACCCAGGCTGGCATCGTAGGTGTCGAGAGCCACCCAGATGGTATCCTGATGCTCCAGAGGGTACTGCAAACCCAGCTTTACATGGAAGAAAGTGTAGTCGGCCTTGACCGAGAGGGTATGTATCAGACAAGTGTCACAATAATTTTCATGCAGGGCATAAAAGCCGGGGTCGGGCTTCTGAAAGCCTATCAATCCGAAGTTTTGTTCGGCTGCCGTGATGTTGTGCCACAGGATTCGGCGGGAAGGGTCAAAATCAATGGGGTCGGTGATCCATGTTCTTTTAAACCACTCATCAATCCAAGAGAACATCATGCCTCCGGCACATCCTGCAGCCAGCACATTTTCCATCATCCGCATATAGGCCAGGCCCTGATCCAGTTCATCCATGCCCCCATGATAAATACCGTTCTGGGCAAAATGAGCAATCCCCCAGCTGGAGGCTGTTCCGAATTCACCGATCACCAGGGGCATGTCAGCATAATGGCTCTTGAGATCGCTCAGATATCCCAGGTAGGCGTTGGGGCCCAGGTAGTCGGAATAAGACTGATAGGATGGGCTCTGACTGATAAAATCGGGGTAGTAGGGGTACGCATGATAAGTAGCGAACAGCCCGGCAGGAGCCCTGGAATGATCGAAACGATTGATGTCAAAGTGGGCAATATCCTCATCGGTATGTGTTTCGGTGGGATGGGAGAGGGGATCCAGGGTAGGCCAGCTGGAGAAGCTCACCGGACGCTCTGTTTGGTAGGTGGCTCGTTCATAACTCACCAGATGATCGAGCCGGGCCGCGATCCATGCTTCAACAGGTGTTCCTTCCTGAAGGCTGATGGCTTGTCCCTGATGGGTCGTTTGCCCGGGGTGGGTGTCGTTGGTATGGATTACTTCTGCGGGGTGCACTTCACGCCCGATGATGTATCCCATCACCCAGGCAGAAGCATCTGTGGTGTAGTTGCCATAGGCTGTACCAGGGCGGGGGGCTATCTGCCTGTTGCCATGAATGCAGTCGAGCACCTCGGTAATGTTATCTTCAAACAGATTGGTTAGCTGGTAAAGATCATGCTGATATCCTTGTGGCGATTCCTCAAGCCAAACTCCTTGAAAGATGTGAAGGGGATGATGGGGATTGGCCCGGTTGATGGAATCGAGCACCTCGTAGAAATCGGGAAAATGAAGGGTATATACCCTGATGTTGTTGAACCCTGCCTCGCGGATCATGGTGATCCAGCGGATATAATCCTTGCGGGTAGCAGCCATCTGACTGGGCTGGGTGCCTGGCAGGGCCACCCCCAGATTGACTCCCTTGAGGACGAAAGGCTGGTAATGCTCTCCGTTCCAGATCGTGAAGTAGTTTTCAGAAGTGGAGAAAGGAATCGTATCCTTTGGGCAGGAATCCGTGGATGCAGAAGTACTGAAATGTGAGAATAACAATAAAAGAATTATCGGTGTGCCCGGTAAGAAATGCTTCATGAGAAAGAGGTTGATGCTTTTTGAAGTGGTGAATTTACTAAAACTTTCCTTGAACTATAGCAGGTATGATTTAAAAGTGCCTCAGGCAATGCCATCTGGTGCCTCCAGCAAAGGACGTTGAGGTTATGGGCAGTTCGTGAAAGTGTTTTTTTGGATCTGACTGGAAAGTGATATTTTTCCAATCAGCAAGGTTGAGAATGGTTCTTCAAAATATCCTTTGTAACTTCGGCCAATAAATAAGTCTTTCACCTATGGAACCAGCAGATTTTCGCAAATACGGCCATGAATTTATTGACTGGCTGGCTGATTATTTTGAAAACATCGAGGATTACCCTGTAAAACCCGATGTACAACCCGGCGACATCTTATCATTGTTGCCAAAGACCCCACCTCAGCAGGGAGAACCCATGGAGGATATTTTCCGGGATTTCAAAAAAGACATCATGCCAGGTATGACCCATTGGCAACATCCGGGATGGTTTGCTTTTTTTCCGGCCAACAACAGTCCCGAATCGGTACTGGCCGAATTGCTTACCGCCGGACTGGGGGCTCAGTGTATGATCTGGCAGACTTCGCCTGCTGCTGCTGAGCTCGAGCAGCAAGTCATGGAGTGGCTGCGGCAGATGCTGCAGCTGCCCGATTCCTTCACCGGGGTGATTCAGGATACAGCCTCCTCGGCCACCCTGGCGGCCTTGCTTTCGGCGCGCGAAGCCAGGTCGGATTATCAGATCAACAAGAAGGGTTTCACCGGCAAGCTGGCGGTTTATTCTACTGCCGAAACCCATTCCAGTATAGAAAAAGGAGTGAAGATTGCTGGCTACGGCAAAGAACAACTGCGCACCATTCCTACGGGCAATGATTTTGCCATGCTCCCCGACAAGCTCGAGGAGGCCATCCTGGTAGATATCCGCCAGGGCATTACCCCCACCTGTGTGGTGGCTAGCCTGGGCACTACTTCCTCGATGGCGATGGATCCGGTGGCTGCCATCGCCGAAATTTGCCGTAAGTACGATGTCTGGCTTCATGTTGATGCTGCCATGGCAGGTACAGCAGCGATGGTGCCCGAACTGGCAGGTTTCTTTAAAGGCACCGAACAGGCCGATTCCTTTGTGTTCAACCCTCATAAGTGGATGATGGTGAATTTTGATTGTTCTGCCTATTTTGTGAAAGATGTTGGCAAGCTGGTGCGTACCTTCGAGATCAATCCAGAGTACCTGAAGTCGGCCACCGACAATCAGGTGAATAATTACCGGGACTGGGGCGTTCAGCTGGGTCGTCGTTTCCGGGCCCTGAAACTGTGGTTTGTGTTGCGGTCCTATGGAGTAGAGGGCATCCGTCAGATGGTGAGAAGACATGTTGCCCTGGCCCGTTCTTTTGAACAATGGGTGAATGAAGACCCCCGGTTTGAGTTGCTGGCCCCTGTGAACCTCAGCCTGGTGTGCTTCCGCTACAACCCCGGGGGGATGGATGAAGAAGCCCTGGCTGCCCTGAACCGTAAGGTGCTTGATCAGGTGAACCTTTCAGGAAAGGTGTATCTTACCCATACCAGCCTTAAAGGCCGCTATGCCATCCGCTTATCTGTGGGTCAGCGCACCACCACCCAAAAACAGGTGCAACTGGCCTGGGATTTGTTGCGCGAGGCTGCTGAAAAGATGTGAAGGGGGCCTGGCTATATGTTATAGACTAGAAATTATGTCTGCCGGTAGGGGGGTTTCTGTTCAGGATATTCGGGAAGAAAGTTGTATTCCCCTCCGGGGATAAACATCGGAGCAATGGGTTCAATGTACTCATACAGCAGACTCTTCTCCTTCTCTTCTTCAGGAAGAATGATATAAAACCTGTTCAGAAAATTGACGAAAATCAACAGCAGGCTTACCAGGAAAGCATATTTCAGAATGCCGAAAGCTACCCCGATCAGGCGGTTGATCAGGTTCAGGTAGATCATCTTCAACAACCGGGTCAACAAGCTGGCGAT
>JAWOCF010000129.1:0-3403 GCA_046483935.1 Bacteroidales bacterium | reverse complement strand
GGTGCATCTCCCGTCAGATCTGGTGGGGCCACCAGATCCCCGCGTGGACCTGCTCCCAATGCGACAAACTCATCGTTTCCGAAGAAGATCCGACCAAGTGTCCGGAATGCGGAAGCGATGCGCTGGTCCGGGACGAAGACGTCCTGGACACCTGGTTCAGCTCCGCCCTCTGGCCCTTTTCCACCATGGGATGGCCAGAGCAGACCCCGCTGCAGGATACATTCTATCCCACATCGGTTCTGGTCACCGGGTTTGACATCCTGTTCTTCTGGGTGGCCCGGATGATGATGATGGGGCTGCATTACACAATCATTTTATAGTTGGTGTGTTTTTAAAAATAGTGTTACATTTGCTCAAACAAAACATTCGTAACCAAAACGAATATGCTGTTGGAAGAATATACGAAGCGGCGTTTCTTTTTTTTACGCAACCGGCGCGTGCCATTGATAAAGATATCCTGAAGGGTGCCCAACGGACAGATTGAGGAGCAATAAACCCTCCCAAAAAGAAAGGTTAGAAGCAAAACAAAAATAAATCCCAGGGCAGTGATGCTGAAAAATAAGGCCATGAAACGGATCAGCGACGGAAAGAACTGTAACCTGAGGAAAAACCCCGATACATCATCCGTCAGGGGGGTGCTGATTCCCAGAAAAAGAATCAGCAGGAACACAAAAATGATTAATGATGTTGCTACCCGTAAAGGTTTCAGGTGCTTTAATTTCATGGGGTGTTACCGGTTAGACGTAAACTCTTTTAATGTTCAGGGATTCCAGGCTGCTGTTGCCGATCTTCATTTCCCCTGCAATGCGGATGTGCCCGATGTCGTTGGGTTGTGCTCCGAAGATCATGGCACTGGCCGTATCTGCGGCCACGATGTCGGATGACACAATCAGGCTTTTCATCAGCGAGAGGTCTGCAGTGGACGTTCCCCGCGGACCATTTTTGGTCATCACCAGATAAGCATCCACGATGTTCAGGTCGGGCTTGCGGTACAGGCAGAAATCAGCAATGCATTGGTGCAGGTCGTTGCGGTGCCAGTAGCGACGATCCCAAACTACCCCCATGAGGTTCTTCATGGCAATGGTAATAGAGGTGGAGGCATGATGTTTTAATACCGGCACATTGATGAAGACATCACTGTTGATGATCTGTTCATGTACTTTTGCTGTTTTCAGGCGTTTTGCCCCGGGAATGTTCACTTCCTGGTAGTAGCGCTCCAGGTTTCCGGGCACCATCTGCCCGCCGGCGGCGCGCACTGCGGCTTCTATCCCGCTGTTCTGATAACAGCGCTGCCAGTTGTCGCAGGTATTGTCGAAGACATAGACCCTGCGGGCCCCGGCTTTCAGGCAATCCTCCACGATGGCTGCCACCAGCTGTGGGTTGGTGTTGCCGGCTCTTTCAGGCTCCACGTCCCATCCGATATTTGGCTTTATCACCACCGTCTGCCCTTGTTTTACATACCGCTGAATGCCCCCCATCTCGATCATGGCTTTGCGGTACATCTCTACGGGCTCGCCGCCACGTACCGCCACCAGGTCATAATTGCCTCCTGCTGCCTGCCGGGTGTTGGCGCCAAAGGCGGGGATACGCCCCAGGGTGGAGGTATATAAACCTGCCAGGGTGGAAAAAATAAAACCTTTACGGATAAATTGCCTTCTGTCCATGGGATGCCTCTTTTGCTGAATGAGAGAACAAAAATAAAGGATTCGGTGAAATTTTCTTATTTTTGGACAATGAATAGCGCCTGAAAGGCCTTATTTATAATGAGTTCAAAGAAGCTAACCCTCTGAAAAGAATAACCCATATGGTCTCCTCACCTGTAGCACTTCAGCAAATCAACCGAAACCAGGCCCTCAGAGCCCTTGCCATGGATGTTGCCGCCCTGGCATTTATTTATTTCATCCCCGCTTTCTCGCACATGATCGGCCTGAAGTTATATCTGATTGAACCTATGCGCATGATGCTGATTCTTGCACTGGTCCACACCCACCGCAGGAATGCTTTTCTGCTGGCTTTAACGCTTCCCTTGTTCTCGTTTCTGATCTCATCCCACCCGGTATTGCTTAAAACCGGGCTGATTTCCTTTGAGTTGATGCTGAATGTGGGTTTGTTCTATTTCCTGATCAGGCGCATACATACCCTGGGAGCCATATTTGCCAGTATCTGGATCAGCAAGCTGGTTTATTACGGGCTGAAATACATTGCCGTGCTGACCATCTGGCAGGGAGATTCTCTGATCAGCACCCCTCTTTATATCCAGCTGATTACCTCATCTGTTTTCAGTATCTATCTGTTTCTGGTATACAAAAACAGCTCTGAATAAATTACAGAACTTCAGAACCTGAACCCCAGCCGTTTTACCAGCTGCCTGGACTCTTCGTTACAGTCCTCGAGGTTTACCTGATAAGCCTTTGCCTCACGGCGTACTGGATATTGTTCACGGAATGTTTCAAACTGTTCGGGTGATACCCGCAACCTGTTGGAGTCTTCCAGGATGTTGTAGGAGTTGAGTGCCAGATGATAAAAGATTTTTTCTTTCGACATGCCCTTGCAGTTAATCCTGATCACGGGGTTTTGGGGAGCAGGAATATCCTTTGGCTTCCACCCGTCCATGCCCAGGTTAAAATACCGGCTGATGGCCTGCACGCACATTGCCGTGCCATTGGCTTTGCCATCAAGCGAGTAGCCTGCAATATGCGGGGTGCCGATATCGGCAATTCTTAACAGCTCCAGGTTTATGTCCGGTTCATTTTCCCACACGTCCAGGATGGCACCACTGAGATGGCCTGCGTGCAAGACTTCTAACACAGCAGAGGTTTCATGCACCTTGCCGCGCGAAGTATTGATGAACCAGGCTCCCGGCTTCATGTTGCCGAAGAAATTCCTGTCGGCCAGGTGAAAGGTCTTGTCCTCTCCCTGAAGGTTCAACGGCACGTGCATGGTGATGATGTCTGAACGCTTCAGCAGCTCATCAAGAGAAACAAAGTTGCCGGTTTTTTCTGTCCTTTCACGTGGGGGGTCATTTACCAGGGTGGTCATTCCGGCAATGCGGGCCATCACCTCAATGCGCGAGCCGATTCTGCCAGCCCCGATAATTCCCAGGGTGAGTTCTTCGAATGAAGCGTTGCTCTTCCCGATAATATAAGCCAGGGCCGAAGAGATGTATTGTGCTACCGAGCTGGCATTGCAGCCCGGGGCATTGGTCCAGCGGATGCCTCTCGAACGGCAATATTCGGTGTCAATATGATCGTGCCCTATGGTGGCTGTGGCAATATAGCGTACAGCCGTTCCATCCAGCAAGTCTTTGTCGCACCGGGTGCGGGTGCGTACCATCAGGGCATTGGCATTCTTCAAGTGGCGGCGGGCGATCTCCCTTCCGGGGATATATTCTACAATGGCATGC
>JAWOCF010000100.1:0-8417 GCA_046483935.1 Bacteroidales bacterium | reverse complement strand
AAATGTGGTACCCGCTTACCCTGACATCACCCCCCTGGAGATGCATGAAAACAAGGTTCCGCTGCAGGATCAGGTGGCTGATCTTATTCTGATGGTTAACCTTCATCATGAGCTGGAAGACCCTGCCCTGATGCTGGCCGAATGCAGACGTCTGTTAAGGGAAGGAGGCCGTATTGCCATCTGCGACTGGAAGAAAGAGGAGATGGACTCAGGGCCTCCGGCAACCATCAGGCTCAGTGCCCGCCAGGTGGAAAAACAGCTGGAGCAGGCGGGATTCAAGGATATCCGTGTTAATGAAGAATGCCGCAATCACTTTCTTGTTACCGCCAGTAATTTCACTTAAACGGGCACAGATGATGACGCTGATGCAAAAAGCTGTTTTTCTTGTGGGAATAATTATTCTTTTGGGTTCCTGCCAGAAGGAATATTTGGTTCCGGCACGCGAAGTTCCGGGATGGCTGAAGGAACGCATCGCAGCCGACGAACAAGTCATACAGGAAGATCCCACGCTGATGGCCGGTTATGGCGCCTGGAAGCGCTATGAGTTCAGGGGGGACATGTATTACGAATATATCAACCTGCTTAGTTCAAAGTATCCGGATACCTTCAATGAAAACGGGCAAGCGGTCAATACTGTTGACGGATCCTGTCAGGAATATTGGGATGAAAAATGCTGCGGCACGTATATCTGGAAAGCTCCGGGCTACCAGGGTATTCCCTAAACATAATCCCTTCCGGGGCACAATGCTGCAAAGGGTTATGGGGTTATTCCTCCGAAACCACCAGCAGTTTGAACCCTCTTCCATGCACGTTGATCAGCTCTACGTTGGGATCATCTTTGAGGTATTTCCTTAATTTGGCAATATAAACATCCATGCTACGGGCATTGAAGTAATTGTCATCCAGCCAGATCTTGTTGAGTGCCTCAGAACGATCCAGTACTTCATTGGTGCGGTCGCACAACATCTTCAGCAGTTGGGCTTCCTTGGAAGTGAGCTTGATCTCCTGATCATCTTTTTTAAGAATCTGCCTGGCATAGTCGAAGGAATAGCTGCCGATGTGGAAAAAGGTCTTTTCGGTGTCGTAGAGGTTGTCGGGGTTGGTGCGACGGTGAATGGCGTTGATGCGCAGCAGTAGTTCTTCCATGCTGAAAGGCTTGGTCAGGTAGTCATCAGCGCCCAGCTTCAGGCCTTCCAGGATGTCTTCCTGCATGGTCTTGGCCGTCAGAAACAGAACAGGAATCTTCTTGTCGATCTTGCGGATCTCGCGCGCCAGGGTAAAACCATCCTTGATAGGCATCATCACATCCAGGATACAGAAGTTGAATGATTCTTTCAGGAAGGCCTCATAGGCTTCCTGGCCATTGGCGCATAGGGTAGTAGGAAATCCCTTTGCTTCCAGATAAGCCTTGAGGATGGTGCCCAGGTTGGGGTCGTCTTCGGCAAGCAGGATTTTAATCTTTGGCTTTTCCATGTGATGATATAAGTTATTGTGGTTCAGTTTTGTTTTTTGTAACTGTTAAACCCAAAAGGGATAAAGATGGTAAATTTTGATCCCTTCTTCAATTCGCTCTCCAAAGATACATAACCTCCGTGATGTTCCACAATGGCCTTTACATAACTTAAACCCAGCCCGAAGCCTTTCACATCGTGGATGTTTCCGGTAGAAACCCTGTAGAGGTTCTCGAAGATCTTGTTCTGATTGGCCCGGCTGATCCCGATGCCGTGATCTTTTATATGAATCAGGATGCCCTGGCTGGTGTTCTGGCTGGAGACCTCGATAGACGGACAGGCCGGTGAATATTTGTTGGCATTGTCTAACAGGTTGAAAATGACATTGGTGAGGTGTATGCGGTCGGCTTCAATAAAAGGGTATTCTGCCTGCAGCCGGGTGGTGATCTCTCCGTGGCGGGCTTTCACCTGAAGCCCGATCTTGTTGATGGCATCCATGATCAGGTCATGCACATCCAGCCCGGTCTT
This sequence comes from Bacteroidales bacterium, assembly GCA_046483935.1. Taxonomy (GTDB): domain Bacteria; phylum Bacteroidota; class Bacteroidia; order Bacteroidales; family UBA7960; genus JAWOCF01. The sequence continues at coordinate 6,438 of JAWOCF010000100.1, read as the reverse complement.
GTTCAACCTGACCTTGCCCTTCTCGATCACTGCGGTCTGAAGCACTTTTTCGGTCATCACGCTCAGCCGCTTGTTCTCCTCGTTGATCACATTGATGTAGTTCTGATAAAGGTCTTCCGATTTCTGAACATCCTTGTCACTGAGCGCCTGACAGGCCAGCGAAATGGTGGAGATGGGCGTTTTGAGCTCATGGGTCATATTGTTGATAAAATCGTTCTTGATTACCGAGAGCTTCTTCTGTTTGATGATGGTGAGGATGGTAAAGGTAAACGAAGAAATGATAATCAGGATCAGGATGCCGGAGGTGACCATCATGGCATTCATCTTCGAGAGGATATACTGCTGCTGATCGGGAAAATAAACAAGCAGATACTCGGGATTCAGGAAAATGTCGTTGGGAAACAGGTTGAAAGCATAGGGACTTTCAAGCAGGCCCTGGGAATACTGTCCTGATTTTTCATTTACCAGGGCATTGAACACCGGGTTGTATAGCCCGAACTCATAAGAGGTTTTAATGCCATGGTTGTTGAGTTCAGCAGCCAATAATGAGTCCAGGGTATTGAGGCTTTGCTCGGCCGACAGATTTAGGGTGTAGCGTGTGGAGAACAGATCCTCAAAAAGATCATTGATGATGCGGCTGCGGTCAAAAAACGTCCGTAGGGGATCTTCCTGAAGGGGGCTTCCGGTTTGTGGGAGGTAACCTGCCTGGCTGTTGCCTCCCCAGGGATCGTAATATCCTATCACAGTCGTATCCATGTAATGGATAATCTGCCCATCCTCTTCCTGGCGGAAGTGAAAGTGAAATTCCGGTTGCTCTTCACTGTTCTGTTGCTGTTGATCGGCATTCTGCTGTGTGGCGGTCACAATTTCATTATAGTATTCACGGTTCAGGGAGTCCAGAATGTGCGAGAATTGACGCAACTGGTTGTTGCGGTCCTGGCGGGCCATTACTTTTTTTGAGAGCTCTATTTTGTTGAATTTATGGATGGCCGTGGAGACGGCTTCGCTGACACTGGTGTCGAAGTTCATTTCCCTGACGGCCATCGCATTGCGGATCCAGTAAAGCTGAATGCCCACCAACCCAAGAAGTGATATGGTAATGGCAATGATGACCAATATGATAAACTTTTTCTTCATGCTTATGAAACAAACAAATTCCTAAAAAGTTAATCCGGACAAGGCAAGGGTTGTTGTGGTAAAAGCCCTGCTGTAAGGTTAATGGGTCAGATTCTGAAAGAGATATCTTTCTTGTTTTATAAAGGTTTTACAACCTTTGCCCTGCTCCTGGATTACCAACGGTAAAAGTAAAACGCTCATGCATCATAATTTAATGTTTAACAGAATTTAACATCCCTTAACTTTATTTAAATCAGGCAGAAAGCACCTGTTGTTGACAGTCTACCTGAGGCAAACAGATGCTGACTGCTTATCAGTATTTTTACTTTATAAGTATTAGATTCTTTGAGGGATTACCTGAGAAAAAGAAGCCGTCTCTGGAGGCATTCCTGAGACGGCTCATTTTTTTGCTCAACATTTACTGTTTCCTGCCTTGTTATCCTTCAAACCGTTCTTCCACCATCTTCCAGTCAACCACTTTCCAGAAGGCTTCCAGGAAATCAGGCCGTCGGTTCTGATAGTCCAGATAGTATGCGTGTTCCCACACATCGCAGGTCAGCAGGGGTTTTTTGCCGGTTCGGATGGGGTTGCCGGCATTGCTTTCGGGAATAATCTCCAGATTGCCTTCGGGGTCCATGGCCAGCCAGCACCATCCTGACCCGAACAGGGTAGCAGCTGCTTTGGTAAATTCATCCTTAAATTTTTCGAACGAACCGAATTGTTCTTCAATGGCATCCGACAATTTTCCCGAAGGGGTGCCGCCCCCGTTGGGAGACAAACTTTCCCAGAAGAAGGTATGGTTCCACACTTGTGCGCCATTATTAAAAATGCCTCCTTCGGCCTTGGTGATGATTTCCTCTAATGTGGCATCCTCATAGGGGGTACCGGGAATCAAACCGTTGAGCTTGTCTACATAGGCTTTGTGGTGTTTGCCATGATGAAATTCAAGGGTGCGTGCTGAAATGTGTGGTTCAAGGGCTTCCCTGGTAAAGGGAAGCTGCGGTAAGGTGTGTGTCATGATCTTGTTTTTTTGGGTTTATGTATTGATCAAATATAAATAAAAAACCTGCCTTTTCCAAAAGTTCCGCGGTTTGATTTTACTCATGAGGCCGTTTATTTTTGTCCGGTAACGGACAGCAGGTGTCCGCTTTTTTCGGGATTCTCTGCCTGTGAATCTTGCATAATACATGTAAAAACCTGTTGTGAAGCATTTTATGTTGTTTGGTATTTTTTTTGTAAATATTAACATCAATGAATGCAAGGCGTAAAGTCAATTCATATGATTATAAACTTTATGTTTTTAGCTTTCAATGATTTCCGCTGCTTACGCCAGGGTATCCTGCCGTTTGATGTAAAGATGAAAATCTTGTGAAAGAAATTAACGATATCAAAAGATTAAAATAAAAATTGACGAGAAAAGCACTATGATTAAATTACATGAACTCAAGATCATTCTTCGCCGCATGATGAAAGAGCGGTTGTATTCCATAATCAATATCGGGGGGCTTGCTATTGGTATGGCGGCCTCATTGCTGATCATCCTGTTTCTGCTGTTTGAATTGAGCTACGACAATTATCACCAGGATCATCAGCAGATCTACCGGATAGGCACCGACATGACTATGGCGGGCGAGCGTAGCGTGATGGCCATCAATTCGCTTGCCATGGGCCCTTTGCTTGTAGAGCAGCGGCCTGAATTTACCAGCTTTTTCAGGGTGTTCCCTTCCAATTATTTTTTCCGCAATCTGATCTTTCGCTATCAGGATAAGCATTTTTTCGAAAGCGGTGTTTTTGCCGTTGACTCTACCTTCTTCGACTTTTTCGATGTGAAGGTAATTCATGGAGAGCCCCGCAGCGCACTCACCCAGCCTTACTCCATTGTGTTGACCCAATCGATGGCTGCCCGTTATTTTGATCAGGGCAATCCGGTGGGAGAGGTCATTGAGCTGGAGGGAGCTGGTTCCTTTAAGGTCACTGCTGTGATTGAAGATCAGCCGCTGAACAGTCACTTTCAGTTTGATGGTCTTTGGTCGATGGCCACCATGCAGCAACTGGATCATTTGTTGGCCGCTAATTTCGGGCCGAATGCCACCTGGCAAGCCTTGCATCAGGGTCATGGTTCCCGCCTGGTCTGGGTATATGTAAAAACTGCCCCGGGCTTTGATCCTGACGATTTTATGCAGCATCGCTGGAAAGGTTTTTATGATGAGCACATTGGAGTGTACGGAGTCGTGGAGAAATCCGGGCTGATCTTTCAATCCATGGCCGACATTCACCTCAGGTCAAAGCTTCCTTATGAGTTGACCTCCTTTACGGGGTCTGTTACAATGATGAGTCCGCAGATGATCGGCATTTTCTTTCTCATCGCAGTGTTTTTACTGGTTATTGCGGCCATTAATTATACCAATATTGCCATCAGCCGCTTCAACCGGCGCAGTAAAGAGGTGGGTGTCAAGAAGGTGATGGGGGCCCGCAAAGGTCAGCTGATCCGGCAGTTCTTTTCGGAATCGGTGGTTACCACCCTGATCGCTCTGGCCATTGCCCTGGTACTGGCTGAAATTGCCATTCCTTTTGTAAACCAGCTTCTGAATGTGGATCTTTCCTTAAACTTTCTGCAACAGCCATGGCTGTTGGGAGTCATGATCGCCATTGCCGTATTCGTCGGGCTGATCGCAGGTGGGTATCCTGCATTGTACTTCTCTTCGTTTTCTCCCATGCGGGTGTTGCGATACCGTTTTCAGTCAGGCCGCAAGACCCTAACCCTGAAGAAAATATTGATTGTATTTCAGTTCACAGTGTCGGTGTTTATGATTATTGCTACCCTGATTGTGGGCCGGCAACTGGCATACATCAATAACAAAAATCTGGGCTACGATCGCGAGAATATCCTGGTTATTGAAATGCAGGATGATTACAGCCGGCAGCGGGCTGAGGTGTTGCGCAACGAACTGCTGAAGAGCCCGTTTATCGAACGGGCTGCCATTTCAGGCTATTATCCCTCTATCCTGACCATATTCAGTTCGTTGACCGTGGAAAATGAAGACGGCCCCTCGAGGTTTTCTTCCAATATGGCACAGGTTACTCCCGATTACCTCGGTTTTATGCAGATGGAGCTTGCTCAGGGTCGCTTCTTTGAATGGGATCACCCCACTGATTTTCACAATGCGGTGGTGATTAATGAGGCGGCTATGAAATATTTTGGCTGGGAAGATGCCATCGGAAAAGAAGTATCTGCCGGATATAGCTTCCCGGATGGCACCCAGGGGATGAACCGCCGGGTGATTGGGGTGGTCAGGGATTTTCACTTTACCTCCCTGAACAAACCCATCGAGCCCATGGTGTGGTACCCGATGCGCAACCAGGGCAGTTACCTCAATGTAAAAATTGCTGCGGATCATTATGCCGAAGGACTGGCCGCTGTGCAGCAGGGCTGGGATAACTTCCGCCCTAACAACCCCCTGCAATATCATATCCTGGATCAGGTGATTGCCGGGATGTATGATTCTCAAAGGGTGCTGGGCGTGTTCTTTACCGCATTTGCTGTGTTGTGTATTATTATTGCTTTTCTGGGACTTTATGGGCTGTCAGCCTATTCAGTCGAACAGCGTACCCGTGAGATTGGCATCCGCAAGGTGTTGGGTGCCGGCTTTAATCATGTGTTGTTCATTCTGGGAAGAGAATTCATGTGGTTAATCATTATTGCGGTGGCGGGTGCCGCCATCCTGGCGTATTACCTGATGTCGCAGTGGCTGGGCAATTTTGCTTATCATGCAGGATTAACCCTGGCTCCTTTTCTGATCGGGGCACTCGCTGCTTTTGGGGTCGCTCTGCTGGCAGTGGTATTCCATGCCCGCAAGGCTTCCCGCTTAAATCCTTCCCGGGCCCTGAAGTACGAATAATCGTGACCCCGGCTATGCGCCTGTTTTTTTCTATAACCTTTTTACACCATTGGCTATGAGAGAAATTGTAATCCTGATTCCCGAAGTAGATGCCCATCAGAATGTGGAAATTGATGTACGCATCAATGGGAAAAAAAGAACCCTGAAGTACAGGGTGGAGATCGTTGAGTGGGAGGGCGAAGATCCTGCCACCGACAGGGTGTCGGTGCTGAAGCGCAAAATCGACAATTATGACCGCAACTGGCAGCTCATGGAAATTGGGGCCCCCTATGATCATCAGATTCCCCTGGTATTCCGGCAGCGCAAAATCGAAGAGGGCACGGATATTTAATTCTTTCTGTTGTCAACCTGTTTTCTTTGAAGGGCTTGACCTCTCCAGCAAGGTTGTTGCGGGTTAGCCTGAAGATTTACTTTAGCCAAATACCTTTACCAGGGCCATGATTCTTTTTCGGATTCCATAGGCTCTGAAAACTGAATAAAACCGGGTCCGGTAAGGAACGTGGTATTCTTTTTCCTTTGCCAGGTCCAGGATTTCATGCAGGTGTATCGATTGGCTGCGGTGAATTGAAGTGATGAATTCAATGCGTTTTTTTTTGTAGACCTCAGGGTTGAAGACCTTGTTGAATTGATCAAGCTTCCCACCAACATCAAGGGCCAGCTGGGTCTTCATGCATTTGAAGCACTGGGAGCAATTTTCTTCGTTGGTTTCGTCAATACAAACATCCAGCAGCTCCTGTGCATCAGGAATATCTGCCACGGCCTGGGTCTTGTTGACCCGACTGGAATCGCTGCCCACACTGATCAACTGGACCGAAGAGGTTGACAATTTTGGCAGGATAATAGAGTCGGAGTAGGTGATGGGCTTGCGTGAATTTATCTGCAGGTGATGGTAGTTAATTGAAGAAGAGTAGAGGTATTTGCCCAGCCCGTTCTGCAGCAGCAGAGCCACCGAAGCATCACGTGGGGTGTGTGACTGAAGGAAGCTGTAATCCTGATAAAACATTTCAAGGTTGGAATTTACCCCGATGAAAGGGATGCCGTATTTATCGGGGAGTCTTTTCAGGCGATGATATCTTTTTCTCCACAATGCTTCACCCGCCTGGCCATGCGAGCCCACATTGTTGTACAACAGGTGGGTGATCCGAAACCCCGGAGACACCTCCCGGGAATAAAAATGCTGGCTAAGGGTATAAAAAGAATCAATGCCTCCCGAGAAACCTGAAGCTACATTATCGGTCTGATGGGAATGATTGTAAACCTGGTCGGCATGAATCCTGATCCGCTTCAGATGGGGAAGAAAAATGCTGTATATAGTCTGAATATCATTGTTGATGTTGAAAAGCAGATTTTCTGACACACTGCCCTCCACGATGATATCTTCACCATAAGTCATGGCGGGAAACAACATTGCCACCAAAGGGGC
>JAWOCF010000153.1:0-3989 GCA_046483935.1 Bacteroidales bacterium | reverse complement strand
GCAAACTCCACCTGCTGCTTGTTATGGGGTTGATTGTGAAAAACGAGTTCAAGGGAAGGATCTTCCTCTTGCAATGCACTCACCCAGTGGGTGAGGCTTCTGGTAGGGCTGATAATTACTAGTGACATACGTTATTCCTGAAAACAAGCGCAAGATATAGTTTTTTCTGCGAATGATAACAGGCTGCGGCGAAGTTTGCCTGCAGTCAAAACGGATCTTAAAGAAAGTGGGCGACTTCAAAATGCATCCCGGCCCGGGGGGTGCTGTGCCCTCCCCAGCAAAACCCATTCTGATGGGCTATCTCCACAAGTTCACGTACCGACCCCTGGGCTCCTGTCTTTGGGGGAAGCTGCCCCAGGGGGTTAAATGAAGCATTCACATCAAAAGCAATCCCAAAGCTATGGGCACTGACCCGGGTGCGGGAGCCAGCCTCCATACGTGCAGAGAAACCTTCATCAAAACTCAGCAACCGGTCGGAGATGCCAGCCTGATGCCATTGGGCGAACAACCGCTCAAACTGGCGCACCACCTTTTTATGCACCTTCAGGCTGCGGGTGTGTGCGGGCGGTAAAGGCGAAAATAAAGGAACCTCTATTTCTACCAGGTTTTCCTGTTCCCAGTTGCAGGTAATGGCAATCTCATGCCGGGGGTTAGGTTCAGGTTTCAGCTGATAGGAGAAGGCACCTAGTTTCTTGCGCAGGCTACTGGGCGCCAGGGCCCGGAAGGGTGCCTCGGGCGGCCAGTGCAATCCTTCCGGATTATCGTCCGCCGGGTTCTTTACCAGCTCGAAGCCCTGAAGGCCTGCCCGGGCATAAGTGAGGGTGCCTACCATCCCGTCGTCCATCAGCTCCCATCGTCTTTGAAAACGTTGGGTGGCCTCCCTGGTGATCTGCCCAAAAACCCCGTCGGCAACTTTGCAGGTAAACCCCTGCCCTATCAGGAAAAACTGCCATTTCTTAACATCTCTCCCCTGATAACCCCTTTGAAGTGCCCGCATATAATTATCGCTTTAAAAGTAAAGATTTGCTAAAATACAATTATCCGTCAAAGTTTATGTTTGTAGACAGGAATGGAAAAATTTGCTTCCAAAGATAACTAACACATACACGAAAACGAAACACACGAACTTAAATATACTTTTATATAGCTACTCTGAACTGAGCCTATCCAATTAACAATCAACCCGTGACAATCCTCTTTTGAAGTAAAAAAATAATTATATTCCTTTTTATTTCATAAATCAACCGGCTGACTCCATAAAAATTAAGTGCAGAATGGTCGCACCACGCAGCACACCGGAACAACTTGTAATAACATGGAGAGTTCCTTTGTTTTCAGAAGGTTGAATCTAAAGCAGGATGAGCAACCATACCTTCTCACTCTTCCTTTGGTTATTCTTTTAATTGGAAATTTTTAGGCCGTTGTTGTTATTATTGTTTTTTATGACTAAAAAATTCCGGGCAATATGGTTATATTTGTGTAAGGCAAAACTGCATGCAACAAATAAATTTGGAATGAAAAAAAAGGTCCTGATTGTTGATGATGATGTAAGCTTTTCCATCACATTAAAAACCTTTCTGGGAAGGCACGGCTATGAAACCGAGGAAGCTTTTTCATCGCAGAAGGCCCTGGAGAAGATCCACACCACCCGGTTTGATGTCATTCTCACCGATTTCAGGTTGCCCGACATGAACGGCATTGAATTGCTAAAAAATATAAAGGAAAAATCTGCTGGTTCCCTGGTGATCCTGATGACGGCTTATGCCGATATCCGCATGGCCGTAAAGGCCATCAAACACGGGGCCTATGAGTACGTTGCCAAGCCGGTGAATCCCGATGAATTGCTCGAACACATCGGGCTGGGTCTGGAGAAAATGGAAGAAGGTGTGGGCACGGACCCCAAGAAACACTCACGCACTGCCACAGCGCGTGCCAGGGTTTTCGACTATGTAGAGGCCACCAGCAAAGAATCGCGCGCCATTCATGAGCACATCAACCTGGTGGCCGCTACCGACATGTCGGTGGTTATTCAGGGAGAAAGCGGCACGGGCAAGGAATATATTGCCCGTAAGATTCATGAGAAGAGCCAGCGCAGCACGATGGCTTTTGTAGCTGTCGATTGTGGTTCCCTGTCGCGGGAGCTCGCCGGCAGTGAGTTTTTCGGCCACATCAAAGGTTCCTTCACCGGAGCCATCCAGGATAAAACCGGCCAGTTTGAAGCCGCCAACCATGGCACCCTGTTTCTTGATGAGATCAGCAACCTGACTTATGAAAACCAGGTGAAACTGTTGCGTGCCATTCAGGAGCGGCAAATCCGTAAAATAGGGTCCAACAACATCATCCCTGTTGATGTCAGAATCATTGCTGCCACCAATGAGGACTTGCTCAAAGAAGTGAAGGAAGGCAAATTCCGCGAGGATCTATACCACCGACTCAACGAATTCAGCCTGCTGGTGCCGCCCCTGCGGGAAAGAAAAGAAGACATCAGATTGTTTATCAATTACTACCTGAATCAGGCCAATGACTCCCTGGGAAAAAACATCCAGAACATCCCTGAGGGGCTGATGAATGTACTGTTGAACTATTCCTGGCCGGGCAACATCCGTGAGATAAAAAACGTGGTCAAAAGGGCGGTGTTGCTGTCAAAAGGCAATGAACTGGACAAGAACGCCCTGCCCCATGAGATCATTTATTCTACTGCCTCTCAGAAAGAGATAATCCCCGAGAGTGCCAACGACAGTTACCTGAAAAGTCAGACCGGCAAAACAGAGAAGGAGATCATCCTGGCAACCTTGCAAAAAGCCAAATACAATAAGTCGAAGGTGGCCCGGCTGCTGAACATCGACCGGCGTACCCTGTACAACAAACTCAAGCTATACGGGATCTCCCTTGACTAAGATGGCAGTCACTGAATGAATAATGCCGATATCAGTTCTCAGGATAGCTTCCCAGGCTAATGGCCTTCAGGTCGGCATCCAGTGACTGAATTACGTGGCTGCTGATGTTGATGATATTCCTCACGTTCTCATGCATTTCCTTTTCGCTCATCAGGGTATCCTTCACCGGATTCAGCTTCTTGAGATGAAAGAGGGCATTCTCGGCCTTCAGCAGGCCAAACATGTTATCCATTTTATGGATCACCCGGTAAATCTCCTGACGATTGTTCTGCTTAAGGTTTTCATCCAGCAAGGAAAGATTGACCTTTGTATCCTTTATAAATACCTCAATCACGGGAACGATAGATTTGGGATCATTGCCCGTAAAAGCCATCAGCCCCTCAAGGTCGTACAACTTTTTCAGGTTGTTACTGCAGGACAATGCTCCGGAAGGCTGTTCAGCATGTGGTTCGCGGGCAGGGAGCTCCTGCGGGGTGCTGCGTGACAGCAGATGATTGATCTTGTCCATCAGTTCATCCTCATCAACGGGCTTTATCAGATGGTCTTCAATGCCGCTTTCCCGGATGTCTTTCAACGTTTCAGGGGTAACATCAGCCGTGCAGGCCAATACGGGGGTAAACCGGTTCATGGCATCAGGGTTCTTCCTCAGCTCCCGGATCATGTCTACCCCACTAAGCCCGGGCATCTGGATGTCGGTAATGATCAGATCGAAGCGCTGTTCATTCAGCAAGGCAAATCCTTTCACTGCATTTTCTGCTTCTGAGAAGGTGATTTTGTCATGGGCATCAAACAATGTCCGGAACAACAACCTGTTGAATTCATCATCGTCAATAAGCAGGATGCTGGCAGATCGCAAAGGTTCGGGCAACCTGGAGGTGCCCGTAAGGACTTCGCCGGAAGACTGGGTGATCATCAGGGGCAGATGAACGGAAAAAGCTGACCCCACCCCTTCCTGGCTGAAGAGCTCTATGCTGCCATTCATATGCTCCACCAGCTTTTTGCTGATAGAAAGCCCCAGGCCTGTTCCACCATGTTTTCTGGAAGCCTGATTGTCACCCTGGGCAAATTCCTCGAAGACGGTAGCCTGGTGGC
>JAWOCF010000093.1:0-28547 GCA_046483935.1 Bacteroidales bacterium | reverse complement strand
AGGACTTAATTTAGTATAATTTTTTAAACAATTTAAAACATTTTTGCGTTTTCTGAGTTATAGTATTAACGGAAATAATTAATATACAGTTTTTACATTTTTGATACTAGTTTTTTCATAACTCTCTTCATGTTGTTGTTTTGGTTAGTTGATTGGTGGCCCCGGAGCATTTAAATGTTCCGGGGTTTTTTTTCACCTCTCATCCAAAGTAAAAAAAATAAATACTATCCCCTTCCGCTTTTCCGGGATCTGATACTTTATGTCAGGCTTAGAAAATGAATGCTGCTTACGAGCTTGAATCAAGGAAGAAATGCCAAAGCTATATTACCAGCAAAAAAAAAGATGTCCTGACAGAAACCTTCCGTCAGGACATCCTTCATGAAAGGAGGAACGTATTAATCTACACCATTCGATTTTAGCTGGTGAACCTTAATCTCAGGTTTCCCCCACAACAAAAAGATGGTACTGCCAATTTCGGAATTCTGAATGAAGGGACCACGCACCGGATCCCTTTCATCGGCCATCAGTTCCAGGATGTTGATTCCCGGCCCTTTAGCAAAAACAGGGACCAGCTGATTGGTATGTGATTCACTGTTCCATTTGGCCTGGGGCAGATTTCCGGCACCCTGATTGATGACTGGCTGATTGATGGGTTGCGGATGATCCGGACCGGTCAGATAACCGGTTTCATGATCAGAAGTAATAATAACAAGGGTTTCTTCCCAGCTGGAATGGGTTTCCACCCATTCAACCACAGCCTTTACAGAATGGTTGAAATCGACCTGCTCTTCAATCATACGACCCAGGTAGTTGTCGTGGCCGGCCCAGTCAACGGCCCCGCCTTCAATCATCAGGAAGAAACCATTGGGGTTGTCATCAAGGATGTTGAGCGAGGCATGAGTCATTTCCTCCAGGGTGGGCACCTGTTCATTCATAGGAACCGTAAAGGGCATGGTTTCATTCTCTGCCATATCCCGCCCGTAGTGTAGGGTGCTATATGCCTTGGCAATCCCCAGGACCCGTTTTGGGGTTTCACCTGAAGCCAAAGCAACAAAATCATCACGGTCTTCAACAAAGGTCCATGGATCAGGCTGTCCGTCACCATCCACATCCTTTACCACAAAAGTCTTTCCATCCTCTTCAAAAGAGGTTTTTCCATCATTGGCCATAATCTGATCCCAAAGGGCAGCAGAGGGCACATAATGATCATTTCTTTCCTGTGGCTGCCCGTTGTTATCATAGTCTGGGTGGCCGGCGCCCATAATCAGATCCAGTTGTGTATTGAAAAACATGTAGGAAGCAATACCGGAATAATCATGGCGGGAATCCACATGGGCCGAAAAACCGGCAGGAGTAGCATGACTAAAAGGAACACTGGTGATTACCCCGGCTGATTTGCCCAATGCTTTGGCAGCCTGGCTGACATGAACCAGCGTATCGCCCGTTGGTCCTAGTCCTATAGCGGTAGCATATGTTTTGCGACCAGTAGAAAGGGCTGTCGCAGCTTCGGCACTTCCGGTATAATCCTTCATAATGTAACGGGGATCACTCCAGGCCAACCGCGGGTTGTAACCAGCTGCCCAGGTGGTATCACCATCTTCAATTTCCACAATGGCATGATAGGTCGCCGAGGCAAACTGACTCCAGTCTTCCTGCTCAAAAACCTGGGCAGCAGCCTTTCCATGCTGATAATAATTGGCAGCCAGCAGATGATTATAACTCATCCCGTCGCTCACCATCACAATAATGTTTTTGGGTGCAACTGCCTGGACTGATTCAGTTTGGTTGCTGCTGACCTGCTGACAGGAAACCAGCCCTGCCATGAATAAAATGACAATAAAAAAAGGTATACGGTTCATTGGGGTTATTAGGTTTTGTGTATTTATTCCCTTTGGGGATTACAGAAACAATGCCAGAAAGCACTGGCAGTCATAAAAACATCTGCTTCAATCTGTAAACCCATCCAGTTATTTCAGTACAAAGATACTGCTTTTTATCCGCTGCTTGGGGGCAGCAAAAAACATTGGGATTTCTTAATATTCAAAAAAGGTTCTACATTATCAGGAACCTATAAGAACAAAAGCGGAAGTAATGATCAAAATTCCAGGTGAGCAAAGGAAAGGTATGATTCCCACATTTCTTTGAGAAATGCAGGGGTATTTTCATGAGAGCAGCGTTTTTTTTCAGCTGCTGCCATGCGGCAGGTCATCCAGCGGGTGCGCAGATGAACCCGTAACAATCGCGTGTGAAATCTGAGCTTATCCATGTTTTTATAATTAATACCTGCTTTGGCTTTACAAAATTAATCATTCCTTTGATAAAACTACAATATCAGGCATGAAGTTTTTGAAGTAAAAAATTCAGATAAGAGATCATACTGCAGAACCCTGATTAAAGCAACGATCAATACGATGGCCTTCGCAGCTCATCAAATGTCTAATAATAATAAAATTGTAAATTTACGCAATGAAAAATGCCAGGAAGAAATGACACGCATCCTTTATATTTCTTATGATGGGATGACCGATGCCCTGGGCCGATCGCAGGTGATTCCCTACCTGGAGGGCCTCTCGCGCAAAGGATACTCCTTTCATGTGATCAGTTGCGAGAAACCGGATGTGTACCAGGATCAAAGATCTGTTGTTGAGCGTATTTTCCAACAATCTGGCATTGGGTGGACGCCTTTAAAGTTTTCAACAGAGTTGGGAGGCCTGTCAAAAGTATATGATATTCATCAGATGAAAAAGGCTGCCGTAATACTACACCGGCAACATGCCTTTGATGCAGTACATTGCCGCAGTTATATGGCCTCCTTTGCCGGATTGGCCCTGAAGCGCCGTTTCGGGATTCCCTTTCTGTTTGATATGAGGGGCTTCTGGGCCGACGAGCGGGTGGAAGGCAATATCTGGAGGATGACGAATCCTTTGCTGCGGGCAGCCTATCATTATTTTAAAAAACAAGAGAAGATTTTCTTTCGTGAGGCAGATGCCATCATCAGCCTTACCCTGAAGGGAAAGGAAGTGATCAGGGATATTTCGGGACCAGAGCCTCATGAAAAGACTGCGGTCATTCCGTGCTGCACCGATATGGAGTTGTTTTCACCCCAACAGGCATCCCCCGGGGCCCGGGTGGAGATCCGGAAACAACTACACATCCGTGATGGTGACTTTGTACTGGCCTATCTGGGCAGCCTGGGCACCTGGTACATGGCTGAAGAGATGATGGCCTTTTTTCTGCGCCTTCAAATAAAGCAACCCACTGCACTTTTTCTGTTCATCACGGCTGAAGATCCTGCCCTGATCATGAAACACGCACAACAAGCAGGTGTCGACCCTTCACGAATCAGGATCTATAAAGCCTCCCGCAATCAGGTGCCTTTGGTGCTCAGCCTGGCACATGCCAGCATTTTCTTTATCAGGCCTGTTTTTTCTAAAACAGCATCCAGCCCCACCAAGCAGGGAGAGATTATGAGCATGGGCATACCCTTCATCACCAATAAGGGCATCGGCGATATTGACCAGATGGTTGCGCAAACCAGGGCAGGCATCCTGATCGATGATTTTTCACAGCACGCTTATGATGATGCTGTAGATGGTTTACTAAATATACTACCTGCAAACAAGGACCATATCAGGCAATGTGCCCTCGAACACTTTAGCCTGGACAAGGGAGTGGGGAAATATCATGCGGTATACCAGAAACTGCTCAGGAAAGGGCTTGAAGTTCTGGAAGAAGAAGAAATTAAAGATCCCATTCAGCCCTGAGCACCTCAACATCAATCCTTCAGAAACCTTGCAGCAGAGGCTTTGAAGCTTAGCCAGATTTTCTTTCCCGGGTTTAACGACATTTTATCGAAGGAGTTTTTGCTGACCATCGCTACAAACTCAACCCCTGCATCCACTACGATTTCCATAGATCCTGCAGCGGCAAAGGCTTCAGTAATGACCCCCTGAAACTGGTTCTGTGCAGAAGTTTCCAGTGAATGCTCAGAAAGAATGATGTCTTCCTGGGGTACCATCACGAACCCCTGACCCATCAATCCTTCCCCTACAAAGAACATAGGCCCCAGCCCCTGAACAACGGCCTTTTTCAGTCCGGCAGCAGGATCATTATCTTCTACCCGGCAAGGAAACAAATTGCGGATGCCGCTGAAACGGGCCACAAACTCCGTTTTAGGATGCCGGAAAACCTCGCTGGCCGTTCCCTTTTGCACCAGCCGCCCTTGCTCAATAATGGCCACCGTATTGCTCAGGGTAGCCGATTCCATGTAGTCGTGGGTCACATGAATGATGGTCTTGCCCGAACGGTTGATCTGCCGCAGCAGGCCCCTTAGCTCGGTTTTTAATTTGACATCCAGATTGGAGAGTGGTTCATCCAGCAAGAGCACCTGGGGATCGGCACCCAGGGTTCGGGCCAGAGCCACCCGTTGAGCCTCGCCTCCCGACAGGGTTCCGGGATAACGCGCTAACAAGTGGATCACTCCTGTATCGGTTGCCAGTTGTTGTATCCTGGCTTTCAGCCCCTGGCCCTTATAGCCATGTTGTTTGAGCGGGTAGCCTAAGTTTTCGGCCACCGTAAGATGAGGAAACAATGACAGATCCTGGTAAACCAGGCCAATACGCCGCTCTTGTATCTTTTGATTGGTGATATCCTTCCCATTAAGCCACACCTGCCCGCTGGCAGGTTTTACCAACCCTGCCAGCACTTCCAGCAACACGGTCTTTCCTGCTCCCGACACCCCCAGCACGGTCAGGTAGTCGCCCTGGTTCACCTTCAGGGAGATGTCTTCCAGCGAAAAGGAAGCAAAAGAAACACTGATGTTCTTAATTTCTAACATGGAGCTGCTTTTTAGATATCATCCGCATGATTATGAACACTGCCAGGCAAATGACCACAAACAAGGCAGCCACAGGCCGTGCATAGGCCAGCCCGAAGCTGGCAAACCGTTCCCAGATGAGCACCGGAGTCACCATTGGATGGTAAGCCACAATAATCACGGCCCCAAACTCACTCAATCCGCGGGCCCACATCATGGTCAGGCCGGTGAGCACGGGGCGGCGGGCAAGTGGCAAGCTGATGGTGAAAAATACGCGCCAGGGAGTGGCGCCCAGGTTCAGGGCTGCCTTCTCAAGCCTCTGTGGCACAGCGGCAAAGCCATCGCGCGCTGCATTAATCAGAAAGGGGAGGCTTACAAAAGCCATGGCCACAATAATTCCTGCCTCTCCCCCCACAAATTGAATTCCCGTAGAACGTTCGAGCAGTGATCCCCTCGACAGGATGCCTAATAAAGCAATACCGGCTGCTGAATGCGGAATCACCACCGGAATATCAACCAGTGCGTTTACCAGCCCTTTGCCTGGAAACTGTCCCCGTGCCAGCAGATAGGATAAAGGGATTGCTGCCAGTCCGAATAACAGAGTGGCTGCCAGTGAAGCCAGTAAGGTAATACGGATGCTGCGCCATACCTCGGCATCAGCCATCGTGTCAACATACTGTGCACCACTGGTTTTAAGGAACAAACCAGCCAGGGGTGCTATAATAAACAACAATATCGCACCGCTTAAGAAGGTGACAATCAATCCGGTTTTCCATTGCTGAAACATAGGTAAAGGATCAGGTTGTTGTAATAGGTGCAGGTTGTAACTGACGGAATTTCATTTTTGCTTCACAAAAATAACAAAGCATGATCAATAAACCGGAAGAATGCGAAAAAGTAGCTGAATCATCCTGCCCTTAATTTTGTAAATTCGTGCATTAATTGCCAATGAATGTCATGAACCCTCATCAGAATAATAAAACCACTGGCAAAAAGAGTCTTTTTCTGATCCAACCATTATCAAATGAAAGATCGCTACATACGCAATGAGAAAATGCTTTCCCAACAGGAAAACCTAAGCCTGAGAGGGTTTAAAGTGGCCGTGGTGGGATGCGGCGGACTGGGAGGAAATATTATCGAGATGATGGCCCGCCTGGGCATCGGGCACATGACGGCCATCGATGGCGATGTGTTTGAGGCCTCGAACCTGAACCGCCAGCTGCTCAGCCTGCCCTCCAACCTGGGGCAACCCAAGGCACTGGCAGCACGTGAAAGAATCAGGGAGGTGAATCCTGATGTAGAGGTAATCCCTGTGCATGACTTCCTGACCAGTGAAAATGCCAAAGAGCTGCTGGCGGGTCACGACCTGATTATCGATGCCCTTGACAATATCTCCTCCCGCAGGATTGTAGAAAAAACGGCCGAAGAACTCAATACCCCTTTGGTGTTCGGGGCCATCGCGGGATGGTATGCCCAGGTGTGCACCATCTTTCCGGGAGATAAAATGATGGACCAGCTGTATCCTGAAGACCTCAACAAAGGAGAGGAAACCCTGCTGGGCAACCCTTCTTTCACCCCTGCCCTGGCCGCCTCCCTGCAGGTGGCAGAGGCCGTGAAGGTATTGTTGGGTAAAGAAAAGCTGCTGCGCAAAAAATTACTGGTTATCAATCTCCTGGATCATGAATATGATATTATTCCTTTTGAATAAACCCGATGACTTTGATTAATTTTGCAATTGATAATTCAGGAAAGAACATCCTGAAAAAATAAGCAATATGATTTCTTTTGAAAAAGCACAGGAAATAGTAATGAGCGAGGTGCACGAAATGGACACTGAACGTGTGGATTTCAATGAGGTGCTGTATCGCATTCTGGCAGAGGATGTTTTTTCGGATGTTGATATGCCACCATTCGACAAATCAGCCGTGGATGGGTATGCCTGTCGCCTGCAAGACCTGAATCAGGAACTGGAGGTACTGGAAGTCATTGCTGCAGGATCCCTTCCCACAAAAAAAATTGAGGCCGGGCAATGTACCAAAATCATGACCGGGGCAATGATTCCCCAGGGAGCCGACACCGTAATCATGGTAGAACACACCCGGGAAACGGATTCAGGAAAGATTCTGTTTACCGGAAAAAGCACTGCTGCCAACATTGCCTGTAAAGCCGAAGATGTAAAACAGGGTGACCTGATGTGGAAGAAGGGCATGCAAATATTGCCCCAGCACATTGCCTTGTTTGCTGCTGTAGGATGTGTAAACCCCCTGGTGGCCCGTCAGCCCCGGGTAGCCATCATGTCGACAGGTGATGAGCTGGTGGAGCCTGACCAATATCCCGGAGCGGGAAAAATACGCAACAGCAATGGCTTTCAGCTGATTGCCCAGGTGAAGGCCGCGCATTGCATTGCCAATTACATGGGGATCATTCCTGATGATCAAAAAGCCACCGACATGGCCATCAGCACTGCCCTGGCAGAAAATGACATGGTAATCCTCACGGGTGGGGTTTCGATGGGCGATTTCGACTTTGTTCCCCAGATCATGAAGAAAAACGGAGTGGAAATCCTCTTCCAGAAAGTGGCCGTGAAGCCCGGAAAGCCCACCGTATTCGGAAGAACCGAAAAGGCCTATATTTTCGGCCTTCCTGGCAATCCGGTTTCCTCGTTCATCAACTTTGAAGTATTCGCCAAACCATTGCTTTACAAAATGATGGGTCACGACTATAAGGCCCACGACCTGGTACTTCCCATGGGCATTGATTTCTCGCGCAAAAAGGCAGACCGCATGGAATGGCTGCCTGTAAACTATCGGGCAGAAACCGGCGTTATACCAGTGGAATATCATGGCTCGGCACACCTGCATGCCATATGCCTTGCCCAGGGGATCATGGCCATCCCCCGGGGCATTTCAGAAATAAAAAAAGGAGCTCCCGTTCATGTACGACCGTTTTAACAGAAAGATCAATTACCTGCGCATATCGGTTACTGACCGGTGCAACCTTCGTTGCCGCTATTGCATGCCTGAGGAAGGAGTGGGTTACATCGCCCATAAAGACATCCTGAGCTTTGAGGAGATCCGGGAGGTGGTACAGGCAGCCGTCTCCATGGGGGTCGACAAGGTGCGCCTGACGGGCGGTGAGCCACTGGTGCGAAAGGACATTGTGGAACTGGTGCGTATGATCGCAGCAGTGCCCGGAATCAAGGATCTTTCAATGACCACCAACGCCATTTCCCTGGAACGTTTTGCCAAACCACTGGCAGCCGCAGGCCTGCACAGGGTAAATATCAGCCTTGACACCACAGACCCTGAAAAGTTCTCTGCCATCACCCGTGGAGGCGACATCCATAAGGTCTATGCCGGTATTAAAGCAGCCCGTGATGCCGGGCTGAATCCCATAAAGATTAACTGTGTGATCAAGGCCAGCACCCACGAACCCGATGCCATGGCTGTAAAGGATTATTGCCAGCAACACGGCCTGCAGGTTAGATTTATCAGGGAAATGGATCTGGAAACGGGTCACTTCGGCATTGTGGAGGGAGGTAGCGGTGGTGATTGCCTCCAATGCAACCGCCTGCGCCTGACCAGCAATGGAATGATCAAGCCGTGTCTTTTCAGTGATGTAGAATACAGCGTACGCAAACTGGGTATCCGTCAATCCCTTGAGCTGGCCCTGGGAGCAAAACCCGAAAAAGGCTCCGTGAACCTGAACAACTTTTTCCATAACATAGGAGGATAAACCCCTTTCCTAAGCACAGACAATGATGAGCAATTCCAGTTTTTCGCATATTGATGAAAAAGGCAAGGCCAACATGGTAGATGTGGGTCAGAAGCCCGTGCAGACACGCTCTGCCACCGCAACCGGCTTTATCAGCCTCAATGAGCAAACCATGGCCCTGATACAGGACAACCAGATGAAGAAAGGTGATGTGCTCACGGTTGCCGAGATCGCAGGCATACAGGCCGCTAAACGCACCGCAGAGCTGATTCCATTGTGTCATCCCCTGCAAATTACCAAAGCAGAAGTAAAAACCGTGATACAGGACAAAGGGGTGTGCGTAACAGCTACGGTGAAGTGCAACGGGCAGACGGGTGTTGAAATGGAGGCTTTGACCGCCACATCCATAGCCTTGCTCACCATCTACGACATGTGTAAAGCAGTTGACAAACAGATGGAAATCGGGCAGGTTACCCTGCTGGAAAAGATGAAAGAATAAAAGTATTTTTGTGGCTGCTTGTTTAAGCATCGTTTGTTAGGCCCGGGTAAAGATCATTTTTTAATATTGATGAACCAATAGATCATGAGCTTAAAAATATTATCAGTAAATATTTCTGAGAAAAAAGGAACCATTAAGAAGCCTGTAGAGGAAATTCACCTGACGCATCACGGGGTCATGCACGACGCACATTCAGGCTTGTGGCACCGGCAGGTAAGCTTGCTGGGAAAAGAAAGCGTAGATCGTTTCTCGGAACAGGCCGGGCGCAATATTGCTTTTGGAGAATTTGCCGAGAACCTCACCACCCAAGGGGTGGAGCTGGTGAAATGCTCCCCGCTGGATCGCTTTGTAGGCCAAAACGTGGAGCTGGAAGTCACTCAGATCGGAAAAGAGTGTCATGGTAGTTCATGTGCCATTTTCCGGGAGGTAGGCAACTGTGTGATGCCTAAGGAAGGAATCTTTGCCAGGGTAATCCGTCAGGGGAGCCTCAAGGCTGGCGACCTGCTGGAATATCATCCGCGGGTGTTCCGCTTTCAGGTCATCACCCTGAGCGACCGTGCCAGCAGTGGAGAGTATGAAGACCGCAGCGGCCCCCGGGTCATCGAACTGCTTCAACAGCATTTCGACCAACGACAGCGTAAAATCAGGATTGATCATGCCATTATTCCTGATGATGCAGGGAGCCTGAGTGTGACGGCAGAAAAATCGATTTATGAAGAAACCGATGTGATTATCACTACGGGAGGAACGGGCATAGGGCCACGTGATATTACCGTGGAAACCATTGAGCCCATGCTCGACAAGCAGATCCCCGGCATCATGGAGATGATCCGGGTGAAATACGGAGCCCAGAAACCCAATGCCTTGTTAAGCCGTGGAGTAGCAGGCCTGGCCGGCGGCACCCTGATCTACACCCTCCCGGGAAGTGTGAAAGCCGTGAATGAGTATATGTCGGAGATCCTGAAAACCATGGAGCACCTGATCTATATGCGGCATGGACTAGATGTTCATTAATAGCAGCTCGAAAAGTTAAAGGGTTAATGACCTGGGGGGAAATGCCCTCCAGGGAGGCTCAGAAGCCTCAGGTGGAACCTTTTTCCTCACGGCATCCATCCACTCCACCTGAAATACGACCTCCAAACAGTACCTTAAAATGCTCCATACAGGCACTTGCAACGAAAAACAAATAAAAAAGGCTGCCCCACAATGAGGCAGCCTTTTTTTATCTGGTGCAGAATTGATTATTCTACAACCTTAAAATCTACCCGACGATTCACATCGGTATTATTATCTGACATTGGATCTTCTGTTCCACGATAAGACACTGACAAGCGACTGGTATCAATGCGGAAGTCATTGACCAGTGCATCATGAACCGTTTGTGCCCTGCGTTCAGACAGAATCCGGTTGAAGCGATCAGGTCCTGAGCTATCAGCATGACCCACCAGCTCAATATTCACATCAGGATTGGCCTGCATAAAACGGGCAGCAGCAGCCACTCGCTCATAATTGGTAGCATCCAGGGCCGCGCTGTTTAAATTGAAATAAACGCTAAGCAATGCAGCAGTAGAAGCATCTGCATTTACACCCATCCGGTCATGCATCTGATGCATGCGCATGGACAGTTCATTATTTTTCTCTTCCAGAGCACTAACACCCTGACGTAATTCAGTGATGTCCTTATCGTAATCCTGTTCTTCAATAGTTTGTTCCAGTTGGACAACCTTCTCCTCAGCTGCTGAAACCTGGTTAGCCAGCTTATCCATACGTTGAACATCACCAGGATATACCGTTTCGGCTGCAGAGGCCCAATAGGGAGTTTTGGTGTTTTTGCCCAGACGGATAGTAATCCCCACAGAGGTGTAATTATACATATCATGAGCCGTACGGCCCCTGTCTACAGCATCAAGCCTATCTGTTTTGGTAGCACGGAAGGCAGATTCAATGCCAACATCAAATCTTTCAGAGAGACGGAACTTCAACCCCATGCCAAAAGGAATGGTCATATCTGTTACCCGGTCTTCTTTTGTGGTGCCATCACTTGCATAACCATATGAATCAAGCACCTGATCATTAGAAATGGTCATCAGTTGTGAGCGGTAAGAAATTACACCCACTCCGGCAACCCCATAAATACTGAAGAATTCATTTGAACGGCTGTTGGGCGCGAACAACTGATTGAAGTTAATAATACCATTGAAGGTATATTCCATGAAATTGTTTTCAAAATGCCTGTCGTCCCTGGGCATTTCACCCACCAGTTGTCCGGCCAGGAAACTGCCCCTGAGAGTCAACAAGGGTGAAACATGGTAGTTCAGGCCGAATCCTCCTCCAAAGGACAATTCATCGCCTGGATAGTAGCGGTATCTTTTAATATCGCCGTAATGTGATAACAAACCTCCATTCAATTCGACAGAAAACTTGTTATATACGGTTGTTTTGGTATCAGATCCTTGGGAATAGGAGGGCCCGGAAATAAAGATAAGGATCATTAGGGCGCTTAGGGTAATTTTAACAGCTTTCAAATCATTGAGTTTTTAGTTAGTAATCGGATTATATTATGCTTTATAGTTAAATAACAAGCAAAAATAACAATTTTATACTCCCTTCTGTCGTTTTTACTAATTATTTATCAAAATAATGCTCGCAGTTGCATGCTTCCCGCATGGACTGCTTTTTGATGATACGGAATCCTTCCATGATAGGTTACATTCAATTGCAACCAGGCATTCAGATTTTGTTGCCATCCTATATTCCACTCGTGGTTTAAGCCAGGTCTTTTCCCCTCCAGAACAGCAAAGGCCAGGGGGGTATGTTCAGCAAAGGGATAGTCAATGTCTGACAACTCATACCGGCCATTCAGGGTGCTACGCCCCGGTGTGCTGTAACGAAAGGAAGCTCCTGCCGACCAGGTATTTCCTTTTTCATGCTGTTGCAGGTTTTTCTTTTGAGAATATCCCACAAACAGACTAATCCTATAACGGCCATCCATCTGATAGCTGATCGTTGGTGCTGCCTGATACTCCTCAAGCAAGTAATTACGATTGGTGAAGTATTCAGACCTGTTGTCGTTCAAGGATCTTGATCCGGAAATAATCAATGAATAATTCTGATTGACATTCCACCGGGCACGAATGCCAGTACTCTTTAGAACCTTTACTTCAAATCCATTGCTCAGAAGCATCTTATTTCTGCTATCCTGAATGTTAAATTCGGCATCAAATACAGGATGGGTGCGGTTAAAGAACAAGGTGTTACGGAAAGAAGTGTTCAGGCTCACCAGGGTTTCATCTTCAATAGCGTACCCAAAGGGATTAAAGCTTCCTGGTGTGATGGCCCCCTGTGTCTTCTGGTTCACCCGGTAAACCATCTGGTTATAAAACCGGGACAATAGTTTCCGCAGGCCCGCTTTCTCTTTCCAGATTACCGAAGGATCAACCACCAGGTTATGGCTTAATGTATTGGAAAAAATGCTTGCAAATTCTTCGGTAGGAATAAAGATCCTGATAAAGTTTGCCTGATCAGGATAGGCAGCAGTTTCAAATTCATCGAGTTCCATAATCTCATTGCTGTTGTAGTCATTCCAGGTAAATACCCCCTGGCCCGAAGGCACCTCCAGGTATACATATTCACGCTGTCGTTCCATCCCGCTGGCTGCCTCATAGAACAAGGAGGAGACAATCAACCCCTCATTCCATCTGGAAAAATAATCAAGCCTCCCGGCAAGGTTACTTTCCTTTTCCTGCCGGGAGCGTTGGGGCTGCATAAACTCAAGGGTGCGATGCATGGCAGTTATGTCCATCCGCTGGTCGCTGTCATGAGTCATCTGCCAGGTGGCCCCTACCTCACTGGCACGGGTAGCTTCCAAAAGCTCATCAGCCATGGGAAGCTGGTCGGAACGCATTTTATAGAACAACCGGTAGCGGTTGCGGGAGGCATCACCATTGGCAATAAAAAAGGTTAGTTCATCAAAAGAAGAACTACCTGTGCTTAGACTCTCCTGATCATTATGTTTTATGACATTTTGTTCTGTGTGGTGCTCCACACCTGCTGTCAGGAAAAACAACGGCCTGCTGAAGCCTGCTTTATGCCTGTAAAAGGCAGTCTGTCTGGTTCCATCTGAGGAGAGAAAGCTGCCATTAAAGAAAATCCTGTTCTTTTTAAATAAAATCGCGGCATCCAGGCTGTTGATGACCCCCTGAAAGGACTCTTCCCTGAATAACGAGCGGAAGCGATAGGCCACCCCTCCCAGTTCAGGATGCTGTAGTTGAACTTCCAGTAATGAAAGATGCTCCAGCTTATCAGTTTGATCCTGTTCAAGATTCCAGTCTCTTTCAAACTCTACTGCCCGGTATCGCTCCAGGGGAGAGAAATTGCTGCCGGCCACTTCATGATTTCCGTTTAACCGAAGCAGCCATTGACCATCACCCCATCGGGAGATCGCCGTGCTGTTTTGTGCATGTACCTTTAAGGCATAACCTGTGTTTCCGGATTGATGCAGATCAGAAAAAAGATTCCGGTCTCTGTTGCTCAAGGCAAACTCCAACCCTGCCTGGGTGTTATGAGCCACCTGAAAATCTGCCCCCATCGACATCAGCTGCTCCTTTTTTGGTGTAATCAGCTGGATGATAGGGTCATGTGTTCCCTGGGGCATACCATCTACAGGAGCCATCCATTGAAATACTCTTCCATTGGCTGCGGCGTTAACCGACCGGTAATTCCCTTTCCCCTCCCCCATATAG
The DNA here is from genome assembly GCA_046483935.1 of Bacteroidales bacterium. Taxonomy (GTDB): domain Bacteria; phylum Bacteroidota; class Bacteroidia; order Bacteroidales; family UBA7960; genus JAWOCF01. The sequence continues at coordinate 14,776 of JAWOCF010000093.1, read as the reverse complement.
GTGAAACCCACTCTGTAAACTGCGCGTTCAGGATCGGTAGAATGAACAAACACAGTATCTACGCCCAGCGAATCGGTCAGCCGGTACATTACCCGGTCGTTTTGAAATCCAATGCTATCTACGTTCCAGGCATAAGCCTGATGAAGGCTGTCGCCTGCCTGTTGCATCCTCCTGATGTTTTCGTCAGACAGTTCCTGAAACAGAGGCTGTCCGGGATGATCCTGTTGCGAAAAAAAGTTGAACCGGAAGGCGGCCTGCTTGTTTTTCAACTCCACACCTGTAAACATCAATGAGCGGGCATAATTGCGTTCGGCATACTCAAATTCCACAACAATCCGGCTGTTGCGGGTAATCATCCGCCGGGGGGTAAAGGTCAGTTCCGCCATGTTGTAGTCGATCACATAGTCATGATCCATGCCCCTTACAAGAAGCACTCCGTCAATATAAACCTTTTCGGAGCCTGCCAGCACCATGATGTACGACTCATTGCTGGCCCCGGTTAATCTATAAGGCCCCTGATTGCCCTCAACGGCTGTTAGCTGGTTTCTTGTATATTTCCCCTTGGCAATAGCCCCTGCAGCGGTCACTTGCATAGAGCCCCCAGGCAGCACTGACTGCGAGGAGTCGATGCCTGCAGAATAATTCAACCTCCCTCCCTGTGCCTGTCGCGAAAAGTTCATGAAGTACCCCGAAGGTCTATTGAGTTCGAAATCTCCAGCTGTGAGCTCTCCTCCATAACCTGTTAACCGGATGAATATCTTGTCAAAATCCTGCACCTGGCGGGTGGTGCCATCTGGCTGGAAAGGAATGTCCTGGTCAGAGATTACGGCAGCCACGCCAATCTGTTCACTCAGGCTGCCGGCAAGCTGAAGATTCATGGCCGAATTCAGGGAAACATCCTGCCGGTTACCCAGGGTAATGCCCCGGGTAATGCTGCCGCTGGTCTGTAAAGTTGAGGAAGAGATTAGCCCCTCAGAAGGCGCTCTTCCAGGCAAGGCAATGCGTGGCACATCCTCCCCAGGCCCGGGCTCCCTGATCAGGGAGGTGTCTTTATGAAAATAAGGCTCAGAGAAATTTACCGGGAACACCCGGTAGCGCACCCGCAGGCTGTCTGCCTTCCAGTATTCGGGCACCCGCAAGCTGATTCGTGCCCTTACCGGATCCAGGTTGTAAAAAGCCGAATCCAATGGCAGGCCGTCAGGACCGCGAATAGTAAAACTATCCTGAATAATGCTCAGGCTATCTAGTTGCTGGGAAGCCGGTGCTGCAGGTATTTTCTTGTCGCGCCAGGGCAACTGCGAAACCCCCTGAATGCTCAGCAACAGAAAAAAGAATGCAGCAATAATAAACCGGAGGCTCTGCAAGATAATTCAGGTTATTGTGGAAGATCACTCCCTGGGAAAAGGGTTACAAACTGACGATAAAATTAAGGGCAGCAAACCACATAAACAAGCACTTGCAAAACAAAGCCTTAACAGGCAATGAAAAAGGCCTGCCCCTGGGGGCAGGCCTTCTGAATCATTATGAACAGGAAAGCATCTTAGAACAATCCTGTAATGTTTCCTTCATTGTCAATATCTATTTTTTCGGACGATGGATGAGAAGGCAATCCAGGCATGCGCATGATGGTACCGGCAATGGGGATGATGAATCCGGCACCGGCAGCCACTTCAAACTCCCGGATCTTGACCGTGAAGTCTTTGGGTCTTCCCAGCTTGTACTGGTCGTCGGAGAGCGACTTTTGGGTCTTTGCCACGCATACCGGAAGTTTATCCAGCCCCAGTTCCTCAAACTTGCGCATCTGGGCTTTCGCTTTAATGGTATACTCCACATGGTCGGCACCATATAGCTTGGTGGCAATGGTGTGCAGTTTCTTTTCGATGTCCCAGTTAAAATCGTAAAGCGGTTCAAAGCAGGTGGTGCAATTGTCTGCCTCCTCTTTGACCAGGCGGGCGAGGTCTTCGGCACCTTCACCTCCTTTTTCCCATGCCTCACAAAGAGCTACCTTAACACCCTGTTCCTCGCAGAACTTCTTCACTACTTCAATCTCCTCGGGGCTATCAGAAACAAACTTGTTGATAGCCACTACCGGCTTGATGTTAAAGTGCTCAATATTTTCAATATGCTTTGCCAGGTTGGGCAACCCTTTTCTAACCGCTTCAGCATTATCTTTAGTCAGATCGGCCAGCTTGACTCCTCCATGATACTTCAGGGCCCTGATGGTGGCCACGATCACTGAGGCGTTGGGCGAGAGCCCGCCATACTGGCACTTGATGTTCAGGAACTTCTCGGCTCCCAGTTCTGAGGCGAAACCTGCTTCTGTAACCACATAGTCAGAGAGCGTGAGGCCCATTTTGGTAGCGATCAGGGTGTTGGTCCCCTGGGCGATGTTGGCAAAGGGACCTCCATGGATGATGGCCGGATTTCCTTCGATGGTCTGCACCAGGTTGGGCATAATGGCATATTTCATCAGGGCTGCCATAGCACCCTGGGCGTGAAAATCACGGCCGTAAACGGGCTTGTCGTCATAAGTATACCCTACCAGAATATTCCCGAACTTTTCCTTGAGATCTTCCAGGTCCTTAGCCAACCCCAGAGCTGCCATTACTTCGGAAGCAGCCGTGATCTCAAAGCCGGTCTGTCGTGGGATGCCCTGCTTGGGACCCCCCAAACCAATGATAATATCACGCAGGGCGCGCTCGTTCATGTCCATCACCCTTTTCCAGATGATCTTACGGGGATCCAGATTCAGCACATTATCCTTACTCTGCAGGTGATTGTCGACCAGGGCAGACAACAGGTTGTTTGCTTTTTCAACGGCAGCCATGTCACCGGTAAAGTGAAGGTTAATATCCTCCATTGGCAACACCTGGGCCATTCCGCCACCGGCAGCTCCACCTTTCATGCCAAACACAGGTCCCAGGGAGGGCTCGCGCAGCACAACGGTAGTTTTCACCCCGATACGGTTCAACCCCTCGGTAAGGCCGATTGAGGTGGTGGTTTTCCCTTCACCGGCAGGGGTAGGCGTGATGGCCGTGACCAGCACCAGCTTTTTCTTTTTGAGCTCATTCTCATTAATTAAGCGCAACGGTAGTTTAGCAATATACTTTCCGTATTGATGCAGCTGGTCTTCGGGGATTCCCAGCTTCTCGGCTATTTCTACTATGGGGCGCATTGTTGCGGCTTTCGCAATGTCAAGATCAGATTTCATAATGGTTTATTTTAGAGTGAGGCGTAAGCATCTGAATGGTTTGAATCTTATAACATAAACCACAAAAGCATATTTTTGTTTAAACTACCTGATGGTTCCCCCCAAAAAAGCAGCATTTCTCCCACTGATCATTCTGCTGAATAAGAAAATCCCGAGATAATAAACTGTTGCTGCAAGGCTTCCCCGGGATGAACACCCCTGAACAGCCAGAAATTCAGGTGCAGGCGCACCTGATGATCTTGGGGCACATGCTCCCGGGAATATTCCCACCGGGAAATCATGCCGGAGGGCTCGGGATTGGGGTAATGTCCGTGCCAGCTTTCAAACACCACTTTATCGGGCTGCCAGACGATACGGTGCGTTGAAAAGGCACCCTTCAGCCTCAAAGGAAATACATATTGATTGCCGGGCACATCTGCCGGCTGCAACACATAATTTCCTAAATTGTCATTGTCAGGGTTGCCCCACCTGGTAAACTCAATATCAACCTCATTGTCCCCGTCATGATAAAGAAAAAGGGCTGCCACCGCATGGGGATCCAGCGTGGTGGGGTCTGTTTTCAGGAAGAAGGTATAGGTGCCATACCCGAAATAATCCTCAGACACCACCTCTGTTGCCAGCCAGTGTTTTCCTGAAGGGGTCAGTGTAAGGTGCAGTGCCTGATTTTCATCCACCCACACATGCTCATAATGATCCGACCACATATTGGGGCCGGGAGGCCCAAAGCCTGATTTAACATGCCACTGGAAGCCTGCAAATTCCAGCATCCGGTGTTTTTCAACGACAGTAAAAAGGGGATGGACCGACCAATCCCAGCAATCAGTGTAACGGTCTTCAGTGTCAAGGATCTTCAGGGCAGGGGCGGCAAGATAATTACCCGGCTCCGAGGGGGTAAAAGAAAGTAACACTTCTGTTTGTTCTTCTGCAGCGGCACAAACGGGCTGCTGCAGGGTGATTACCGTATCAGTCGCAATGTTGTGGAGTTTCAGAAGCACTTGCAGATTGACCTCTGCCGCCGAAGGATTCATCACCAGCAAACGGATGATCATAGGCTTGGCTGTTTCCACGGCAGAGAATGCCGCAAACCGTTCACCATTCAAGACTTCCAGGTGAGTGATGTAAGGCATGGATCTTTCAAAGTCAACCTGCTGAGTCCCATCACCTGCTTCCAGACCATGCACCTCTCCCCAGAACTCCACCGCCGTGTCGTAAGCTTCCGAGTCGGAATCTACCGATACCTGCATGGTATAGTCAGTGGCGGAAGGTACGTTTTCAAAAACAGCAATGCCATCCCTGGTTTTTGTTGCGAAGGTGTATTGATCATTGAATAGCAGCACATGGCCACGCGAGCCGGGAACGGCTGGATTTCCCCCGGCAACATTGTGGATGCGGATCTTCAGACCGGCATCGGCAACCAATGATTTTACGGCTGTCATGGCAATTGTTTGTTTCCCGCATGTCATCAGGCAAACCATGATCAAAAGCAGCCTGGAAAGTAACATAAGGCGCATCAGAAAGTGTATTAATCAAATTTAGGTAAATAGTTTCAGGAATAGATATAGAAAAACAGGCAGAAGTTAAAAAAAGTTCTTCTGAAACTTTTACTTTTGTTTGCCAGGCATTTTTAACAAGGGGTTTCTGCCTGTCATTCAATTTATCAAGGAATCATGACCAGGAAGTTTTTATTGTTTTGGATGATAATAATGATCAGCCTACCGTTTATCAGCTGCCGGCAAAGCATCCGCGGGATGCTTGAACCCGGGGTGAGCAAAAGTCTGGCGCAATACCGCAAAAAGCATATCAGCCAGGTAGCATACGAGCTGTTTTTCAGTATTCCTGAACAGAAGGATGTCCCTGTTGAAGGACAGGTGACCATCACATTTGAGCACAACAGGGCCCAGCACGGGGTCATTCTGGATTTCCGGGGCGGTGCGCAAAACATCCATGAGGTGATGGTAGAAGGCAACCCTGTAGATTATCAATACCTGAATGAACATATTGTCATCTCATCACAGCATATCAAACCAGGTGAGAACCAGGTGCATATTCGTTTTACTGCTACCGATCAGGCCCTGAACCGCTCCGAAGAGTTCATGTATACGCTGTTTGTCCCTGACAGGGCAGCCACTGCCTTTCCCTGCTTTGATCAGCCTGACCTGAAAGCCACCTTTGCCCTCAGCCTGGAGGTTCCTGAATCGTGGAGTGCCCTTTCCAATGGCCCACAACTGAGCACCACCATGAATGACCAGCAACGAAAGGTAGTGGCCTTCGCTGCCGACAAGCCCATCAGCACCTACCTGTTTGCCTTCACCGCCGGCCAGTATCAAACCCTGACCCAAACCCACCAGGGACGCTCCATCACCCTACTGCACCGCGAAACAGACCTCAGCAAGATAGAACACAATGTTCCAGGCATCTTCAGGCAACACTTCCAGGCCCTGGAATGGCTGGAAGAATATACCGGCATCAGCTATCCCTTTTCAAAATTTGATCTGGCCATCATTCCCGGATTCCAGTACAGTGGCATGGAACACCCCGGAGCAGTATGGTACCGCGACAGCCGCCTGCTGCTTGATGAAAAGGCTTCCATGAGCCAGCAGCTGCAGAAAGCCAGCCTGATCGCCCATGAAACGGCCCACATGTGGTTTGGCGATCTGGTCACCATGCAGTGGTTTGATGATGTGTGGCTCAAGGAGGTCTTTGCAGGCTTTATGGCCGACAAGATGGTGCAACCCTTGTTTCCCGGGCAAAATCATGCCCTCCAGTTTCTGCTCACCCATTATCCAAGAGCCTACGAGGTAGACCGAAGCGCCGGCACCCATCCCGTGCGGCAGTCGCTGCAGAACCTCAACCAGGCCGGCAACCTCTACGGATCAATCATTTACAATAAGGCCCCCATCGTTTTCCAGCAACTGGAACGAATTATGGGGGAGGCATCTTTCCGCCTGGCCGTGAAAGAATATCTTGATACCTATGCTTTCGACAATGCCGACTGGGACCAGCTGGTCTATTTCTTTGACAAGCATTCTGCGGAAAACATCAGCCAGTGGAGCCAGGCCTGGGTGTATGAAAAAGGAATGCCCCGAATTGACTACCAGGCTCACCCTGGCGAAGATGGCCTGATGACCGTTGAGCTCCATTCAAACAACCTGCCTGATGATGCACCCTATCCGTCACAATGGATCGAAATGGCAATCCTGACCAGTGAAAAACATCAGCAGCAGGAGTGGTACCTCTCGGGCAATCAGGTGGATATGACTTTTCTGGTTGATGATGAAAAGCCTGTGCTGATACCCAATGGTTTTGGATGGGGGTATGGGTATTTCGCCCTGCGCGAAGAAGACAGAACCTACCTGCTGAAAAACATTCAGGCCATCGGTCACGACAATGTGCGGGCAGCCTCGCACATCATGCTTTATGAGGATTTCCTCAACGGGAATATTAACCCACTAAGCTATTCAGCAACTTTAATCCATAATCTGAAAACCGAGGAACATCCCTTGCTGGTTTCCTACCTTTTGGACATCACCCGAACGGTCTTCTGGAGTTTTCTGGATCATGCCCAACAACAGGAGGTGGCTGAGGAGCTGGCCACAGTGTTATGGAAGCAGATGCTTGCCGCCCGGCCCGAAATGAAATCCTCCTACTTTCAGAGCTATGCCAGTGTGGTGCTGCATCCTGAGCACTACAGCAACCTCATCTCCCTGTTCCGGGAGGAGATGGTTGTGAGGGATTATGAACTATCGGAAGACGATCGCTTTACCATTGTGAAGGCCTTATGCCTCAGAGGACATGAGCAGGGCATGACATTGCTTGAGCAATTGAAAAAAGAAACCACCCAATCCGACAGGATACGTCGCCTGGAATATCTTCAGCCCGCCCTGTCGCCCGACCCCGTGCACCGGGAAGCTTTTTTCGGGAAGCTCCAGGAGCCTGCCCATCGCAGGCCTGAGCCCTGGGCCCTGGAGGGCCTCGAATTGCTGCACCATCCTTTACGTGCAGATCATGGCATCGGCTTCCTGCCCAAAACCCTGGAAATGACCCGGGAGATCCAGCAAACCGGCGACATCTTCTTTCCGCTGCGGTGGCTCAACACTGCTTTACAAGGATATAATGATCCACGGGCCCTGAAAATCGTGGAAGATTACCTGGAGACAAACGACACATTGGGCGAAAGCCTGCGGCTGAAAGTGCTGCAGGCCTCCGACAAGCTGGAACGCTCGGTAATGATCCGCAACAGGTACTGACCGTTTAAAGCCCTATATCTACGCCGAACCTGAAATGGGGGTTCTGATAATAAACCTGACTGTCGTCATTGAGGTTGAATAACAACATGATGTTAAAAAAGGCCTTTTCGCCTATTCGCAGGCGATAGCCTGCCCCCACAAAATAATTGTCTTCCCATATCCTGGTCTGGTCGCTGCCCGGATCAAAACGGAAAGATTCCAGGCTGGCTCTCTCATACTCGGCATGAATGAATGCATCAGGAATCACCAGGAAACGGGCAAAAACGCCGCCCCCATAAACACTGGTGGTGAAAGATTGACCGAAAGACCGGTCATTATAGTACTGATAAGTACCTCCTATACCAGCCGACAAGCGGTTGGTGATCCAGTAGCCCACAATGGGAGAAATGCTGATGGCTGTAATCGTTCCGAATTGCAGCCCCAGCGATCCGCCAACAAAAATACGCTCCCGGGTCGTCATGTCGCCAACGCCCTGACCATCATCCTGCCCTTTAAGCAGCGAAGGTTGAAGAATAAACATCATGCTGAGCAGTGAAAACCATAATAATCGCTTCATAATAATTAAATAACGTTTAAGAGTTTGAAGAATAACAACCTGTCAGGCCGGTACGTTCACACACACAACAAAAATACTTTTTACTCCAGGGCTTTCATCATGGTTTGTGCCTTTATCAACACCTCCTGGTATTCCTGTTCGGGAATTGATGCTGCTGTGATGGCACTACCGGCCAGAAAAGCCAGGTATTGTGCCTGCTGATTATAAAGAATACTCCGGATGACTACATTAAAGTCAAAATCCTTATCCGGTGAAATGTAGCCCACCGCTCCACTGAACAACCCCCGGCGGGTATCCTCATATTGCTCAATCAACTGCATGGCTCTCACCTTGGGGGCTCCTGTCATTGATCCCATGGGGAAGGCATGCCTGAGGGCATCAATAAAATGATGATCTTTTCCCAGGCGGGCTGTCACCGTTGAGATCATCTGATGAACAGTAGCAAAAGAGTATATGCCAAACAATTCGGCCACCGCGACTGAGTTTTTCTCTGCCACTTTTGAAAGATCATTACGTACCAGATCCACGATCATCACATTTTCGCTCCGCTCCTTGGGGTTGGTAAAAAGATCCTCCCTGAGCCGGCGGTCCTCTTCAGGAGTTGCTCCCCGTGGGGCAGTGCCTTTGATGGGCTGTGAGATCAGCAGGTCATCCTGCTTTTTCAAAAAACGTTCAGGGCTGGCACACATCAGGTATTTATCATCCAGCTTGTAAAATACGGAATACGGGGTGGGTGACAGTTTGTTTAGTTTCCCGTAGGTCAGGTAAGGATCGATCAGCGCCTGCCGATCGAAAAACTCCACACAGTAATTCATCTCGTAGATATCACCCAGATGAATGTGGTTGTGAATGGCCTCCATCTGCTCCAGGTAGCGCGCCTTCGATACCCGGGCCACAGGCTTGACAGGCCGGGAGGGCACAGATGGCCGGGCAAAAGCGTTGATTTGTTGATATACCTGGTCAGGATCGGAAAAGGGACCAAACCCCGGAAGGCAGCCGATCAGCACTTCTCCGGCTTTGGGGATGATCAGGATTACCGGCCTGAAAAAATGAATCTGCGCAAAACCCAGGCCGTCATGATTGGAAGAATCAAGATCTTCAAGCTGATTCTTCAAGTCGTACGACAGGTACCCGAAGAGCCAGTCCTGGTGTTTGTCCGAGAAGTTTTTCAGATCCTCAAAGGCATCTGATGACCCTGCAGGCATTGTTTCGGCAGCACCGATTGCCAGGAGCTGATCATATGCAGGATAGTTTTGCTGGGTATGGTGATTGGAGTTCAGATAACAACAAACTTCAAAATGCAGGCCGCCCCACCGCAGCGCCTGTTGTGCCTTAAAAGCCTTAGATGATGCGGGAAAAGTTTTGTAAACCCTTTCCATGGGATTTTATAAATTAAGGTTGCTTTCAGTGCCACAAAAAAAAGGGAGCAATGGCCAGTGGCTATTGCTCCCCAAATATAAAGAAAAACCGGTTATATCTCCCAGGTATCTCCGCTGCGCAGCAGGTCATTCACCGTTTGAATCTTAGAGGTTTTTTTAGCATGAACGATCTGGTCTTCCACCAGGTCGTCATAGGTTTCAAAGGGTGCTGAACGGATGACCCCGAACGCGATGGGGAAATCAGGATAGTTCATCTGGCCGATCATGCGGTGAATGGCAGAATCCTTGGCATACTGATCGTGTACCAGGATATCCTTTTCGGTGATCCCATCCTCACCCAAAGTAACCACTTTCAGGCCAATCCCACTAAGCATGATGCCTTTGTCCTTGTTTTTCCCAAAGATCATGGGCTCACCGTGTTTAAGAATCAGCTGCCTCTCGTCGCGATGTTCACGGTCGGTGATGGCACCATGGGTCTTATCCGCAAAGATCACGCAGTTTTGGAGGATCTCCACCACAGACGTACCATCATGTTTGGCCGCCTCATACATCACTGTCGACATCAGCTTGATGTTGTTGTCGGGCACCCTTGCAAAGAAGGTCCCCTGGGCACCCATCACCAGGCCGGCAGGAACAAACGGATGTTCGATGGTGCCGTAAGGCGATGTTTTGGTGATTGACCCCATAGGGGTGGTGGGTGAATACTGCCCTTTGGTCAACCCGTAGATCTGGTTGTTGAAAAGCATGATATTCACATCAATGTTCCGACGGATCAGGTGGATGAAGTGGTTGCCGCCGATGGCCATAGAGTCACCGTCGCCGGTGGCAATCCATACACTCAGGTCGGGGTTGGCAATCTTCAGGCCGCTGGCAATAGCATGTGCCCTGCCGTGGATCCCATGAAACCCATAGGTATTCACATAGTAAGGAAACCGCGAAGAGCATCCGATGCCGGATACCATCACAAAGTTCTCCTTGCGGTAGCCAATTTCAGGAAATACAGTGGCCACAGAAGCCAGAATGGCATGCGCACCACATCCGGGGCACCATTTTACCATCTGATCACTGACAAAATCCGACTTGGTTAATGCGACGGGTGATTTTTGAATTCTTTTATCTTCTAACATAATTATTTCTCCTCAAGAAGTTTGGTGAACGTATCAGTAAGCTCCTGAACATGGAAGGGCAATCCCTGTACCTTATTAAACTGATGGTACTTAAATTCCGGGAAACTGGTTCTGAGATAATTAACAAACTGACCCATGTTCAATTCACAAACCACAATCTTTTTAAATCTGGAAAAGATCTCTTTGGTGTTGTTGGGCAATGGCATGATGTAGTTAAACTGCGCCATGCTCACTTTATGACCCAGTTCCTGCATCCCCTTCACGCTCGACAGCAAGGCACCTTCCGTGCCACCCCATCCTACCACCAACAGGTCGCCGCTTTCTTCTCCATGAACTTCCTGCAAAGGAATATAATCAGCCACACGGTTCACTTTTTCCTGACGGATATTCACCATCAACTGGTGATTCAGCGGATCGGTAGACACATTGCCATCGATATTGGTTTTCTCCAGCCCGCCAATGCGGTGTCTCAATCCCTCCATCCCGGGCAATGCCCACTGGCGCACCAGCGTTTTTTCGTCGCGCAGGTAGGGTTTGTAGTTGGGGTCATTCTCTTTGGCCAACGGAGGATCTATATCCGGCATGTTGTTTACATCCGGAATTTTAAACAACTCCGAACCAAACCCAAGATAGCCGTCGGTCAGCAGAATCACCGGGGTCATATGCTCCAGTGAAATTTTCGCAGCCATATAGGCATAATGGAAACAATTGGCTGAGCTGCTGGCAGCCATCACCACCAGGGGTGCTTCGCCATTGCGGCCATACAGGGCCTGCATCAGGTCGGACTGTTCACTTTTGGTAGGCAACCCTGTTGAAGGACCTCCACGCTGCACATTGACAATCACCAATGGGAGCTCGGTAATGACAGCCAGCCCCAGGGCTTCACTCTTCAAAGAAAGACCAGGCCCGGAAGTGGTGGTAATGGCCAATGAGCCGCTAAAGCTGGCTCCGATGGCCGAGCAGATGCCTGCAATTTCATCTTCTGCCTGAAACACTTTGGCTCCCAAAGACTTATGCTTTGACAACTCCATCAGAATTTCAGTGGCAGGGGTAATAGGGTAAGAACCCAGAAACAGCGGACGGCCACTACGTTCGGCAGCGGCCAGCAAACCCCATGCTGTGGCAATATTTCCTGTGATGTTCCGGTACAACCCTTTTTCCATGGGAGCAGCCCCTACTTTATAAGTTGTACGGATGGTTTCCACGGTTTCGGCATAATTATAACCAGCCCGTAAGGCAGCCTGATTGGCCCGCGAGACACCAGGCTTGGCAGCAAATTTCTTGTCGATAAACTTAACGGTGTTTTCCACACTACCATTAAACAAGTAGGTCAGCAGCCCCAGCACAAACATGTTTTTGGTTCTTTCTGCCATGCGCCGGTCCAGGTTCAGTGCCACCAGGCTTTCCTGGGTCAGCAAAGAGATGGGTGCCTGGATTACAGAATAGCTGTCCAGGCTGCCATCTTCCAGGGGGTTGGACTGGTAACCAGCCTTCTCGATCGCTTTCTCCTCGAAAGTGGCCGAGTCAATCACCAGGGTAGCCCCTGGCTTGGCCCATTTCAGATTGGAACGCAGCGACGCCGGGTTCATGGCCACCAGCACGTCGCAAAGGTCCCCTGAAGTATAAATTTTGCGTTGTCCGATATGCACCTGAAAGCCGCTTACCCCCGCAATGGTATTATGCGGGGCACGAATCTCGGCAGGGAAGTCAGGAAAAGTTGCTAGGTCATTGCCGGAAAGGGCCGCGGTATCAGAAAACATGGTTCCCGTTAGCTGCATGCCATCGCCGGAGTCGCCTACAAACTTGACAACGACATCCTCCAGTTCAACAATATTCGGTTTTTTTACCATAACAGATTTGATTTTGAAGAGTATGTTTTGATAAGGTGATGCGGTTAAATGTTCTAAAAATTTTTGCGAAGGTAAAGGGAAAAAATGGATTGGATTAAAAAATTCAGTCAAATTTTTTTCCCTGCCAGCGGGTTTAAATGCCTGATAGCTTACCTTTTATTTAAATTTATTCTTAATAAGATCGTCAGGTTCTTCATGATGATATAAAGAACATCTATCAATTAACGGCTAATTATCACCGGAAGGATATTACAGGAAACTAAATACCTGTGGGTGCCTCACGGGAATCCCTGCAACGAATGATCCTGAAAGCTGCAGATGCCTTTTGCTGCGGGTCATTCTTCCAGTCATTCCGGGTGCCGTTATTTAAACCCATTTCAAATTACCCTAAAATGAAAATTATTTGAAAATAGTAAAATATAAGCTTATATCTTTGCATTGGAAATTAACTGATTAAAAACTCAAAAAAGTAATTACGATGGCTTATATCATAAATGAAGATTGCACTGCATGTGGCAGCTGCATCGATGAATGCCCGGTTGAAGCAATCTCTGAAGGGGATATCTACAAAATCGATCCTGATTTGTGCACCGACTGTGGGGCCTGTGCAGATGTTTGCCCCGTTGAAGCAATTCATCCCGCATAAATCAAAATGAATTCCTTCCGTGATCGCAATCACGGATCAGGAGTTTACAGGAGAGCTGTTGCATCCAGGTGCACCAGCTCTCTTTTTTTATGCCCCTGTGATCCTTCCCTGGGGCAAACAAGCCAATACAGCGCACCGTGATATTAAATGCTTTTTTCTTTTAAATTATGAAGAGATGAACCCCGGCAAGAAACACCTGCCCTGGAGCGCTAAGGATGCCTTATTTTAGCCTTTGGGCGATGAGGTGGCAGGTAGTGACACTCGAATTCGCCCCTTCAAATGGGGCCTTAAAATGCGTGTGCGGGGATGGTTTTTTTGGAGAATCTTTTTTAAGGATTTCGGAACACGGATTTTACGGATTTTGACGGATCCTCACGGATCTTTTCTGAATAGTAGCGGCTGCTTGCTGCTAACGACAGGAAACTTCTCCATCTCTCCCCTTCTCCATTTCTCCCCCTCTTTTTCTCAAGAGGACACAGAGTTTAGATGAGTTTAAGAAGTGTTTTAATGCATTCACCCTGAAGATTTGAATCTTATCCGTGAAAATCCGTCAAAATCCGTTAAATCCGTGTCCAGATTTTTTAAAAAGAAATACTTAAGAATTTCGGAACACGGATTAAACGGATGATACTGATTTTCACTGATCTTTTCTGAATGTTTGCTTATGCCTGCAGCTCACGGCAGGAAACTTCTCCATTTCTCCCCCTCTCCAAGTCTCCAAGTCTCCAAGTCTCCCCCTCATCTTCTTCCCCAGAACCACTCCGACAAAAATGAGAGCTGGTGTTTAAAAAAGTGTAATTTTGAAGCTCTTTTACCAATTACTGCAATCCATATTATGACACAAAAACAGGTTGAAGGCTCAGGCATGACTTTCTGGAACCATCTGGAGGAGTTGCGTTCGCACCTGATCCGTTCATCGGTGGCCATCGTGTTGTTTGCTGTGGGAGCCTTTGCCAGTAAAGATTTTATATTTTCGAACATCATCCTGGCCCCCAAGGAAACATACTTCATCACCAACCGTTTGTTTTGCCGGCTGGCAGATTTTCTTTCCGCCCCGGCCTTGTGCATCAACATGAATCCGGTGCAGATCATCAACATTGACATGGCCGGGCAGTTCACCACCCACGTGATTACCTCCCTGATTGCGGGATTGATTGTGGCGGTACCTTATGTGATCTGGGAGCTATGGCGCTTTATCAAGCCGGGGCTGGAGCCCAATGAGCAGGCCAATTCAAGAGGGGCCGTGCTGATCACCTCCGGGTTGTTTCTTACCGGGGTGCTGTTCAGTTATTACCTGATCGTGCCACTGACCATCAATTTCCTGGGATCCTACCAGGTGAGCAACATGGTAACCAACCAGATTGCCCTGCGCTCGTATATTACCACCATCACCACCCTCACCCTGGCAGTAGGCATCGTGTTTGAGCTGCCTGTTTTCGTGTATTTCCTGAGCCGGGTGGGTATTCTTACCCCTGAGGTGATGCGCAAAAACCGCCGGCTGGCCTTCGTGCTGATCATTGCCCTGTCGGCCCTGATCACTCCTCCCGATGTGTTCAGCCAGATCATGGTGGGCTTACCCCTGTTTGTGCTGTATGAAGTCAGCATCGGCATCTCGGGCCGGGTGGCCAGGGCGAAGGCCATCCCCGTGTAGAGTGACTGGGAGACTTGGGGACTGGGAGACCTGGAGAGGGGGAGACTGTTTTCTTGCCAAAAGCCAACAGCCAAAAGCCAATACCCCGCACCTCGCACCCCACACCTAA
>JAWOCF010000061.1:0-7582 GCA_046483935.1 Bacteroidales bacterium | reverse complement strand
CACTTCAGCTTTCTGATCGTCGGCATCCCTGCCGATAAAGAACGAGGAGAGCATGGCCGTAAAGTAACCCAACACCCCCAGGCTGTATACCGCCAGCAGAAATGCCAGGGTCTTTCCCTCGGGCGAGACGGGCCAGTAGGCCGAGCCCAGGGTGGTAAGCATCATGGTTGTCCAGTACAGAGCATCCAGGTAGCTGTCGAAAGCACCTGCTTCTTCAAAAGCGAACATGGCTGCGGCACCCACTACGGCGATCAGCAGGGTCAGGATTAACACATAGCCAAAAGCCCTGCGCTCCAGGGTCTTGCCCAGTACCCTCATGCCACGGTTTACCGAGCCCACCACCCGGATTACCCGGATGCTCCTGATCACCCCCAGGGAGCGCAGCAGCCTGAGGCTGGCAAAGATCCTGAAGATGCGGAAGGCAGGGATAAACAGCGAGATGATGGTCAGGGTATTGCGCCGGATAAACTTCCAGCGGGTGGGCGAAACGATCAGCTTGATCAGAAAGTCGATGATGAAGATCACCCAGATAACATTAACCACAGTCATCAGGAAAGGGGTCAGCTGCCAGATCAGCTCTACTACCAGCAACACCAGCCACAGGAATCCAAGGAAAATCAGAGGGATCTCTGTCCACTCACTGATTTTTGCCAGCCGCCGGTATCTTCTGATCTTCTTTTTGTTTTCCACCTGAATAGATTCTGTCAGGTAAAGTTGCAATTTTTATTTGAAAAAAAGAACTACAGAAAGAAATAACAGGAGCAGATCCCATTTAAGCCAGTTGCGTTCCTCCGATTCATCAATCAGGTCATGAAACGTTGAGGGGCTATATTTCATCATAATCAACCGTGATGGGCTGATTGTTTACGAAATCATAGAGGGTGAGGCGGCGCATCACATAGAACTCACTCCAATAGGTACGCAGGGCAGCCAGGAACCGTTGTTTGGCACGGTCTTTTTCCTCGAGGGCCAGGTTCAGATCGATGATGTCAATGCGCCCGATCATAAAGCGCTGACGAGTCACCTCATAGCGTTTCTGGGCGATAATGTCAGCCTTTTCGGCAATGATCAGCTGACTACCCAGCATGTTGAATTCCATCACCTTGAGCATCACTTCCTGGTCGAAGTCTACCTCTCCCTGACTCACTGTCGTTTGCACCAGCTCACGGTTAGACTCTGCCATGCGCAGCCTGCCACGCGAGACCCCCCAATCGAGGATGGGGATGCTCACCCCAATGGACAGCCGTTGCTGATCTAAGGGGTCACGATATACCGAAGGCAGCTCCTGGGCGGTTTGGGTGAGCCCGAACATGGCATACAGGTCGGCGTTAAAGCGGCTTTCGGCCCGGGCTTGTGCCACCTGACTATCGGCCTGGATGACCTGCCGTTCGAATTCAAGGATGTCGGGCCTGTTTCGGCGGGCCTCGGCCAAGGCAGTGCTCACGTCAATCTGCAGGTCATGGGTGTTCTCAGGGGGCAAAAGCTCTAGTTGTGCAGTACCTTCCAACCCCAGATAGGAACGAAACCTGAACAAAGCTCCTTCATAATCAATGCGGGATTGCTCCAGGGATGCTTCAGAATTCAGGGCGTTGAGTTCCATCTGCAACAGCTCGTTTTCGGCAATCCGTCCCAGGGAATACCTGCCCTGGGCAATTTTGTACAACGTATCATTGCTGGCCAGGTTCACGGCGTTGATTTCCATGTTGATCTGGGCCAGCAGCAGGTCGAAAAACCGGTTGGTTGCCTGAAGGCTGATGTTTTCCATGTTGACAATATACTGGCGTTGGGCTTCCTGAAAACGCAGGGGTTCGATCTGCCGTTCCCATTTAAAGGGGTTGTAGGCAAAAATAGGCTGGCGGAACCCAATATTCACGGGAGTAGACAAGTAGGATACTTCTGTTTCGTCATCGCGGATCAGGTCGATTCGTTGCAGGCTGGAACTGACAAACAGCTCGCCGCCGGTCAATCCGATCCTTTGGCGCAAGTCGAGGGTCCCGGTAGAGGTAGCCAGGCTGCGGCTCACAAAAATATCGCTCCCATCGGGCAGGGTGATGGGCGAAATGGTTCGGTTCAGGTTGGGAATGGTGGCATCAAGGCGCAGGCGCGGCAGGTACCCTGCACGGTAGCTTTGATGTTGCCAGTAGCTCCCGCGGTACCGATGGCGGGCCACCAGGGCATCGGGCGATTGCTCACGGGCAATATCCACCACATCATCAAGGGTTAGCAATCGCCGCTGGGCAGCTGCATCAGGGCCCTGCAACAGCAGGAATACGAACGATAGCAATAATAAAAATCTTCTGCTCATGGTTGATAAGAAAGGTTCAAAATTATTAAATCCCGGTCCCCTTTTCTGAGGAAGGCTTCAAAGGCGCGGTAAAAATAGTAAATGCAACAGGAAGTGGGAAAGGGAAACAAGCAATTCATGAATATTTTATGTAAAATTATATGATCTGAGTTTCATTATTCCTATTTCTGATGGTGTCTGTTTTCAGGTGGCTCCACAGATGTCTGTTGACCTGCCAGGCTTTAAGTCAATTGCGAATGATACAGGTCAATACAAATCACAGGCCGCGAACACCATCATGCTGATTAACAACATAATAAACAAAAACGCCTCACAAAAAAGTGTCTGATTCCGGGAAAGGTGTCCGGATTTCTGCAACAGGGTTCACTTATTATATAATTACTTTTCATTGTTTGACGACGTTTCTGTCGGGTGGTTTAATCCCTGTTGGATATTTTCAGAATCCGGCAAAGACCGGACAAGGTTCATCAAAACAACAAAAACATGGCTATTGCAGGTTTTGCAAAATAAAGTATCTTTAGCAACACTTTTTTTATCTACCCATCCCATGCAACGGCAGCTTACAGAATGGCTTTCCCGGAAAGGCCCTCAAAACTACATGATCAGGAATCCCTATGCAGGTTTCCTGATCATGGTTGTTTTCGGCTTTCTGTTTGCAGTGATTTACCGGCCCCTGGGAATCCATCCAGGCCGCTTCCTGGGCTATGCGGCCACCATGATCTCCTATTCGTTGATCTCCTCGCTGGCAGCCCTGGGCATGCTCCTGGTGCTAAAAAAACGGATGGACCGCGAGCATTGGACCTTTCCCAAAGAGCTTTTTTCAATCGTGCTGACTTTGCTTGCTGCAGGTATTGGAGCCTATCTGGCGGGATTCATCCTAGAGGAGCCAGCCAACAGGCTGAACCTGGCTACCCTGATGGATTCGTTGAGAAGTGCCTTTCTGATAGGGTTGGTTCCCTTCGGGTTCTTTACGGCCATCAATTTCCAAAGCTGGCTGTTTGGTGAATCATACCAGCAGGGACAAAGCCAGGCCCATAATCCTGGCGCACCCCCGGAAGAACTAATAAACATAGACTCGCAACTGAAAAGTGAATCACTGAGCTTCTTTCCCCGTGAGTTTCTATATGCTGAATCAGAGGGCAACTATGTAAACTTTTACCTGTTGCGCCACGACAAAGTGCACCATGAAGTAATCCGTAACACCATCAACAACATAGAGCAACAGTTGTCGGGCCTCCCCTTCATCATGCGCACCCATCGTGCCTTTATAGTAAACCTGAAAAAGGTAGAATTAAAAAAGGGCACTTCACTGGGTTACAATCTGAAGCTGGCCCACGTGCAACCCCTGATCCCTGTATCGCGCAATAATACCCGGGAGTTCAGTCAGCGCATGAAAAAGTTGATCAACAACACTTCCCGCTAGCCAATCGCTGAGCCAGACACCCTTCCTTTCATCCCAGATTTTTACCATTCGTACCAGAGTTGCTGCCACCGGTAACAGAACACTACCATGCATCCCAGTAATTTGCATGTGTTGAAAATGATGATTCAATTTGCACTAACGAATTGTGATTGTCATTTTTAATCAAACCCAAAGTACCATGAAAAAGATCCTTAAAAACCAACTCTCGATGATGATGATGATGGCCCTGACATTTTGTATGCCGGTCATGGCAAGCAATCAGCACCCCCCTGCAGGCAGCAATACCCTGAGCGGAATAATCCGTGATGCAGCCACCACCCAGGCAGTACCTTATGCTACAGTAGCACTCTTTGATACCACAGGCACCATCCTGATGGGCGGAACAGCCACCAGTGAAGAAGGCGCTTTCAGCTTCAGCCATGGTGACCCGGGCAGTTATCTGCTCCGGACCAGCGCCATAGGATATCAAACAGATTTTAAAAACATCAGCATCAATGGAAGTGAAATCACCGCCCTGGGCAATATCTATCTGCAACCGGAGCAGGTAAGCCTGCAGGGGATAGAGGTTGTTGGCCAGCGCATCAAAGCTACCACCCAAGAAGGAAAAACATCCTTCCTGGTGAACACCACCATGCAGAAAGCTTCACATACTGGTACCGATATCATAAAACTGATTCCGGGGATTCAGGTTGACATCATGCAGAACATCTCGCTGGAAGGCAATGACAATATCATGATCCTGGTGAACGGGCGCCAACGCGACCGTGCCTATATCAGCCAGCTGAAAGCCTCGCGCATCGACCGGGTGGAGGTGATCAGCAACCCCACTGCACAATATGATGCGGGAGTTAGCGGGGTAATCAACATCATCCTGAACAACGATACCCACGAAGGCATGCAGGGCCAGATTTATGCAGAGATCCCCACCTCGGGCTCGGAGGTCTTCATCTTTCCAAACTACAACCTGAGTTACGGGAGCGGGAAGTTCAACTTCTTCACTTCTTACAATGGCGAATTGAGCTATTTCGATATTGAGGAAAGCACCCTGCGCCGTACTTCTGTGAGCGGGGGCATGCATGAGATCTCTTCGGTTCAGGCTGTCAGGCAGAAAAATTGGTCGCACAGGTTTCATTATGGGGTTGATTTTCTGATGAACGAGAAAAACCAGTTCAACTTCTATGGTTTTTACAATCCATATTCCCAGGAGCACGACGGGCAAGTGCTATTGGAGCACAATACTACTGAACTTCAGCCCTGGAGTGCCCGCAAGGAAGATCACGACCGCAACCACAGCAACTTCTATTCATTGTATTACAAGCATCTTTTTGATCCCGAAGGAAGCCATGAGCTCTCGGCTGAAGCAGGATACCACAACATGAAAGGGCTGAACCAAACAACTTTTACCAACCACCAGACGGGTTATCATCAGGAGGACATCTTGCGGCCCAACCAGCAAACCTTGCGGGCGCGGCTTGATTATCAGCTGCCACTTGGGGCCCGCACCCGAATCACAGCGGGCGTGCAAGCCAGGAACCAGAAGCTGCTGGATGCAGAACGCTCCGCCTTTTCATATAGCAACAGGGTGTTGTCCTTTCATGGATCGGTAAATCAGGTGTTTTCTTCAAAGTTTAATATGACAGCAGGGATGAGGTATGAACAATCCAATATCAGGCAACAGAATGAAGATGCCACCAACAGTGCGTGGCTTCCGGTACTGTCGGCCGATTATAAAATCTCTTCACCGGGAAACATCTCTTTTTCCTGGCGCAGCACCCTGATCTGGCCTGACTTCTACCAGTTGAATCCTGGCATCAGCATTCCCGATCCCTACACACAATACACTGGCAACGCCGATCTGCAACCGGTGCGGCAAACCATGATTAATCTGAATTATTCCCACAAGTTTGAAAACCAGTTTGTCTCCTCAGGAATCTTTTACCAGGAAGGCCGCGGGGTCATCAATTTCATGAGCAGTCTGAACGACCATGGCATCCTGGAACATAAAAGGCAGAACATGGGGATGGTTACCCGGTATGGCCTGCAAATGTCTGCTGCCCTGAGTGCAGGTCCTGCAATAGGATTTAACCCCGCCATCAAGGTATTCCAGGTAGTATCAACCCCCAATGGGTTGGCGCAGTCACAAGGGATGATTGCGCGCCGGCAGATCGCCCTGTCAGGAAGTTTTTCGGCATTTGCCCGCCTGGGCAGGGACTATACAGCTTCGGTGATTTTTCAATATGCTTCGCCCGTCAATGAGATTCAGGCCAACTATTATGAAGGAGCCCAATATTTCCTGTCGCTGGAGAAGGATTTTGGACACGGCATCAAGGCAGGAGTGGTTAGTGCGGTTCCCCTGGCGGGCAGCCTCATATACCGTGGTTCAGAGATCGACCAGATCGACCTGTATGACCGTTCGCAAGGAGAGATCCTGACCTCGGCAGTGCCTTTCTGGCTAAAAATCAGCTATCAGTTTTCAAGCGGCACCAGAAGAGAAAAAATTGAACGCCGGCAGGAAGAAATCAAAATCAGCAAGAGAAAAGGATTCTGAGGTGGGTAATGAGTACTTTTACAGCAACCTGTTGGTTGATATCCAATAGGGTGATTTTCATAATTAGCAATTATTTCTCTACTTTAGCACCATCAAATATTCAACCCCGTGATCAATCCCGATACCGTAGATAAGATAATGGATGCCACCCGTGTAGAGGAGGTGGTGGGGGAATTTGTGATGCTCAGAAAGCGGGGGGTAAATCTGTTGGGGCTCTGTCCGTTTCATGACGAGAAAACCCCTTCCTTCAACGTGTCGCCC
Organism: Bacteroidales bacterium; assembly: GCA_046483935.1. Classification (GTDB taxonomy): domain Bacteria; phylum Bacteroidota; class Bacteroidia; order Bacteroidales; family UBA7960; genus JAWOCF01. Next base: position 1,045 of record JAWOCF010000061.1, on the reverse strand, counting down.
ACCAAAGGCATCTACAAATGTTTTGGCTGCGGTAAAGGGGGCAATGCCGTGAACTTCCTGATGGAGCACGAGCATTATACCTATCCCGAAGCACTGAAGTATCTGGCTGCCAAATACAGTATCGAGGTAGAGGAAGAAAAGCCCAGCCCCGAGCAGCAGCAGGCCATGGACGAGAAGGAGAGCCTGTTTAACCTGTCGGGGTATGCACAGAAATATTTCGAGAAGACCCTGCACGAGAGCCAGGAAGGCATCGCCGTGGGGCTCTCCTACCTGAAGGAACGGGACCTGTCGCTGGAAACCATCAAAAAGTTCGGCCTGGGCTACTGCACCAACCAGTGGGATGCCTTTACCCAACAGGCCCTTAAGGATGGTTATAAGAAAGAATACCTGCTGAAAACCAGCCTGGCCAAGGAGAAAGACCATCAGCTTTACGACACCATGCGTGGGCGGGTAATCTTTCCCATCCACAACCTGTCGGGCAGGGTGCTGGGCTTCGGGGCCCGCATCATGACTTCCGACAAAAAGCGGCCCAAGTATATCAACTCGGCAGAAAGTGACATTTACCACAAAGGGAAAGTTCTCTATGGATTGTACTTTGCCATGGTGCTTGTCGATGAGCCGCCAGGCCTGGTCAATGACGTCCGCCCTTTCGTATAGCCGCCGCACCTCGGTGATGCGCCGTGACGAGGGTTGGTTTGAATCCTTGGCCAGACGTTGCAAACGTTCTCGCTGTTTGGCATCGAGGTTTTGGAGGGCGAGGGCCCAGAGCACGGTAGGGCGGCCACCCAGGATATCCCCGCTGTGTGAACGCTTGTTGTCCCGGTCGCCGTCCCAGTCGTTCAAATCGTTCAAAATTTGGAACGCGACGCCCACGTTGCGGGCGAAGTGCTTGACGGAGTCGCGATAGGGCTCCACGAGGCCGGCGAGCCGGATGCCGGCAAGAATCGCGGCTTCGAACGCGGCCGCCGTCTTCAACGCATAGATTTTCAGCGCATCGAGGGGGGCGAGTCGTTTGTCGCGTGCGTCCCGCCACAGCAGTTCAGCC
>JAWOCF010000239.1:0-9442 GCA_046483935.1 Bacteroidales bacterium | reverse complement strand
TCCAGGCATAGCTAAGGCCTCCGCTGAATGGGTTATAAAGGTTTTGCGGGGAACCTTGTTCCACCATGGTTTGCTGTAAGGCTGCAAAGCCTCCCACATCATTGATGCCCAGGAATGCCGCAATCCCGATTCCCAGAAACATGATGACCACATGGATGATACCTGTAATGGCCAGGGCATGCATCCCCCCGATGTAGGTGTAAATGGTAATCACTACCGAAGAAATGATTACTGATTGCAGCCACGGGATGTCAAACATCGCTGAGATTACGCTGGCTGCGGTCTGTAACTGCACGAAGGCCAGCACCACGTAAGCAAACAGAAATGCAACGGCTGATACTGCCCGTGCACGTTTGCCGAAGAGGTTTTCCAGCATTTCGCTTACGGTATGTACATTGTTCTGGCGGTAGTGCTTTGCCACCGTGAAGCCTATGATAATCATCCCGATGGCCGTGGAGATATTGTACAGGATAGGTTGCAGGGTGCCTGAGGTAAAAGCTTTCTCGCTCACCCCAATGGTGCTCATGCCGCCCAGCCATTCGGAGGCGACTACCACGGCACAGGCGATGACTCCCAGGTTGCGGCCTGCGATAAGGTAATCGGCTGCCGACCGGCTGGCTACCTTGCGGGTGAATACTGATACCAGGGTGATCAGTGAGAAATATGCAACGATGATTATAAGATAAATATTCATTCGGGGATAGGGTTATTGTTGAATAAGATTAAAATGCCTGTTGCTGAAAAGGAAGCAAGTCGCTTATCCCGAATTGAACACCATATCTTTGTTTTTTTAATCCCGGGAAAAGAACCCGGATTCTCCGTCATTGAATGCTTCTGGCAGGGCGCTAAAATAAAGAATAACTTTCAATCAGCAAAAGAATTCTATGCAATTGATTTAAATTGTCGGAAGGGTTGTTTCTTTTGCGGTCAGGTAGTTTTTTTCTGCCCTCCCAGATACACGCATCCCCCGATATTGTTGTAAAGGCTGCCGGTAACCGACGACAGGGTGTTGGGCAATTCTTCTACCCTTAGTACACCCAGGAATCCGAAGACCAATGCTTCCTTAAAATTGATGAGCTCCTGCTGAGGGATTACCACAGCCGTTTCAGGAGCCAGCTTCTGCCGGATCAATGATATCAGGAACTTGTTGAAGGCGCCGCCTCCGGTTATCAGCATCGTTTCACCAGGCAGGCGGCGGGTGCAGCGGGCAATCTGATGGGCCATATGTTCATAAAGGGTACGCAGCAGGTGGGGTAAGCTGAGGTTGCTATTAATGATTAAGGGAAGAAACACTTCATTGACCCACTCTTCGCCCAGACTTTTAGGCCCCGGGGTATGGTAAAAAGCGATGCTGTTGAGCTGCTCCAGCAGCTGCTGGTTGATGGTGCCGGTGCTGGCTATTACTCCCGAAGGATCGTACTTCAGGGGTTCCTGTGGGGGGTAATCAGCTGGCAGATGTTGCATATAATCTTCAGCAGCGATCTTGCTTTCCCTGATGAGCTTGTTGAGTACAAAATTTACCGGGCAGATGTCAAAAGCTACCCTGGTGCTATTTTCTTCAAAAGAGATATTGGCAAATCCGCCAAGGTTCAGGCAGTATTGATAATCAGCAAAAAGATACTGATCGCCGATGGGTACCAGGGGCGCCCCCTGCCCCTGAAGGGAAACATCAAGCGAGCGGAAATCGCATACCACGGTGCAGCCTGTTTGTGCCGCCAGGGCAGCCCCGCTGCCTATCTGCAAGGTGTATCCCAGATCGGGGCGGTGGAACACTGTATGGCCATGGCTGGCTATTATTCCCGGTTCTTTAATGTTGTTACGGGCAATGAAGTCTTTTACCAGCTCACCGGTATATCTGCCATAATCGTAATGAAGTGCAGCAAGGTCTTTTGCGCTTAGCTCCGGAGCGGATCTCAGGCGGGTGACCCACTCATCTGTATAAGAAAGGGTTTCGGCAAGAAGTATCTCACCCCTCCAGCCGCTGCTGTGCTGCTGAAAGCAGCACCATGCCAGATCCAGGCCATCCAGCGAGGTGCCCGACATTACTCCTATGGCATAATGCTGTTGCATACTTTACAGATAATTGACCAGCTTCTCCAGTTGGATGCCCCGGGAGCCTTTTATCAGCACCCTGTTGCCTTTTAAAGGATTTTCTTTTAGCCAGGTTGCTGCCTCATCAACATCCGCAAAATGCCTGCCCTGTGGATTGACATTAGCAACTTCCCTGAACTGAGGACCTACAAAAATCACCTGTTTGAATCCCTGCTCAAAAGCCAGGCGCGCAATGGCTTCATGTTCTTTGCAGGCATCCGCGCCCATCTCGAGCATGTCGCCCAGGATAGCAACTTTGGGCAGGTCGGTAAAGAGGCTGAAGTTCTCAATGGCCGCAGCCATGCTGGTAGGGTTGGCATTATAGGCATCCATGATGATGCTGTTGTGTGGAGTCTGCAGCATCTGCGAACGGTTGTTGGTGGGCTGGTAATCAGCCACAGCAGCCTCAATGTCATCAACAGGCACTCCGAAATACAACCCTATGGTAATGGCAGCCAGGATGTTTTCTGCATTATAAGCGCCGGTGAGCTGCGACCTGATGTTGCCTTGCATGCCTGCCGTGGCCTGGCCGAAGTCTTTGTTGGTGTGGAAATGCATCTCAACAAACGGGGAAGACTGTTGCACGATGCCTGTGCAATGAAGATCATCGCTATAGCCGTAATGCACAGAATCAACTCCTTCAGCCATTGCTGCAAGTACCGCCTGGTTGTGGTTAACAAATAAGGTGCCCTTATGGTGGCGCACATGATCGTAGAGCTCCCCTTTTGCTTTTGCAATATTTTCAAGGCTGCCGAAGCCTTCCAGGTGCGCCTTGCCAATATTGGTGATGATGCCGTAGTCAGGTTTTGCCAGATGGCTCAGGGCGGCAATCTCTCCCACATGATTGGCGCCCATTTCTACGATAGCCATCTCCAGGGAGGGCTTAAAAGAAAGTAAGGTCAAAGGCACCCCGATATGATTGTTCAGATTTCCTTTTGTGGCACTGGTACGGTACATTCTGGAAAGAACCCTGTGCAGCAGTTCCTTGGTGGTGGTTTTGCCATTTGATCCGGTAATTCCGATTACAGGAAAGTTCAGCTGCATACGATGGTAACTTCCCAGCTGTTGAAGTGTACTCAATACATCCTCCACCACCAGGTAATTTTCCCGGCCTGCATAGGCAGGATCATCAACCACAGCCAGCCGGCATCCATTCTGTAAGGCTGCCGGGGCAAATTTGTTGCCATCGAAGTTCTCTCCTTTCAGTGCAAAGAATAATGAACCGGGTTCGGGAGTGCGGCTGTCGGTGCTGATGCCTGCGCCGGCTTGCAGCAGCTCATAGAGTGTCAATATCGGAGTCATGCTTGTTCTATTAAAAAAGCCCCATTTGCAGGATATTACAAATGGGGCCCGAAATCTTTTGTTTTAACTTAATCAGCGTCCCATGGGGCTGCCCACCCTTGTCATGGCGCAGCGGAAGCCGATCTGGTTGGTTGCTTCATTCTGATCGAGGAACCGGCGGGTGCCCGGTGAGATCCAGTACACGCGGTCGTTCCAGCTGCCTCCTTTGTACACCCTTGCATTGTCATTGATCAGGCTGGAAGAGCCATACTCATACATGACAGCATTGGGGTCGTCAACATCATCTTCACCATAATAGAGGCTCGACATAAGGTCTCCGTCGCGGTACCCGATATTATCGGCGTAGCGGTAATTGCGGCGGGTTACATTTTCTTCGACGGTAACTTCGCGGCGCGGCACCTGGCCAAACTCATCCTTGGGTAATGGGTTGCCTTCCTCATCGGTGGCAATGGTGGTAAAGATGTTCCCACGGAAGGGCCTGAAGTCTGATACGTCTTCATGCGACAAGGGGCGGTATACATCCCTTACCCATTCGCTGACATTGCCTGCCATGTTGTACAGACCATAATCATTGGGCCAGTAGGCATAAACGGGAGCCGTGATCTCGGCAGCATCATTCAGGTTGCCTGCCACGCCCATCATATCGCCACGGCCTCTCTGGATATTGGCCATGTATATACCCATGGTTTTTCTTTCGCTGCTGCGCACGTTGTGTCCTGTCCAGGGGTATTGACGTCTTTCAACCACCCTTTCATAAACGGTACTGCCAATCAGGCCCAGGGCGGCAAATTCCCACTCTGCTTCGGTAGGCAGGCGGTAAGAGGGAAGCAGGATCCCGTCCTGCTGGCGCACGCGCCGCTCGCCGGTACCCCTGGGATCCAGGTCACGCAGGTTGCGGCGTACCTCGCCTTCGTACTGGCCGGCCAGATAAGCTTCGGTGTTAAAGTTTCTTTCATTGACCTGCTCGGTGTCCCAGTTCAGGACGCCTTCACGGATCAGGATCATTTCATTCACCCTGTCGGTACGCCATGCAGCATACTGTGAAGCCTGTACCCAGTTGACCCCTACAACAGGATAATCGCGGTAGGCAGGATGACGCAAGTAATTTTCTACAAAAGGTTCATTGTAAGCCAGAGGTTCACGCCATACCAGGGTATCGGGAAGGGCATTGGTATACACCTCAGGATAGGTCTCGCCAAAGACCCTGCTGAGCCAGTAAAGGTACTCCAGGTAGTCCAGGTTGCGCACCTCGGTCTCATCCATATAGAAAGAAGACACGGTGATGCGGCGGGGGATATTGTCCCAGTCAAGCATCACATCGTCGGTGGTACGGCCCATCACAAAAGTACCTCCTTCAATAAACACCAGCCCGGGGCCTGTTTCCTGCTCCTGGTAGGGTACTACTTCAAATCCGCCTGTGTCGGGATCATTATACGACCAGCCGGTGGTAGGGGAGCTTTCTTTCTTGCAGGAGAAAAGAAAAGCAGTAGCCAGAACAAGCAATATTGCTGTAGTCAGGCTTTTGGAATTCCTTATCATATTTACCTTTTTTATGTAGTTGGTACAAAAATAACTAAAAACTTGGACAGTTTAGTATACGGTATTTCATATTTTTAGTGTCACAATTCAGATTCAGTGAAATACTGATTTCATGCGCCCCTTGAATTCCAGCCGAATAGCCTGATAATGAGTAATCATAACTATACCCTACCCGGTAATTTCCTTGGGTAATGCCCAGGAGAAAAATCAGCGCGTTGGGTCTTTCCAGGTTCTGTCGCAGCCAGGCACCTGCTACCAGGGGATCCAGACCTACGTATGCCCCGTAATTGATGCGGATCCTCCCGGCCTGCGTCTGGATGATTACGTTGGGCGACACAAAGAATCCTTCCTGAGCGGCGGCATTGCGTGCTGCTCCACCCGGATAGAGGGTCATGCCCAGATGAGCCGTATATTTCACCGCCAGGCGATGATCGCCGAAGAAACTCTCCCGGGGCCGCGTCAGGTGATGGGCCGCAAACCCAAAATAATAGGTCTCATCAAAAAACAGCACCCCGGCAGCGAAATTGGCCGACTGGCGGAAAGTCTCATCTGGTTCGGTTTCTGTCTGAGCATCAATTTCTCCAGTGTCATAATTCCACTGATCCATAAACTGCAGCTTGCTCCAGTTCAGGTCTTTACGGTAATAGCCGGCCTGGGCGCCAAAATGCAGGTGCCATCTGCCCGAAAGCTGCAGCTGGTAAGCATAAATGGCAGCGATCTGGTTCTTCATGATCAATCCCCCCTGATGATCGCTGCTGGCCAGGATTCCCACCCCACCAGACAGGGCCGCAGAATATTGATCGTAAGAAGCATTAAAAGCAGAAAAAGTCCCAAACTCAGGAAAGGGCTGGTTGCGGTAATTCAGGGCCAGCCGGCTGCAGTGTTGAGCCCCTGCAAAGGCTGGGTTCAGGTATAAAGGGGAGGCAAAGAACTGCGAAAAAATAGCATCCTGGGCCACCAGGCTGCCCGAAGGCAACAGGATGATCAGTAGGAATGCCTGATATGGTTTCAGTCCGCAAGTCAATAGAAAAGGGTCTTGTTTCTTGTTCCTATTTGAACGTATTATCCGGTAGATTGTTACACACTACATGAAAAAGCTGAAGTTGATGGTTAACTTTTATATTTTTGCTGAATGTTTTTCTGATAAAGTTGTCGGCTGCTTAAAATGAAAGCATGATTTTATCGTTTAACAATAAGAATATGTTTGCTGATTATAAACAGGTGTTGCCTGCCCGGTAAAATCAGGAGATTTTTTAAGTAGATTCAGGAATATGAGAATATATATTGTGCTGTTTCTGTTTCAGCTACTGGTCGTCAATGAATCTGTTGCCCAGGAGTTGCGGCAGGATTTTGTCCTGCAATGGCAAGCCCCTTACCGGGTGGAGGTGAATGAAGAACAGGCCGATGAGGCGTTGTTCTTTCAGGGTGCCGTCTTTAATGACTCTCTGTCGCAGGTGCCCTTTTTCATCTTTCAGAACCAACAGGAGCTGCCCTTCTTTCGCAAAGATTATTCTATTACTTCCCAGGAGTTTATCCCCGTAAGCCCCCCGGAACAAAGGATTCTGGAGGCTACCGGCTTCAAACCGCAACAAGTGGAGCTACATTCGGGAAGCGAGTACATCCGCAAGCAGCACCATTCTTTTGTAGGCCTGTATCCCTTCCGGTATAATGCTGTAACACAGCAGTACGAAAAACTGGTCTCTTTTTCTCTGGAAAGTCAAAATGTTTATGAGCCTTCCCTGAGCTATGAGCAGCAGCAGGAATATGCCGGCAATAGTGTTCTTGCACAGGGAACCTGGTATAAGGTATGCCTGGACCAGACGGGTATTTACCGGCTGGATTTTGAAGATCTGGAGGCCCTGGGTATGAATATGGGAGGGCTGCAGAAGGCTGGCATCCGTCTCTTTGGAAATGGTGCTCCCATGCTGCCTGAAGATAATGCTGCTTTCAGGGATGATGACCTGAAAGAAAATGCCATTTTTATTTCAGGGGGAAACAGTGGCACCTTCGCCCGGAATGATTACCTGCTGTTTTATGGCAAAGGACCTGACCAGTGGTCATATGATGCCACCCAGGGCTACTTCAATCATCAGGTTCATCATTACAGCCATGAGAACTGTTATTATATTTCGGCTGATCAGGGACCAGGCAAAAGAATCAGCTCCCGGCCCGGCACCCAGAGTCAGCAAACCCACACGGTAAGTTCTTTTCAGGATTATGCCTTTCACGAAAAAGACTCGGAGAACCTGCTAACCAGTGGCCGTATCTGGTATGGTGAAGTATTTGATGCCACCCTGACACGCTCCTTCAACTTTCCATTTGAGAATATTGATCCCTCAGGACCGGCAAGGGTAAAGACTTATTTCGCTGCCCGCTCGGGCTCTCCCAGTTCCTTCACGGTGAAGGCCGGCAATGAGCAATCCACAACCTCTGTTTTTCAAATCAACCCTGCAGCCTACGAGGGATATATAGCCCGGTATGCCATCGATTCATTGGAGTTTACTCCTGCACAGGGAAACAACCTGAAGGTGGATGTCACCTACAACAGATCCTCTTCAGGGGCTAAAGGCTGGTTGAACTACATAGCAGTCAATGTTACCCGGCATCTTAGGTTTAGTGGAAGCCAGATGGCCTTTCGCAATACCCGGGTTATCGGGCCGGGAAATGTGGCACAATATGTCCTGGGCAATGCCCCTGGTGGCATTAACATCTGGGATGTCACCGACCGGTTCAATATCAGGCAACAGCAAACTACCACTTCCTCAGGAAACCTGATGTTTCGACTGGAGGCCGACAGCCTGCGCGAGCTGGTGGCTTTCGATGGTTCCTCTTTTTTATCGCCACGCCTGCAGGGGAAGATACCCAATCAGAACCTGCATGCCATGCAAGCCCACGACCTGATCATCGTCAGCCCGGAGGAATTTCTGCCTCAGGCCCAACGACTGGCATCCTTTCGTGAGGAGCATGATGGCTTGTCGGTGGCTATAGTAACTCCCCAACAGATATACAACGAGTATTCTTCAGGAGCTGTTGATATTTCTGCCATCCGCAACTTCATGAAGATGTTGTACGACCGGGGCCAGGCTCCCGGGGATCTGCCCCGCTACCTGTTGCTTTTCGGAAACGGAACAGTCGACAACAAGGACTTGCTGGGTTTTGGAGGCAATCTGATCCCTACCTATCAGACCCTTCAGTCGCTCACTCCTTCGGGTGGTTTTGAGCATGGGCGTTCGGTGGAAGGGTCGCACATGACGGATGACTATTTTGGATTGCTCGATGACACCGAAGGAAAAGATGCCCGGGGAATTGTTGATATTGGCATCGGACGCCTGCCGGTGCGTACCCTGGAAGAGGCTACCACCATGGTCGACAAGATCATGCGCTACGATCAGCGGGTGCCAGGCATGGAACCGGGAGCCAGTAACCTTCAGTTTGTGGGTTCCACGTCCAACCATGACGACTGGCGCAATATGGTGGTGCTCATTGCTGATGATGAAGACCATAACATCCATTTGAATCATACTGAAAGCCTTGCCGAAGACATGACGCAGCGAAACGGGGTGTATAACCTTGATAAAATTTATCTGGATGCCTACAACCAGGTTACTGCTGCCGGAGGATCACGCTACCCCGAGGTGAACAAGGCCATCAATGACAGGGTGAACAAAGGTGCCCTGTTGATCAACTACATCGGCCATGGTGGCACCAAAGGGCTGGCACATGAGCGCATTCTTACTTTTGATGATATTGAAACCTGGAAGAACTATTACAACATGCCTGTTTTTATGACGGCCACCTGTGAGTTCTCCAGTTTTGATCAGCCCGACCCCGGCGAGCTTTCTGCGGGGGTGCGCATCACCCTGAAGAGCGATGGCGGGGCCGTGGCATTGTATACCACCACCCGGCTGGCATGGTCAAGCTCCAACCTGACACTGAACACCAATTTCATGCAAAATGCCTTCTCGCGCAATGAGCAGGGTGATTTCCCCAGGCTGGGCGACCTGATCCGGGTAGCCAAGGAAAAAAGCAGTTCGGGAGGCACCCTGAACTGGCGGTTGCGCAACTTTGTGCTCCTGGGCGACCCCTCTATGCAAATGGCCTATCCCGAGTACCAGGTGGTTACCGAAAGCATCTCCGATACCATCATGGCCTTTCAGCAGGTAACTGTTTCAGGATATGTTGCTGACGGGTCGGGAAATAAAGTTAGTGGATATCAGGGGGTTTTGTTTCCCACCATCTTTGATAAAAACAACCTGATACGCACCCAGGGGCATGACCCTTCCAGCTATCAGGCCGAATTTGCTACCCGCAATTCATTGTTATACAAAGGAAAAGCCAGTGTGATGGACGGAGAATTCTCCTTCTCTTTTGTCGTTCCCAAAGACATTGCTTATAACTACGGCGACGGCAAGATCAGCTATTACCTGGATAACGGAGCAGTGGACGGTCACGGGTATTTTGATGGTTTCAAAATCGGGGGAACCCTTCAGGATTATACCCCTGATGATAG
>JAWOCF010000199.1:0-4817 GCA_046483935.1 Bacteroidales bacterium | reverse complement strand
CCGAAATGCCGTGGCCAATAACCTGCTGCTCGACCTGGTGAGATCTACCAATCGCACTCCCGAAGTACAGGAGGAGTATCTTGAACAGATTGAGAATCTGGAAGATATTGGTGTAGGCAGGGCCAAAATAGAAGCCGAGGTACTGGCAAGGGCCAATGAGCGCACGGCCGATCTGGGTATCCGTATCCTGGACTTCCGCTTTAAGCGTATGAATTATGTTGACGAGGTGCGCGAGCGCGTGTATGACCGTATGATCAGTGAGCGGAACCGGATTGCCGATCAGTTCCGTTCGGAAGGACAAGGCGAGGCCAGCATCATTTCAGGAAACCGGGAACGTGACCTGGCCCGGATCCAATCAGAAGCCATCCGCGAGTCGGAAGGCATCCGTGGACGCGCTGATGCCGAAGCTACCGCCATCTATGCCCGCTCGTATAACCGCAATAACCAGACCCGGGAGTTATATACTTTCATGAAATCGATGGAAACCCTCGAGAAATCACTCGATGAACAATCTACGCTCATTCTGACCACTGATAGCGAGTTGTTTCGTTTCCTGAAAAGAAACTAATTTGCTGAGAATCCTTATTAATAAGCCGTCCCTGTAATACCGGGGACGGCTTTTTTTTGACCCTTTACAGAGCGCTGACATCGCCAGGACCTGACTCTGCCAACCAGCCAATCTTGGTTTCTATTAACAAATCAGAGAAGAGCGATTGGCATATTAAATGAATAAAGTTTTCAATCAGTATAAAAAAATTGTATATTCGTAATACAAACCTGTCAAATTGCCCATGGCAAAGCTGGACCATACGCTGATATTTATCGTGGAAGATGAGCCTTCCTATTCCAAAGCGTTGGCCCATATCCTGGACACCAAAGGATTTGTGAATGTGCGCAGCTTCGCTTCGGGCGAGGAAGCCCTGGATCATCTGCACCTGAAGCCCCGGATCATGATTATGGATTTCCGCCTGGGGCGCGACAGGATGGATGGTCTGCAGGTGTTAAAGATCCTGAAGAAAAAAAACCCTGAGGTGCAGGTCATCTTCCTGACCAAAGTCGACAATCTTGAAATTGCCACCGAAACCATCAAGAATGGTGCATACGACTACGTGGTGAAGAATGAAACTGCCTTCGAGCGGATCAAGAATCTGCTGCGTCGGATCATCTTTGAAAATCAGATCAAAAGAGAAAATCTGTTATTGCGCCAAAGCCGCAGGGTGATTCTTTGGGTGATTTTTCTGTTGTTTGTTACCCTCTTCATTATTGTGGCTGCTTATTTCCTGTAAGCCTGCCATTTCTGATCCCTTTATGGTCAACAGACGCAAATTCTGCTTTCCTGCTGGACACTACAGCCGGTGCCAGGCTGAACAGTTTGGATTATTTCCTTTAATTTTGTAGTGGCAGACCATTTTAAACAGCTAGTAGCCATGAATAAGAAACGTATTGTTGCCCTAACCGGGGCCGGAGTGAGTGCCGAGAGTGGTATCAGGACTTTCCGCGACAGCGGCGGGTTGTGGGAGGAATATGATGTTATGGAAGTGGCCACTCCCGAGGCCTGGGAGCAGAATATGGATCTGGTGATTGAGTTTTACAACCAGCGGCGAAAGCAACTGTATGAAGTAAAGCCCAATGCGGCTCATTATGCTCTGGCCCGGCTGCAAGAGGCTTATGATGTGCATATCATCACGCAGAATATTGATGACCTGCACGAGGCAGCAGGTTCCTTGCAGGTGATGCATCTGCATGGAGAGCTAAAGAAAGTGCGCAGTACCCTCGATGAATCTCTGGTGTATCCCCTGGAAGGATGGGAGCTCAAACGGGGCGACCTCTGTGAAAAAGGCTCTCAGCTGCGGCCCCATGTGGTATGGTTTGGAGAGCCCGTGCCCATGATTCCGGCGGCGGCCGAACTAACTGCCACCGCCGATATTTACCTGATTATCGGTACCTCGCTCAATGTATATCCGGCTGCCGGTCTGGTAGCAAGCCTCCGAAGGGGTGTGCCCGTCTATCTGATCGATCCGGGCTATCTGGCAGTGGATCATATCCCCAATCTAACCTTTATTCGTGACACGGCAGGCAAAGGCACCCCGGTGTTGGTAGATAAACTGCTGCAGGAAGCACAGCAGGGATGAAATAATACTAAAGATATTCTATTGATGAAAAAGTTGTCTATGGAGGAACTGGGCCGCAAAACCCCGGAACAGTTCCTGAAAGCTGATAAATTCCCTCTGATGATCGTGCTCGACAATGTACGCAGCATGATGAACATCGGGTCGGTATTTCGTACAGCCGATGCCTTCCTGCTGGAGGGTATCCTGTTGTGTGGCATCACCGCCACCCCGCCTCACCGCGAGATTCACAAAACAGCATTGGGAGCCACCGATACGGTTCATTGGAAATATTATGAAGATACCCTGCAGGCGGTCGGTGAGCTGAAAGAACAAGGCTATACGGTGCTGGCCCTCGAGCAGGTTGCCCACAGTATTGATCTGGCAAGCTATGAGCCTGAAATAGGGCAAAAATATGCCCTGGTATTTGGCAATGAAGTGCAGGGAGTGCAACAGCAAGTGGTCGATCAATGTCACGGCTGTCTTGAAATCCCACAGTTTGGCACCAAGCATTCGCTCAATATCTCGGTGAGTGCCGGAATGGTTATCTGGGACTTTTACTCCAAGTTGCTGAAATAGAACTTACGATTTGTGCTGGTCGTGATCGGCCTGGAATTTGAATCCCAGCCTTTTGCCAGTCTTAAGCTGCCGGTCTGAGGCACTCTCCTTAATCTCACCGACGGTAACCTGTTTTACCAGGTCGTAAGGTGGGGTCAGCAGGTCGAACTCCAGACTGTATAACATGGCTGCCTCAACAATGTTGCGCAGATCCTGCTGGTTGATCGCATTGTTCATGAACTGGTTGAAGTAGAACGAAGTCTGATGTTTGCCTTCTACCAGAAAGAAGTTTTCCTTGTTTACAAACAGCCTGGCTACCAGATAACCCACATCATTGAACCGGTTGAAGTGGAACGAATCGGTCAGGAAGTTGTAAATGTTAATCACCCCACAATAACTTCTGTTGGGATCCTCTTTTACATACGGTGTCTTCATGACCTCATGCATGCGCGGAAACTCAAACACGTTGGAGTGCATGCTGAACAGCAGCAAGTCGCCCGCGAAGCGCAGCTCGGCTTCAAAAAGTCCCTTGTCGCTAAAGTCGACCTTCACCTTCTGTTGTTGGTTCATCAGCCTTTTGTCCAGCTCAAAGCGGATCAGGTCGGCCACCCCTTTCATCTCCTGAAAGACCTCCAGGGTATTCTGATACACCTGTTTTTTCAATGCCGATTTAGACACCAGGCGCGAGAAAAACTTGTCGTTATTGGATTCTGCACTCATAGGGATATCATTTTTTTTTCAAAGATGGGTAAAAAAATGATATGATGCACTTTTGAACTATTCAAACAGGAAAGAAAGCATGATAATCTTTGAGTTCAGCCGGTCGATGGAGTTGGTATATACCGTGTTCTCGGGGCGGATCAGGTTGGTGAGCCCCAAAGAGCCTTTCAGCTCGGTCGAAAACTTGAAAAACTGGAAGTAATAGTCAAAACCAATCCCCAGTTCCAGGTACACATCATTGCGGGCAATGCGGGCCAGGATTACCTGCCCGGCATCATCGCGGTCTTCGGCCGAAGCCAGGTCGTGGCTGTATTTGGCACCCCCAATCACATAAGCCCGGGTATTGAAAAAGCGTACCGACTTGTATTTGAAATGAATGGGAAAGTCGAGGAAGGTAGATTCAATGTCCTGTGCCAGATCGCGCTGCTGCCCATCCTCACTGATCCCATAGATGATCTGGCGGTCGCCAAACGATAGGGTAGGAACGAAACGCAGATCCAGCTGGCGGGTCAGCTTCAGGTTGCTCACAATGCCGATATGAAAACCATTCTGGGGGCCTGGCAATACGGTGTACATTGTTTCAGGGTCGGGAGCACCTGCAAGGGGCTGCCCTTCCAATGCATGTAGATTTTCAACAGGCTTCAGGGCAAAGCCCATCTTGTTCAGGCCCAGTGAGAATCCGAAATGATAAGGTTTTTCATCATGCTGGGGCAAGTTTTCATGCCGGAACGCACGCCGCTGTGCCTGAGCACCAGTGTGGGCAATACCCGATAACATGACTATCAGAATCAGGGAAAAGATGGTTTTTTTCTTCACGTGTCGTAAGCTGTTTAATGCCTGTTGTGTATGTAACGCTTCTGATTATGAGATATTGCAAAACTAGTTATTAATTGTGAACAGATGATGATTCGGGTGTTTTTGATGAAAAAGCACCAGTCAGCTGCCAGGTCAGTCTGTAACTGAATGTGGTCTTGCTTATACCAGGGCCGTATCAAACTCACATCAAATTCAGTACAAATTCAGTACAAATTCAGTTCAAATTCAGTGATGACTGAATTTGATGTGAATTTGATCCGGATTTGATCCGAATTTAATCAGGCCTTGAATCAGGGAAGAGCATGGCCTGCCAAGGCAAAAGAAAGTGATTGGGGCGTATTTATTTTCTGGATTTATATGGAATGGAAAGCAGGCCAAAAGGACTGAAGTGTACAATAGCCAAACTTCTCAACCCCTCAACCTCTTAACCAATACCAGCAGGGAAGGAGTTGATCAGGGTGCCAGGCGGCTGATCAGCCACTGGTCATTCACTTTTTCGTAAAGCAGGCGGTCGTTCATGCGATTTTCGCGACCTTGCCAGAATTCGATTCATAAGAGCTTGTCTTATTCGCGTGGATGCCATTCAGAGGCTGGCAGCTGAATGTTTTTAAAAAT
>JAWOCF010000188.1:0-2691 GCA_046483935.1 Bacteroidales bacterium | reverse complement strand
AAGGGGGACGTCCACCTGATGGAATCACCAGGCAGCAGAGGCTGTTCCGGATAAAGCACCGCAATATCCTTATGACGGTCATCATGATGCCATCTTACTGACTGCCCATTGACAGCAAATGCAAGGCTATCGATATATCCTCTCTGATCGGGGGTTGCAAAAAAAAGGGAGCCATCGCCCTTTTCCAGCAGCTCTCTGCTTAATGCTGATTCTTTGTCAGAAAAAGCATTGGGCCATAAGTGAATATAGATCTTGTAAAGGGTATCGGGGCTATTATTGAAATAGGTAGTGGCGATATGAGCATGCAGCAGGTGATTCTTGTCATCCAGAGTGGCATGGATTACATGATTGGCCTGTTGCTGAAACCGGAATGAGCCTTCAGCCAGTAACAGAGTCCCTGGCAAACAGAATAAAAAGACGAGCCAAAAGTGTTTTTTCATGCAGGGTCAAATGACAACCCTGCAAATTTAATCAAGTAGATGGTTACCTGAGCAAATCATCAAGAATATCTTCAAGTTCATCCACCCCCACCCCTTTGGCAATTATATTTCCTTGCTGATCAACCAATACCGAATAGGGAATCCCTTCCACGTTGTACAGCCCAACCACCGGAGAGCTCCAGAAGCGCAGGTCACTCACCTGGGTCCAGGTAACATGGTCTTCAGCGATGCCCTGAATCCACTGCTCCCGGGTACGATCTAATGAAATGCCATAGATCTCAAAGCCCTGATCCTGGTATTCTGCGTAGATATCTATGAGCCTGGAATTCACTTTACGGCACGGAGGACACCAGGCCGCCCAGAAGTCGATCAATACGACTTTCCCACGCAAAGACGACAGGGCAATCATATTGCCCTCAGGATCGGGCAATACAATCTCAGGGGCTTGATTGCCAGGTGCCAGACTGGCTTCAGCTACCTGACGCTGTTTCTCATTACGGCGGTATTCGCCTACCCGCCGCTTCAAATCCATGACATGATGATTTTTGGGATAAGCTTCCCGTAAAGACTGACTCAATTGTTCAAAATACTCAAAATGGTCCTGCTCATTTAACAGCAACCGATCGCCGAAATACTTGTATAAGGCAATGATAGAGACCAAAGAATGGGGGTTCTCACTGATGAAATCTTTAACATATTGCTGCTGCTCTTTAAAGATATGGGTATAGGCAACATCCAGCTGCTGACGAAACTCTTCCAGATCAGGGTGCGACATGTTTTGCTGATAAACAATGGTCAGGGAATCGACCTGTTGATAGCCTCGGGCCAGCGACCGATTCAGGGTAGCCAGTTTCTCAGATCCCGGAGAACCTTCCACCTGAAAAGTATGACTTAAATTGGCGGCATCCCCTGTAATGTTTATTTCCTCACCGGGCTCCACCACCAGGGTCAGGAAGTTGTAGGCATCCACACGCAGGATGTAAAACCCTGCTTGTTTAATTTCATGAGAAAAGGAAAAACGCCCCTGATCATCTGTCATGAGGGTGTCAACGGGCTTCTTGTCCTGAGTGGTAAGCTCCTCGACCAGGATGGGAACCTGCTGTGCATTGTCCAGCTCAGCCGAAACAGTAAATGTTCCGGAAGACTCTTTGGATCGGCTTCCGCAACCTGTTGCAAGAAAAATCAGTGGAAGAATATAAAGAAGGTACCGCATATTAAAAACAAGTGTTTCCTGAATTCAAAGATATCAATTTTGAATCTCACATGTTCCTATTTATGATTTTTTAACCTGCCAAAAAACCTTAATATCAGAAGGGTTTCAGGATGATGACCTTCTTATGGGAATGGTGCACCCGGCAGGAAATAATCTCCTCAGAAAAAAAGCAAAAGCAGAGGCCTGCACTGCGTCTGCCAGCATTGAAAATCAAGGATTCTTATTCAATAACATTTTATCATATTGTACTTATCTTTAAGCGGTCAAACGATTTATAAAAATCTTAATACAACGAAACAGATGAGAATCATTTCAACAGCACTGTTGGTTTTTATGTTTACCGGCAATCTTTTTTGCCAGGCGCTTTATTACCCACAAAGTGATGAGTGGATGCGAAAGGATCCGGCCACAGCTGGCTTTAATCCTGAAAAGCTACAGCAGGCCCTTGACTATGCAACCAGCAATGAATACTCAGGCGAGAAAGACCTCCGGTTGGCCATACTAAACTCCTTTGGTTATGAGCCCGGCATGGATATCGTGGGGCCTACCAAAAAGCGGGGTGGTCCTGCCGGTATTATTCTGAAAGATGGCTATATTGTAGCTCACTGGGGTGATGTACACCGGGTTGATATGACCTTCAGTGTTACCAAGAGTTATCTGTCGGCTGTTACCGGACTGGCCTGGGACGACGGCCTCATTTCGTCGGTTGATGACAAGGTTTACAAATACGTATGGGACGGCAGTTTTGAAGGCAGCCATAATATGGAAATCAGCTGGGAGCATTTACTGAACCAATCGTCCGATTGGTCGGGCCAGCTGTTTGGGATGTACGACTGGGCCGACAGGCCTTCCCGCAGTCAGGAGTTCGATGAATGGCGCTACCGCGAACTGCATGAGCCTGGTACTTTCTACAAATATAATGATGTAAGGGTTAATTTGCTGGCCTATTCAGCCTTGCAGGTGTTGCGCAACCCTTTGCCGGTGGTGTTGAGGGAAAGAATTATGGATCCCATAGGAGCATCAACCACCTGGAGATGG
>JAWOCF010000181.1:0-4087 GCA_046483935.1 Bacteroidales bacterium | reverse complement strand
GCCAGAAAACAACCTGCTGAAAGATGACCCAAGGTGCCAACTCCCTTATGCATTGAAACCTTAACACATGAAGCACTCCCAGGGCCAAAGACATTCGCCGTTTCATTACCGAAGAGCCAGAAGGTGGTTTTGGGCACTCTTAATCCTTTCTGCAATTACCATTCTTCTGGTGGCACTGCTGGTTCCGGTGCCAAAAGCGACGGGTGTTCATCGTTATCTTACGGTAGGGATTGCTGGATGCATTCCGCATCAGGGCATCTACCGGCTACCCGAAGGCTCCGACCTGGCTATGCTGGTGCAGGCTGCCGGGGGATTGTCCCCGCGGGCGGATGCCCGCAAGGTCGATCTGGAATATTCGTTGAAAAACGACAGCATTTATGTGATCCCCTGCGGGGAAAAAGATCTGAAAGAAGTCGCTGACCTGTTTCTAAACACTCCCCCGCAAACGCCCGTGGTACAACCCCCGCAGCAGGAAGAAGTTATCAATATCCTATACATAGGATTTCCTGCTGTCTATTTCCTGATCCGGTATTCTGTTTCCCACAATACCATCCATGTAACCCATCTGCCTCATTCTACCACCTTTCTCGACAATGAATACCGGCTGGTAGACATCTACTTTACCATGGGCATTGAACCCACCCTTGATATTCTGCAGAAGAGACTCAATCAGCGGATCGATTATTATTACGTCCAGAACAAGAACTCCTTTATTGAAATGATCGACCATTTAGGGGGTCTGCAGCTGGAGCCGGATGGGGTTTTTGCAAAAACCTACAGCCTGGAGAGCAAACCCTCTTTGTTTGATGGCCGTCTCACCTTCGAGTACCTGCGGTTTATTGATCAGAATACTTACCGCCCGCAAGGCACCTCCAGCTCCCTGGAGAGCCTTGAGCTAACCCTTCATAATATAGAGCTGGCCTACGAACAGCGGCAGTTTCGTCAGAAGAAGGTGGTAAGTGCCATCCGCCAGGCCATCTACCAGAAAAGCCGCACTCCGGAGAAGATTCCCGAGTTGCTTCGTTCCACTTTCGAAAAGGGGGCCCTGGAAGACAACATCGATCCGGTAGCAGCACTGCGCCTGTTCAGGGCCTTGTTGGCTTCAACAAGCATTTCGTATGGCACCCTGCCGGGCTATTACTCAAAATCGGGAAACAATGTATATTACATTCCGGCAGAACCCGGCTTTGAGATGCTTCGCAACCAACAGCTAAGAGAGATGCTCAATGCCAATAAAGAAGATAACAAACAGATCCTGTACTAAAATAAGACATATGTTCAAATTACATTATTTTTCCTTACTGATCTTCCTGATCCTGGCTCCTGTCCAGTCATTTTCACAGAACCACTCATATATCATTGAAAGAGGAGACCAACTGAGCATTGAGGTGATGGAGCACCCGGAATTCAACCGCACCAACATCATTGTCCTGCCCGATGGGTACATCCAGTATCCTGCACTGGGCAGCATCCGGGTTGCCGGGTTCAGCTCCGAACAACTGGCCGACTCTATCGGCAATGCCCTCAGCGGCCTCTATGTGGTCAATCCCATTGTGACAGTATACGTCAACAAGATCCAGAATCAGGCGGTCAATGTGATCGGGGCCGTAAACCGGCCCGGCAGAATACAGATCTATGAGCCCACCAGCCTGGCCACCGTACTGGCCCTTGCCGGAGGCGTTAAAAACGTGAGAACCGTAAAAAAACTCATCGTCCTGCGCCAGGATGGCACCACCCTGGAACTCAACATTCGCAGGATGATCTACAATGGCGAGTTTACCGAGAACAACCTCCCAATGATCTATCCCAATGAAAATATTGTCGTGATTGAGAGAACGGTTGAATGGGCCAAACTATCCTTCTTTTTCACTGTTGCCTACACAGCCCTCAGGGTAGTGGAACTAGCCCTGCGCCTTTAGCAGATGCCCGAATCCTTGCATTCTCAATCGGAGGAGTGGTCATAATGATATGGTTCCACATGAATGGTCGCTATAATCCCGAAAGCCTCATACACCTTGTTTTCCATCTCGGTGGCAATCTTGTGTCCTGATTCCACACTCAGGTGATTACCCAACTTAATGTGAAAGGTCAGCTCCTGGTGGGCCACATAGTTATGGATATGATAATGATGCGGCTGACAGTTGCCATTGTAGCAAGGCTTGATTTCGGCCTCTATCTGGCGGATTAGCTCTGCCGGGGGCTGCTCACCCAGGAGTTTATTAATGGCTTCCCGGAAAATCTCGTAGGTGGCCCAGAACAGCATGAGCGACAGGATGATCCCCATCACACTGTCGATCCACCAGAACCGATTGGCAAAGAGGATTCCTGCCAGCAGCACCAATGAAGACAAGGCATCTGTGCGATGATGCCATCCATCGGCCTTCACGGCCAGGTTGCCTGTTTTCCTGCCCACACCGAAGGCATATTGTGCAAGAGCTTCTTTTACTACCACAGAAATGCTGGTAACCACAATGGCAATCGTTCCAAATACGATTGTTTCATGATTCACGAAACGCAGGATGGCGTCTTTTAAAAAGCCATAGGCAATAATGGCCAGAAAGACCCCGATAAATAGTGCAGCAATCTGCTCCCAACGACCATACCCAAAGGGATGTTTCTTATCGGGCTTTTTGGAAGCCAGTTTCACGGCCACTATCACAATGAGCGAACTGGTTGAATCAGAAAGGGTATGCCAGGCATCAGCGGTGATGGCAATGGATCCGGTAACCATTCCTGCCCACATCTTCAGGACAAACAACCCCATATTGGTGGCCACCGACACCAGACCCTCAGAATACCCGGCACTTGTCTTTTTTGCGGCATCAAGCATAAAATAACAATAAGTTGCTCTTTTTTTAACACTAACAAATATATTACTCGTTTTTCACTTTTCCATCTCTTTTCTCATTTTAAAATAGATAAAGGAGGCGGGGGTTGATGTTCATTTCCGTACACTACTGTCCCCTGCCGCACAGGAACTTAATGGAAAACAATTCCTTGGTCCATGCAACCATTTATCAGTCAAATAATTATACAATGTGGAATATTTATTGTAATAACATTCACAACAACAATCAAAAAAAACACCTCCCTGCATTATGACAACCAATGATTTTAAATCTGCTCTACGTGTCCTAACCCATCAGAAATTCTATACCCTGATCAACATTATGGGTTTTGCAATGGGTATCGCCGTGTTCTTTTACATTGCCATATACTTGCTGGATCAATACTCTTACGATCGACACAATGAGCATTACCAGGAAGTTTACCGTTTGGAAAAGGGCGAATGGGCCCTGATGGGAACAGCCAATGCTCCTTTCCTGGCCGGGAACTTCCCGGAGATCACTGCAGCAGCGCGCCTGTCAACCATTCAGCATCACGGTTCGTTACAGCACGAGGAAAAACTCATTGCTTCCGATCACCTGGTGCTGGCCGACAGCACCGTGTTTGATATTTTTACTTTTGATTTTCTTGCCGGAGATCCTGCCAGCTCCCTGACCCGGCCCCGGTCGGTCGTGTTAACCCAAACGCTTGCCACCACCCTGTTCGGTGCCGATGAGGCCATGGGAAAGGTGCTGCGCTACAACGACACCCACAACCTGGTGGTAACCGGAATCATTGCCGATGTGCATCATTCTCACATAGAGATCACTGCCTTACTTCCATTCCACCTGATGGGCCTGAATCAATCAGGAGAAGTGGTTGACGAGCTTTTCCAGTGGGGATCATGGAATTACCTGACCTATGTGAAATTAGCTCCCTCCACTGATGTAGCCCAATTGGAACAAAAAATTAATGACGCCACCTTCGAAGAGTTTAAAGCTGCTTATGGCACCGAAATTGATAAGGATTATTTCCTGAGGCCCCTGCCGGAGATTTATTTCTCCAATGATGCCAAGTACATTTCTCCGGTGTTGTCAGGCCAGAAGCATACCGTCAGGTTGTTTCTGGCAGTAGCCATCTTTATCCTGTTGATTGCGGTAGTGAATTTTGTGAACCTTTCAACAGCCCGTTCAACCTTACGGGCCCGCGAGGTAGGTATCCGTCGGCTGCTGGGCAGCGATCGCCAGAGCCTGGTGGCACG
>JAWOCF010000096.1:0-2725 GCA_046483935.1 Bacteroidales bacterium | reverse complement strand
GCAAAAAATTCACCACCCGTCACCGGGATGATCAGCCCGTAATCCAGGTTTATTTTCTGAAAACTGGTTCTGCCGCCTGCCGAAAAGATCAGCTCCTGGTCGATAAAGTAGTTTTCCGAGATAAAGTAACTCCGGCGCGAATAACGCACCATGGTGCTGAAGTTGATGACGGGAATGCTGGACATTCCCTCTCCCGAGAATCCCCATCCCAGGCCCAGGCTCACGTTGCGATCGCGCGTGCCCAGGGTGCCATTGCCGAAGGCAATGCCCACACCTGTTCCCTCGCCAATAATGCCTGCAGCAAGGACTCCTGCCCCAAGATTAAAATGATCTTTAACCACCGGGATCGACATTTTGGCTGTTACCCATAAGGGAGTAGGGGCGCCTGCAAACAGAAAGAGAGGAATCATGCCCGCCCCTATGGTGAACCGGTCGGTAATACCATAACTGACCTGGTTGAAAAGCACCCAGACATTCTGGTAATATCCTTCTCCCTCTTCCAGGTTGTAGCCACTGGGGGCCCAGAAGTAACGGGAGGTGGCACGGATTTCATCCATCTGATCCTCACCCTGTCCGTCATCAGGCTGCACCAGATTCATGCTTTTGATGTTATTGCTCTGGATCTTTAGCTGCCCGAAGTTTTCGGTCTGCAATACAATTTGTTGATCATTTCTGGAGAGAATATGGCCGGTAAATACGTTGCCGTCGATGGTTTCTACGCGCCAGATCAAGGTGTCCTGTTCACTGGCCTGTGTGTCAGGTGTCTGCTGGCAGTATGCCGGCGAGTGATGGCTCAGCATGATCAGGAATATCAAGGATGTAATGACAGTGATTCTCATGAGGTGATGATTTTAAAGTAAATATAATACATATTTAGCATCAAAATTCTAAAAAATATAAAAAATGGCGGGTAACATTGAGCCCCATTCTTCTGTGGAGTCAATATTACCCGCCATTAAAGGGCATTGGTTCCTATTGATGTGAACCCATTGCCTGCAATGCCTTTTCTACTGCATTAAACAGGGGCTGGTTGCTGATCTGGCTGCCGGTAGCCTGTTGCATCCAATGACGGGGAGTAAGTTGCCCCAGGGAGAAAAGGCGCATCACCTCGCCGGCAAAATCCTTTCCTGCAATATGTTCTTCCAGCTGAAACATGATGAGTCTGCCGTAAGGATAATTCATCAGGTACAACGGAGACTGGATCATGTGTGAGTAGACTGCCAGCAAGGGAATGTCGCGGGCATTGAAAATATCAGCATAATATTCATTCCATACTTCTTTGGCAATACTAACAACAGCTTCTTTCAGCTGATGGGCATCGGCGTCGGGATTGTCGTACATCCACTGCCACACCTTCATGTCGAGCAGCGAAACGCCCATCATCTCGTAGTTGTTCCAGAAGATGTCGAGTGCTTCCAGGTGTTCCATCATGGGATCTGCCTGATTGATTCCCAGCAGTTGCATGTCACGTTTCTGAAACATGAAGGCCAACGCCTCGGTGA
The DNA here is from genome assembly GCA_046483935.1 of Bacteroidales bacterium. GTDB lineage: Bacteria > Bacteroidota > Bacteroidia > Bacteroidales > UBA7960 > JAWOCF01. The sequence goes on along the minus strand of JAWOCF010000096.1, from coordinate 1,223 downwards.
ATCCTGTGTTGGGAACCCCTGCAATAAAGTTATTGTCAACCATGTGCTGGCTGATTGTCTGCTCAACATTATGGCCAAACTCGTGGACCGCAATGTTGTAGCCTTTATAATCCATCCCATCGGCAGCAATACGGGTGCGCAGGTGCGAGGGCATGGAAGGCATGGAAGCACCCATGGCATGGCCTGAGCCACGGGCTGCATCTACTTCTATTTTGGATCCCAGGAACTCAGCCATCTGGTTGTCGAAGCCCAGCTCCCTGAGTATGCGGGGCATGTCGTTGTCAAAGACCCTGGCATCGGGGTACCTGCTTTTGGTGATCACATCCAGTTGGCTTTCCGAAATGCCGGCACGGCCCACGAAGCCATTGTACCAGATGTCGAAAGGACGTAGCTCACGCCCCAGGCGCTGGCTGATCACTTGTCCCACCTCGCGCAGCAAGGGCGAAGCGGCATACTCCCTGAACAAGGCTTCCACCTCCTCCAGGGGAATCTCCATGCTGTTCTCGAAACGGCGCTTGATATAGGTATCCAGGTTGGGATAGTAAGGATCGAGCCTCTTCATTGACTGAAAGTTGGCCAGCAGATGTTCATAGCGGGTCACCTCTTCGGGGGTGAATTTAACGGTTTTTCCTTCCTGGTATACTTCGTTGGCATAAGGATCCCACTGGTAATCATCATTGTTTATGACCTGCCGGGGGATGTCCTGGTTGATGATACGCAGCATGACCTGGTAAATCATCTCCTGCTTCGGAAGCCCCTGCTCTGTTCCATAGTTGGCCTTGATCTCATCGCGCAGGTTCCAGTGTGAAAGCAGTTTCATGCCCTGGGGAAAAAGCTTTTCGCCCTGCTGGTTCAGCAACTGCCCGGCAAAGATGTTGTATTCAGAAATGTACAGGCGTCCTTCACTGTATACCCGGTTGTTTTCCTGAAGGATGTGGGCCGGTATCCTTGCCGTATAAAAGTCTCCCAGGCGGGCATATCCCCATTGACGGTCATCCCACTGGCCACCCAGTTCGTTTTTCTCTTCCAGGGTATATGATGGGAAATTCAGCACGATGGTAAAAGCAATCTTGTTGTTGAAGAAATCATCCTGCAGGTTGGCCGAGGGGCTATAGGATCCGAACATCTGGTCGATGGGATGAATGGGCCCGCGGTCTTCATGGATCTGGCGGTTGAGTTCCAGGCTGATGCTCCCCATGTATCCGTGCAGATGTTCGAAATAA
>JAWOCF010000084.1:0-2660 GCA_046483935.1 Bacteroidales bacterium | reverse complement strand
TGGTTGATAAAGATAAAGGGCGTGAAGATGATGGCTCCCAGCAGGTTCTGATAAAAGATGGTCTCGGTTTTGCCGTAGTCCTTCAGCTTGTGCTTGAAGATCACGGCCGTCATCGAGAAGATGATGGCCGACAGCAGCATGGCAGCCATGCCTACGAAATCCTGGTTGCCGAAGCTGATTTCCTTGTTGATATACATGATTACAATGCCCAGGAAGGCCATGCCGATCAGCAGGACGGTCCTCAGGGTGATCTTCTCTTTGAGGAACAGGGCGCTGAACAACACCGCGAAGATCGGCCAGGTATACAGGATGATCACCGCGTTGCCGATGGTGGTATACAGGAAGGCCACGAAAAACAGGAACATGCGCGCCGCGTTCAGCCCCGAGGCCACCAGCATGATCCCGTAGTTGCCCCGGAACAATGGCTTACGCTTCCAGGCAAAATAGATCAGCAGCACCGCCACCGGAATGAACATCCTGAAGAAGGTGATCGAGGTGCTGGGCAGTCCCAGCAGCTTGATGAACACACCACTGGATCCCCCGATGGTGGAAGCCATGACGATGGCCAGGTATGGATTCAACTTGACATTCGGGAAAAGACGCACACGGATGGGATTACTGGGTTATTTTCTCAGAGAGCAAAAGTACTAACCTAATCCGGATTATTGATTCCCGGGAAAGAATAAACCTTTTAGACTGTTGCTTCTGACATGCATTTGACTTGCATGATGAAATTCAACTTTAAAGTTGTTAATCACTTTTTGTATTTACATCGTTTAATGTAGATACCTAAACTCTGTTACCACGTCATATGTCTTATGTCTCACAATATCGCCGGAAATTTTGAAAATCGTAACAGTAAGAGAAACCAGTGAGTTAGCCTTTTTTCGGGAAAAATACGAAGCCTCATTGCTCTCCCAGTCAGGGCCGTACCAAGTCCGTACCAAGGCTTATTCAAGGTTTGGTTGGGGCCTTTCCTGTGCGAGTGTGGCAAGACTTGTATAGGAATTGGGTGGGTGCCGGGTAAAAAGGAGAAGAGGGAGGGGAACTTTAAAGTTGAAATGAAGTTTTTGGATTGATGCCGGTTTGAAATGATGAAACAGAGCTTTTATTTATTCATTTTATATTAAAAATATTACAATGCAAATGAATTTTAATCCATAATATTTGTAAATTTATTATATCCCGCCCGTTCCCAGGGTTGTAACCGGATATTGCGCCCCGTTCCCAGGGTTATCACCGGATATTGCGCCCCCGTTCCCAGGGTTATCACCCTGGGCTAGTGACACCGCCCCTTTGGGGCTTAGTGGCACCACCGGAATAGTCTGTGAGATGGTTTTGTTGAAAATTGGATATTCATTTAAATTCATTCATTATGTCGCAGTCATTGGTCAGGAATTATATGCACATTGTGTTTAGGCTAATGACCCCGCCCCTTCGGGGCTTAGTGGCACCACCGGAATAGTCTGTGAGATGGTTTGTTGAAAATCAGGTATTCATTTTAAATCATTCATTATGCCGCAGTCGTTGGTCAGGAATTACATGCACATTGTGTTTAGCACAAAGCACAGGCAGGCTTTCATTACGCCGGATGTTGAAGACGAAATCTTTTGTTACCTGGGCGGAACGTGCAGGGAACTTTTCTGCCGGCCGATATTGGTGGGCGGCCATTATGACCATGTTCATATTCTGTGCCTGTTGTCGCAGAAGATTGCCCTGATGAAACTCATTGAAAAGGTTAAAGCGCATTCTTCAGGATGGATCAAGACAAAAGGGGAGGACCTGGACGGTTTTTACTGGCAGAACGGGTATGGTGCCTTTTCGGTGGGGTCAAAAGAGGTTGAGGCCGTGATGAATTACATTGCCAATCAGAAGAGTCATCATGAAAAAATAACCTATCAGGATGAATACCGGGCCTTTATGAAACGATACCAGATGGAATACGATGAACGGTATGTGTGGGAATGACCGTGCTGCCCATTCCCATATTATTCATGCACCCGTTTGAACCCGCCCCTTTCCCCAGGGTTATCCCCCTGGGCTAATGACCCCGCCCCTTTCCCTCCGCCCCTTCGGGGCTTAATGGCACCATTGGAATGATTTTGGAATTGTTGGGTTTTTGTGGTTGTTATATCTGATCCCGCCCCGTCCCCAGGGTTATCACCCTGGGCTAATGACCCCGCCCCTTCCACAGGGTGTAGCCCTGTGAAAGGTGGTGGTAATAGGGGCGGCGGTCAAATGGCACCCATCATTAAAAATGGCAGTTGCAACATCAATGCACCGTACACCGAAACCACCTATACCCATACCCCGACACCTCCATCTCCTCCCCAATACGATCCACCTTGTTTTCGTAAGGTTGGTTGCTGAAGATCTCGGTGAGGTTCCGGAAGGTTTTGCCCCGGGTGTCGATTTTTATGCTGGTGTCGCTGGCCGAGAAGTTCAGCAGGATCACCACGATGTCGTACTTCCACTCATAGTAGAAGGACAAGACGGTATCGGAATCATTTTCCAGGATGAACCATTGGCCAAAGCTCAGCTGGGGGCTGTACTTGCGGGTGCTGATCATGCGTTCCATCCAGTGCAGGAAGGAGGCGGGATCTTTTTGCTGGCTGCTGACATTGACTTTCTGGTAGCTGTATTGACCTGAGTCGATTGCC
>JAWOCF010000005.1:0-10182 GCA_046483935.1 Bacteroidales bacterium | reverse complement strand
ATTGACCATCAGGCTCATAAAGCCCTTGTCGCCCTCTACATGGGGCAGGCGGGCAGCGATATGTTTCCAGCCCGGCCCTCCGGGATGTACCCGGGTATAAAAGGCCAGCAGCTTCTCATCACTGCTGGGCCGGGTCAGAAACGTTACCGTCAGCCATACCACTGTCGACCAGCCTACAATAATGATCAGGATGGCTTCATAAGTAAAATCAAAATAAAACACCAGCAAGGGATATACCGCATAGGGAGCCAGCATGGCCGCAATTTCCGACCAGGCGTTGATGCGCCACCAGTACCAGCGCAACAGCAGCACCAGCCCGATGCCTCCACTGCAGGCCAGGATGAAGCGCCAGGCATCGCTGATCTGTTCAAACTGGGTGGTGATGATCAGCGAGAACAACATCAGCAGGAAGGTGGTAATGCGCGATACCTTCACATAGAACTTTTCGGAGGCGCCAGGCTTCAGAAAAGGGCGATAGAGGTCGTTTACGATGTAGGAGGTCCCCCAGACCGTCTGAGAGGCCATCGTGGACATATAGGCCGCTAAAAAGGCTGCCAGCAGCAATCCCAACACCCCGGTAGGGGCGATATCGCGGATCACCATCACGTAAGTAGCTCCTTTGTCGCTTTCCTGTGGGTATAACACCAGGGCCACCAGGGCCACGATGATCCAGGGCCAGGGCCTGATGGCAAAGTGCGCCACCTGAAACCAGAGGGTGGCCAGCAATGAATGTTTTTCATCCTTTGCCGACATCATGCGCTGGGCAACATATCCGCCGCCTCCGGGCTCGGATCCCGGATACCAGCTGGCCCACCATTGAACCCCCAGGTAGGCAACCAGGGCCACCACGCTCATCTGAAGCAGCCCTGAGGCCCTCTCTACCCCCGTGCCGGAGATCACAGGCATGAAGTCGAATACCCAGTCAACATGCGATAACCTTTCCTGAAGGGCTTCCGTGCCACCAATATGCTTCAAGGCAAGCACCGCCAGCAGGATACTTCCTCCCATGGCAATCACAAACTGAAAGGTGTCGGTGATAGAAACGCCCCACAAACCTGACAGTGCCGAATAGCCTGCCACAAAGATCATCATCAGCCCCACCACCAGCAGGTGCGCGCTGAAGGTAATGCCCAGGATGTTGATGCTGGAAATGCCCATCAGGGTCAGGTCAGGAAACATCACCTGCAGGATCTTCACCATGGCCAGGTTTACCCATGCCATGACCACGGCATTCATGAAAATGCCGATATAAACAGCCCTGAACCCCCTGAGGAACTTTGCCGAAGGGCCCGAATAACGGATGTTTACAAATTCGGCATCGGTCATAATATTGGAGCGACGCCACAACCGGGCAAAGAAAAATACCGTGAGCATTCCTCCAAACAGCATATTCCACCACAGCCAGTTTCCGGCAATCCCGTTCTGAGCTACCAGTTCGGTAATTGCCAGGGGAGTATCGGCGGCAAAGGTGGTGGCCACCATACTGGTGCCTGCCACATACCAGGGCAGCTTGCGCCCCGAGAGAAAAAAGTCGCTGGTGCTTTTACCGGCTCGTTTGCTCATAAACAAACCAATACTTATTGTTGCCACCAGGAAAAAGACAATGATGGCCCAGTCAAGAAGCTGAATATGCATGTATAATGGGAATTAGAAGGAAAACAGTTAAAACCATGAAACCAAAAGACTTTAGCTCTGCAAATATGACCAATTTATTCAATTCATCACTACGGCATTTGCTGAAAATTTATCCCTTGCCGACATTTCCTCCGTTTATTGATTTGTCTGCACGCTATCGCAGGCAAATCAGGTCATGACCCTTCGCCTGGGGCACGAGGTAATTGGATATCCGGTGAGTAACAAATGAAAGGAAAAGCAAACAGATAAAGCCTGAGGAAAACACACCTGTTTCCTACTGGTTCATGGCTTCTGCGCCAGCCACAATTTCCATGATCTCGCGGGTGATCATCGATTGGCGCACCTTGTTGTAAGTCAGCGAGAGTGATTTGAGCAATTCGGTGGCATTATCGGTGGCACTGTTCATGGCCGTCATGCGGGCGCCATGCTCGGCGGCCGAGGCATCCAGAAAAATACGGTAAAGGTTCATCATCACGAACCGGGGAACCAGGGTTTCCACCACCTGTTCAGCAGAGGGCTCCATGATGTGGCCGTAGGCCCCATTGGCCATGATGCCTTCAGCGGGATTGCCAGCCTCGGGCAGGGGTATGGGCAACACCTGCTCGACCACCAGTTCCTGCATGATGGCATTTTTAAAATAATTATAGATCACTACGACTTTTCCGAAAGCCGCTGAACGAAACAGTCCCTGGATCTCCAGCGACACTTCTGAAGCTTTCTGATCAGTGACAGGATCCAGCAGCTCCTGGTTAATCTTATAGATAGGGAAATCCTGTTTTTTGAAAAACTCCACTGCTTTTTTTCCGATCAGCAACAGCTCAAAGGAGATATTTTCTGCCTGCAACAACCGCAAATGTTGCAAGGTCTGTTTGATGACTACTGAATTGTAGGTGCCACACAATCCTTTGTTTGAAGTAATGGCCACCACCAGGACCTTTTCGGAAGTATTGGGTTTAAAAAACACATGCTGCTGTTCAGCGGTGATTTGCTGATTCAGGTGATCCAGCATGGTTTTCATTTTCACCGCATAGGGCCTTTGGGCCATGATGCCCTTCTGTGCTTTGCGAAGCTTGGCAGCCGATACCATCTTCATGGCACTGGTGATCTGCCGGGTCGACTTGATGCTGGCAATGCGGGTACGTACTTCTTTCAGGTTAGGCATTCAGAATCAATATTTGCAAGGGTACATTAATAGTTCATTTCTTTTTTCACGTCCTGGGTGGCCTGTTCCAGCACCTGGATGATCTGGTCGTTAAATAGGCCCTGGCGCAGCTGCTCAAGAGTATCAGCATGGTATTGACGCATATGCTCAAGGTACAAATCCTGAAAGTGCTGGATCATCTCTACAGGCACTTCTCCCAGCAGCCCCCGGGTACCACAAAAGAGAATGGCGATTTGTTCTTCCACCTTCATGGGGCTGAACTGCCCTTGTTTCAGAATCTCAACATTGCGGGTCCCTTTCTCCAGTACCTTGCGGGTTGACACATCCAGGTCGGAACCAAATTTGGAAAAGGCTTCCAGCTCACGGTATTGGGCCTGATCGAGCTTCATGGTGCCGGCCACCTTTTTCATGGATTTGATCTGGGCATTGCCCCCTACGCGCGACACGGAGATGCCTACATTGATGGCAGGGCGCACGCCGGCGTTAAACAGCGCAGACTCAAGAAATATCTGGCCATCGGTAATAGAGATTACGTTGGTGGGGATATATGCCGAGACATCGCCTGCCTGTGTTTCTATGATGGGCAGTGCCGTCAGTGAGCCCCCTCCCTTTACCAGGGGACGGATCGATTCAGGAATGTCGTTCATCTTACGGGCAATCTCATCGGAAGAGATGATGCGGGCGGCACGTTCCAGCAACCGGGAATGCAGATAGAACACATCGCCCGGATAGGCTTCCCGGCCTGGAGGACGACGCAGCAACAAAGATACCTCGCGGTAAGAGACGGCCTGTTTGGAGAGGTCATCGAAAACCACCAGGGCAGGCCGTCCGGTATCTCTGAAATATTCACCCACTGCAGCCCCGGCAAAAGGCGCGTAAAACTGCATGGCGGCAGGGTCGCTGGCTGTGGCTGAAATCACCACGGTATAGTCCATGGCCCCATGACGCTCAAATTGATTGACAATAGCGGCCACTGTAGACCCTTTCTGCCCGATGGCCACGTAAATACAAAATACAGGTTCTCCCTGATCAAAAAACTCACGTTGGTTGATGATGGCATCTATGGCAATGGCGGTTTTTCCGGTCTGGCGGTCTCCAATGATCAGCTCGCGCTGGCCTCTGCCGATAGGAATCATGGCATCAATAGCCTTGATGCCGGTTTGAAGCGGCTCATTGACCGGTTGGCGGAAGATCACGCCCGGGGATTTACGTTCCAGGGGCATCTCGTATAATGGACCCACTATAGGGCCTTTACCATCAATAGGTTTTCCCAGGGTATCCACTACCCTGCCGATCAGGCCTTCGCCTGCCTGGATGGAAACGATATGGCCCGTGCGCTTCACGATGTGTCCTTCTCCCACATTGCTGGGGTCACCCAGTAGCACCACCCCCACATTGTCTTCCTCCAGGTTCAGTACCACTCCTTTCAGGCCATGGTCACCAAAGGAGATCATCTCACCTGCCTGGGCATTGGTAAGCCCGTAAATACGGGCGATCCCATCGCCGATCTGCAGCACGGTACCTGTTTCCTCCAGATTGGTTTCCATCTGGAGGCCTGCCATTTCCTGGCGTAGTATAGCAGAAATTTCTGCCGGTTTAATTTCGGCCATAAGGCGTATAAAATTTCAATTCAGGATATTTCAAAATTCTTCTTTAGTTCGGCCAGTTTCCTCTTTACACTGGCATCGTATTGTGTATGGCCCAGGCGCAGGATGAACCCCCCGATCAGGGAAGGATCTACCTGCTGGTGAAACTCAATGGTACGCGAGGTCAATGTGCGGGCCACCTGCATGACTCGCTCTGTCAGCGGCTCCTGCAGAGGCACCGCCGTGATTACCGTCACCAGTTCGATGTTCAGATGTTCCTTATAAACCACCTGAAACTCATGAGCTATGCCTTCCAGCAGAGACGCCCGTCCTTTGCGCGCAATAATCAGCAAATACTTCATCATCAGGGGATGGATTTTCTGCTCAAAAATCCTCAGAAGGATCTTCTGCTTTTTGCCCTCCCTGACAATGGGGCTCTTCATCAGGATCTTCAGTTCTTTTTCTGCTTCAAAAACCTGATGTACCAGCTTCATATCCTCATAGGCCCGCTCCAGAAACTGATGTTCCTGGGCCAGCGACAAAAATGCCTTGGCATAACGACGGGCTACTTTCAGATTTTTACTGATCATGGCAATTCTTTTAAAGGGCCGATCAATTCAGATTGACCTTATCCAGCATGCTATTGATAAAGTTCTTCTGCTGCTGGGGTTGGGCGAATTTCTCCTCCAGTACTTTTTCAGCAATATCCAACGACAATAAGGCTACCTGCGACTTTACCTCCAACATGGCTTTTTGTCTCTCCTGCTCAATGGCCTGGCGGGCACCCTCCATCATCTGGCGGGCATCCTGGTCGGCCTTCTTGTGGGCCGTACGCAGGATCTCCTCACTTTCGGCCCGGGCATGCGATAACACCACATGATATTCTTTCTGAGCCTCCTCCAGTTTGTCGAGTTTCTTGTTTTCCAGCACCAGCAGCTCATCCTGTATGCGCTTGGCATCGCGCAAGGCCTGGGCAATGGTGTCTTCGCGCTCCTGAATCGTACTCATAATAGGATGCCAGGCATACTTGCGCAGGATATACAGCACGATACCAAAGGCAATGGTCATCCAGAAAACCAGGCCCAATCCCGGGGTTACAAGTTCCATAATCAGAAATAATTAAAAGGTTTTTCTCATTTTTCTTTGCGAATGCACACCACCAGGGGTCATTGACTTCCCCTGCAGGCATTTAATTGAACCATCCAACAAAAAACAGAAAGAATCTTACCTATACAAACAGAATTAACAGGCAAACCACGATGGCAAAGAAGGTAACCCCCTCAATGAGTGCCGCCGACACAATCATCGTGGAGCGGATATCATTGGCAGCCTCAGGTTGGCGGGCGATGCTCTCCAGGGCGGTAGCTCCGATCCGTGAGATGCCTAATGAACCTCCCAATACGGCCAGGGCGGCGGCCAATCCTGCACCCATTCTCATCCATTGACCTGCCACTTCCACCGAGGCCACCTCCTGTAATAACACAAACAGTAACATACTTTCTTTTTTTTAGTTTAACAATGGTTTACAATAAAGATAATCAGATTCAATGATGTTCTTCAGGAATCGCCATTCCAAAAAAGATGGCACTGAATAAAGTAAAAACATAAGCCTGCAGGAACGCTACCAGCAGCTCCAGAAAATTCATAAAAATCAGGAACATCACCGATAAGGGCGAAATGGCAAACCCCAGCAGGGTGCTCACATGTCCCAGGACGAAGATCAGGCTCACGAAGCCCAGCAGGATCATATGACCTGCTGCAATATTGGCAAACAACCTGACCATCAGCACGAACGGGCGGATAAAAAACCCAGTCAGCTCAATGATGGGCATTAAGGGTATTGGCAACTTGAGCCATAAGGGCACCCCGGGGGTATTAAAGATGTGTATCCAGTAATTTTTGTTGGCAAAGATAATGATGGTAAAAAAGGTAAAAAGTGCCAGCACCATGGTGACGCTGATGTTGCCCATCACGTTGGCTCCCCCCGGGAAAAAAGGCACCAATGACATCAGGTTGTTGGAGAAGATAAAAAAGAACAGGGTCATCAGAAAAGGCAGGAACCTTTTATATTTATTTCTTCCGATGGAAGGAATGGCAATGCCATCGCGCACAAACAGCAGCAGGGGTTCCATAAACGATTGGAAACCATGAGGCACCGACATGCTGCCTTTGCGCACATAGCGCCGGGCCAGGCGGATAAAAATCAGACACATGATAAACCCGGATATGAAGATGGCCACCACATTTTTGGTAATGGAAAGATCCAGCAGAAAGGAGGCATTCTCATCCCTGTGCAGGGTACCTTCCTTAACCCTGATTATCCTTCCCTTTCCCGGGCTGTCTGAAGCAATGGCAAACCCTTTATAAGAGGCATGACCATGATCAAAACGACTACTCAGGAAGAAATATCCTTTCCCCTGATAAAAGAGGATGACTGGAAGGGAAATGGAGATCTGACGTTGGCCCACGTCCATGATGTGCCAGGTATAGGAATCCATTACGTGATCCAGGATCATCTCTCCGGCATCAAAGTCCTCCTGGGGGCCTGAGTCAGCTGCATGGGGTTCAGAGGATGAAGCCTTCAGCACTGAAGGTGACATCCCCAGCAGGAGAATCAACAGGATGCAGCGAAACAATGCCCGGTGGTTAACAGATAGCCTGGAAGATCTGGTCAGTATTACATCCATTCCTGGAGGAGATTTTAATGGATGCAATTTATGAATTATATTCAACAAAAAAAAAGAGCAAAATGACTTATTTTGTTGCTGGTCGCTAAGTGTGTCGAAGCCACAGAAAGCTGGAAGAGGGAACTGCAAAAAAAGGGTCAGCCTCAGGCCACAGGCTTTTTCTTCACCTGTTTGTTCAGCAGGTATACCTCGGGGATGGTAAACAGCAGGTAATGAATAAAGAAAAGGATAATGAAGGGAACGGCATCGTGAGGGAAGATCATTGAGTATCCTACCAGTGCGCCCACATACAAAAGCATCCGCACCCCCATCATCGACAGGAAGACATTAAAAAACTGGCGGTTGCTTTTGCGCGCAACGGCAGAAAAAATGATCCTGGTGATGGTGATCACCACGAAAAAGAAAGGAACAAGTGCCCAATAAGCCTGAGAAACCAAGTGTTCAGGAGCAACCACAGAAAACAGGTACATCCCCAGGGAAATCCCCAGGGAGTACAAAAAGAAAATGATGAAATACTTTTTCAGGTTCATCAGGTTTCACTACAGTTTATGGTGATGTTATACTATCTCGGGCTCTGACTTGGCAGGAGCCCCATGCTTTTTCAGGTTTGCAGGCTGCTCGCGCTCCATGGTGCAGGTACCTGTAAAGCTGGCACCAGGTTCAATGGCCAGTTTATTGGTAATGATCTCCCCCTGCAGCCGTGAGCTGGCTTTGAGTGTCAGCAATTCATTAACTTCTACTTTGGCTTTGATATTTCCTGAGATATCAGCATTCTGACAGAAAATATCACCTTCCACCAGGCCTGTAGACCCCACAATGACTTTTCCTTTGGAGCGCACCTGTCCGATCAGGGTGCCATCAATACGGATGTCGCCATTTGAAGTAATTTCGCCTTTTATAGTGGTTCCTGTTCCTACCAGGTTGATGGACGTGTGCTCAGAGTCTGTTTGTTTGGCCATTGGTGTATTATTTTTCCGGGAATTAAACATTGTTATGAGTGTTTGTTATGATGATCAAAAATAAGAAAAAAGGAAGCCGCAGCCACCATTAATTTCTTAAATACCTTTTTTGAAAAAAGTTCTGGTATGCTTCAATATCCTTCTGCTGATAGAACACCGGATAATTATCAACTGAGATCAGGAAAGCCTGCATGGCCCCGGCATTGAATTCTTTTAACCCTTCAGAAGCGATAAACTGGTAATAATATTCCATGCCCTGGTTCATATTCTCGAAGTTGGTCAGGGTAATTAACTGGTTCTTGTCATCCAGGAAAATGTTGCTCATAGAGAACTCCCTGTCGGTGAAGTTTTCCTGGTTAAATTCGTTGATGAAGCTGCGCAGGGAGCGGGCATCAATTTGCTGCACATCAATCACCATCACAAAGAAATGCACTGCATCGGCCTGGAAGGAAAATGATGAATCATCCTCATCGCCACTATTATCAACCTCCTGCTGCCGGGCGGGAGTCATGGCAATATCAGCGGAGCGGGAAGCCAGCAAAACACTGGCAGGCTGATGTACCGGAGTCCCTTCATATAACTGAACCACCTGCTGCAACTGGTCGCGGAATTCATTTTCAAGGTCCATCCGGCCCAGGGCAAGGGCCTTGAGATAAGCAAAGCGAGCCTCCAGGTCAGGTTCCAGCTCCATGGAATCAGCCATCAGGATGTGGTCCAGTACTTCCTGATAGCGTTCACTTTGATAGGCGGCATAAGCAGTCTGGTAAAGGCGGCTGGCTTTTTGCTGTTGGTCTTTCAGATTCTCAATATACTCAGGGTCACCCAGTATCTGTGCAAAATCGCTTTGGGGGAACTTACTGATGATCTGGTTTTTTACGCTCTCTGCCCGCGAGAGATTTCCTTCGCTGCGATGGAGGTTGTACAAATAATAAAGGGAATACAGCACATTGGGTGAATCAGGGAACCTGCTGACCAGGCTTTCGAAGTTTTTAATGGCCTGCTGATAATCCTGAAAACGATCACGGAAGATCAGTCCTGCATTGTAATAGGCCTGCGCCATCCTTTGGTTTGACTGCTGCATCATTTCCTGGGTGACAGGGATATTGCGCAGCAGGTTGTTGCGGTCAAAGCGGCCTCCGGCAGTGGCCTCAGCATCACCCTGCTGGCCCATGGCATCCTGCTGCTCCATTCCCATAGCCATGACCTGTTTATTGCTGATGCGCCAGAGATCTTCCAGGGGCCTTTCGCCGAACCGGCTGAGAAATTCAGTGCGTCCAAAAGCGATGGAAGAAGGATTATAGAAGTACCATCCCTCATCACGCTGATTGCCGGGCCTGCGGGTCTGGGCCATCGACTGGCGGGTTAACTGGCGGTTGCGCTCAGCCTCCCGTTCCAGGGCCTCCTGTTCGCGCATGGTGGCGATCATCTGATCCACCATTTCATTGCGCTGTTGCTCAGGCAAGGCTGCCAGCTGCTGCAGCGAATCTTCAACAGCAATGATACGCAGGTTGACGGCCAATTCTGACAACATTCCACGCGTGGTGCTGATCTGCTGAAAGTTCTCAAAGCTTTGTGGCAGGTAGGTCACGGTGCTGTCATAATAAATACTGGCCTTCAGGTAATCGGGTTTCTGGTAATAGATCTGTGCCAGGTGATAAAAGGAGAGTCCTTTTTGCAGGCGGTTTTCTTCACTTGCAGCTGTTGATTCAAGCAGCAGGTCAATGGCTTCTTCCTGCTGACCCTGGCGCAGGGCCATCTGGGCCAGCGCGTAGTATATCTGGTCGCGAAAGGCCTTGTTTTTATCATCGCGCAGCATGCGGGTGAGTTCCGAATGGATGGCATCGCTGTTGCCTGAGGCAGGATCATAAGCCATGGCCATTCGGATGCGGGCCTGAAAAGCAAGTTCAAAAGAAGGGTTCATCTTCAATATCCGCTCATAAGTAGCCTGGGCATCGGAATAGTTTTTGACCTCCTGATACAACTGCCCCAGAATAAAAGTAAGGCGGGTGCGTTGCTGCCGGTTGCTGGTCAGGTTGATGGCTTCGTGCAGTGAGGGGATGGCTTGCTGATAATTCGTTTGTCTCATTTCCAGGTCAGCAGCAACAAGATGATACATCCTGATGGCCTCTTCCGGGGCCAGGCCCTGTTGAATG
>JAWOCF010000184.1:0-3277 GCA_046483935.1 Bacteroidales bacterium | reverse complement strand
AAAATCCATCCAGGGTTGCCTCAGGGCTTCATCTAATTGATGATACAACTCAAAGCGTTCCCCAAAAAGACCCTCAGCCCCTGCCAGGTGAGCATGCTGCAGGCCAACCTCTTCTATCAGGGGCTGAACCTGTTCGGGATGACAAAACCATGCATTGGTAAAATATTCTGTAGCCTCCACAAAACGGTCATCCGTGCCGGTATTCCATAGTTTATCCGCACCATCAGCAAACGAAATACCCCCGGGATTGTTTTTTACCCCATAGATCATGGCACCCATACGGGTCATAAAAGAAGAAAAGACATATCCTCCGGGCTTCACATGATGATAAGCCTTGCGCAGCACCTTCAGCCTGTTTTCCCTGCTGATCATATGGTATAACGGGCCCAGAATCAGAATGCCGTCCCAGAGTTGGTGCTGCCAGCCGTTGCTTTCAAGGGCATCGGAACGTCCCACAAACAGGGTGTTGAGATGATTTCCCAGGCGTTGTTTTACCAGCTCCACATTTTTATCCGACAAGTCATTTAATCCAAGCTTAAAATCCTTATCCAGCAGCTGCCGGGCAATATGCCCCGTGCCACAGGCAACATCAAACAGCGCCTGCCCTGGATCCATGTATTTTTCCACATAATGCATGGTTACGGGCAACTCGAAGGGATGGTTCATCAGGCGATGATCTTCATCTTCTACATGTTTATTATAATAGTTCCTTACATCTTTTGAATGCTCTTGCTCTTCCATTGTCCTGAATTGGGTTTATGGTTAAACCTGAAGTCTCTTGTGATGTTCAAAAAATCATTCAATGGAATAATTTTCCTGATGATCCCTCCAGGGAAACTCTGAAACCGGGGTCCCCGACACACTTTTCTGAATACTCCCTCTATAAGTTATTGGTCAGATCAAATCCAAATCAAATTCGGATCAAATTCGGACTTAATTCGGACTAAATTCGGACCAAATTCGGTCATGACCGAATTTGGTCCGAATTTAGTCCGAATTTGGTCCGAATTAAGTCCGAATTTAATCAGGCCCCAACTTAGAGCGAATCGCTACCGGGTTATGGAGAGATCAGCTGAAGAAACCACAAAAACCCGGCTGATTGTAGAACTTTTTACACGCCTGATATTTCCCATCCCCACCCCAATGATAATTCAGGAATATGATTGTGCTTATTTTCTGTGCCTTACAGGCACATGAGGGTGACAACCAGCCCATGGATCATATTTTGGCATGTTTTTCACACCTGATAGAATAAACTAAAAACCCCTCACACATGTCGAAGATAGAGTTTTATGATATAGAGAACCGGGAGTGGCTGGAAGCCCTGGAGTACATCATTAACAATGAGGATCCGGAACGGGTGCGCGATTTGCTGCTGATGCTGCAGGGCAAGGCGCAAAAACACGGCATTGTGGCCGCCTGCCCGGGAAACACCCCATATATTAACTCCATTGCCCCTGAAAAGGAATCGCCTTACCCCGGCAGCCGCGAAATAGAACGGCGCATCAAAAGCCTGGTGCGCTGGAATGCCATGGCCATGGTGGTGCGGGCCAATATCGAATCGGAAGGCATTGGCGGGCATATCTCAACCTATGCCTCAGCAGCCACGCTCTATGAAGTGGGATTCAATCATTTTTTCAGGGGCGAACAGCAAGATCAGCATGCCGACATTATTTATTTCCAGGGGCATGCCTCGCCAGGCATTTATGCCCGTTCCTTTCTGGAGGGGCGGCTCACCAGCGAAGATTTGCACAGGTTCAGGCGGGAGCTCTCGCCCCAGGGCGGCCTCTCTTCCTATCCTCATCCCCGGCTCATGCCGGGCTACTGGCAAATCCCCACGGTGTCGATGGGTCTTGGGCCCCTGATGGCCATTTACCAGGCCCGCTTCCAGAAATATATGGAAGACCGCGGATTGCTGAAAGAGACAGATCAGAAAATCTGGGCCTTTATGGGCGACGGCGAAATGGATGAGCCGGAATCGATGGGGGCCATCACCGTGGCCAGCCGCGAGGAGCTCGACAACCTGATTTTTGTAATCAACTGCAACCTCCAACGGCTCGATGGGCCGGTACGCGGCAACGGAAAGATCATCCAGGAGCTGGAAGCAGCTTTCAAAGGAGCAGGATGGCGTGTGATTAAAGTAATCTGGGGTCAGGACTGGGATCCATTACTGGGCCAGGACAAGGAAGGCCATTTGTTGCAGGTGATGGAAAAAACCCCCGACGGGCAGTTCCAGAAATATGTGGTGGAATCGGGGGCCTACTTCCGCAAGGATTTTTTCGGCAAGCATGAGAAGCTTCTGAAAATGGTAGAAAATTATTCGGACGAACAGCTCAACAAGCTGAGCCGCGGAGGCCATGACCCGGTGAAAGTGTATAATGCTTACAAACAGGCTATCGCCACCAAAGACCAACCCACGGTCATCCTGGCTCAGACCATTAAAGGCTATGGGCTGGGTGAAGCTGGCGAGGGCCGCAACATCACCCATCAGCAGAAAAAACTAAACGAAGAGGAGCTGCTGGAATTCCGCAGCAGGTTTGGCATTCCGCTCTCGGACGATAAAGCCCGCAAAGCACCCTTTTACAAACCTGACGAAGACAGCGAAGAGATCAAATACCTGATGAAGCGGCGTGAGCAGCTGGGAGGCCCGCTGCCAATAAGGGTAGCAAAAGCCGACCCCCTGGAAGCTCCCGACGAGAAAATCTACAAGGAACTGCTGGCAGGATCAGGCAAACGCGAATTTGCAACCACCATGGCCATCGTGCAACTGATGGGAAAAATGCTCACCGATAAAAATATCGGTAAGCGGGTAGTTCCCATCGTTCCTGATGAATCAAGAACCTTTGGGATGGATGCCTTATTCCGTCAGGCAGGCATCTATTCGCATGTGGGCCAGAATTATGAACCGGTGGATATTGACAGTCTGCTGTTTTATAAAGAAGCCCGTGACGGGGCCATCCTGGAAGAAGGAATTACCGAGGCTGGCTGCATGGGGTCATTCATTGCTGCCGGAACAGCTTATGCCACGCATCAGATCAACATGGTACCCATGTTTATTTACTACTCCATGTTCGGTTTCCAAAGAGTGGGAGACTTCATCTGGGCGGCTGCCGATGCCCGGGCCCGCGGCTTTCTGATCGGAGGCACGGCCGGAAGGACCACCCTGGCCGGGGAAGGCCTGCAGCACCAGGACGGCCATAGCCACCTGGCAGCAATGTCAATTCCCAGCCTGATGGCTTATGATCCTGCATACGCGTATGAGGTTGCAGTGATTGTG
>JAWOCF010000108.1:0-7025 GCA_046483935.1 Bacteroidales bacterium | reverse complement strand
CAATCTTCTGAAAGTCAACAGGATGTTTGCATTCTTCCTGATGTTCATGGTTCCGTTATCAATCCTGGCAGATGGTAAGCGTGCGATGACTGTTGAGGATGTAATGGATTTTCATCATCTGCAATCCCCGGCCCTGGATCACACCGGGCAATGGGTAGCCTATCATGCCTGGCCCGATCTGGGCGATGGCTATGGGATTCTGGTATCGGCCGATGCCGGCACCGAATACCGGGTAGAGCGGGGCCAGAGCCCCCGGTTTTCTTCCCGGGGCAACTGGGTCTATTTTACCCAGAAGCCACCACTGGCGACCACCATGGGGGTAAAGCCTGCCGATCAGCCCACCGACTCCCTGATCCTGATCCGCACCCGGGATGGCTCCCGCCAGGGGTTTGCCCGCCTCAAAAGGGCTTCCTTCACCCAGGAGAAGGAGTATCTTTTCGTACATCAATCCATGGAAGAAGATACTACCCTCACGAAGGAACAGACCGACAAGCTGAAGAAGGCAGGCACGCCCCTGGTGGTGCGCAACCTCGCTACCGGCGATCAGCTCGTTCTGCCCTTCGTGGAAAACTGGACCGTCGACAGCCTGGCCACCTCGCTGGTGTATTCACTGAAGGACACCCTGGAGGCCAACAACGGCTTATATTACCTGTCATTAAACGATCTCTCATCAGCGCCACAGGCCATCGAGCAATCCGAAAAAACAAAGTTCAACCATTTTTCATGGCACGAAAAGTCTTCACGCCTGGCATACATGAAAGAACAGGACCTGGAAAAAGACACCGTGGAAACCGCTGAACTGGTTCTTTGGAGCCCGCAGAGCGCTGCTGCCCGCACGCTGCTAACCCAGGCTGATGCCCCCCAGGAAAGCTTCCTGCCTTTCGACAACCGCATTTCGTGGAGTAATGACGGCCAGCGCCTGTTCTTCGCCCTGCGCCCCGGTGAACTGGCCGCCCAACCCGAAGCTTCCACCGAAAATCTGTCGGTGAGAGACTCCATCCTGCAGCTGGCAGGTGTCGACATCTGGCATGTTGAAGACCCCGTGATCAAGACCCAGGAGAAAGTGATGTACAACCAGCGGCAACGCCAGAACCTTACAGCCGTGTATCACCTAAAAGAAGAGCGTATGGTAGAGCTGGCCACCGGGCAAATCCCCGATGTGCACCTGGCACCCTCCGGCGATTATGCCCTGGCCTCAACGTACCTTCCCTATGCTGTGAAGATGACCTGGGATGGCAGGTACCGCGACATTTATACTGTCAACCTGCTGACCGGAGAGAAACACCTGGTGCTGGAGGAATTCGGCGACATGAGCCTGATTTCGCCCAACGGGCAATTTATGCTTTATTTCAAAGACAGCAACTGGCACTCATACGATATTGCCGGCAGGGAGCATACCAACCTGACCGGATCGCTGGATGTGGCATTTTATGATGAAACCCACGACACCCCCTCAGAGCCTTCCAGCTACCGGCTGGCAGGTTGGATGGAAGATCAGACCACAGCCTTGCTCTACGATCGCTTCGACATCTGGCAGGCCGACCTGAGCAACGGCAACATGCACAACGTCACCAACGGCCAGGGACGCCAGATGCAAACTGCCCTGCGCATCAACAAGCTGGATTCCAAACCTTTGTATGGAAAAAGGGAACAGGTTTGGATTGAAGGGTTCGATGAAGTAACCAAGGAACGCGCCGTTTATACCGCCCGGCTGGATCGTCAGGGCATTGAAAAGGTGATGGACACCAATCAGAGCCTGCGGCTGCGCGCGCTTTCGGGAAACAACAAGACCATCATGTTCACCAACGAGTCGTTTGATGTGTTTCCCGACCTGTGGGTGAGCAACACCCGCTTTTCGAACCCTGTGAAAGTGTCTGAGCTGAATCAGCAGCTCGAGCCCTTCAACTGGGGCACTGCCGAACTGATCTCTTTCCGCTCGGACGATGGCGTTGACCTGCAGGCCATTGTGGTAAAACCCGGCGATTATGACCCTTCACGGAAATATCCTGTGTTTGTGTATTATTACGAGAAGTACTCCCAAAGGCTGCACGATTTCAATCAGACAGTGATCAATCACCGGCCTGGCTTTGGCTTCTATTCCAGCAATGATTACGTCATATTGCTTCCCGACATTCACTTCGTGGAAGGACGCCCCGGTGCCTCGGCCCTGAAGTCGCTGGCTCCCGCAGTCAATAAGATTATCGACATGGGCATCGCCGATCCTGAGGCCATCGGGTTGCACGGCCATTCATGGAGTGGTTATCAGACAGCATTTGTTGTGACCCAGACCGACCTGTTTAAGGCTGCCATTGCAGGGGCCCCGGTTTCAAATATGACCAGCGCCTACGGAGGCATCCGCTGGGGATCGGGGATGGCCCGCCAGTTTCAGTATGAGACAGGTCAAAGCCGCATCGGAGCTTCATTGTTCGAGGAGATGCATCTGTATATTGAAAATTCACCCCTGTTTTATGCCGACGAGATCAACACCCCGTTGCTGCTGATGCATGGCGACGAAGATGAAGCCGTGCCATGGGAGCAGTCTATTGAGATGTACCTGGCCATGCGCCGGGTAGGGAAGGATGTGATCTTTCTTCAGTATAATGATGAGCCACACCATCCTCAGAAGTATGCCAACAAGCTGGATTACACCATCCGCATGAAAGAGTATTTCGACTATCATCTGAAAGGAATGGAGCCTGCTGACTGGATTAAGGAAGGAGTGCCCTATATAAGAAAATAGTCAGGATATTTTCAAACCTTTAATGGCATTCATGGTTGTTTTAATTAGTACGCTAATTAAAATCAAACACCATGGATGCCATTTTAGTTCGGTTAGGTATAGAAGATACCAACCCGGGAGTCAGTACAGGAACAAGGTGGCTGGCCGGCGGTTCCCGGCAGATCTCCTCCACCTCGCCCATCGACAATCAGGAAATTGCCCGGGTAACCAATGCCAGTGACCAGGAATACGAGCAGGTAATAACGACTGCCCAGGAGGCCTTCGTCAAATGGCGTGAAGTGCCCGCCCCCCAACGTGGCGAAGTAGTCCGCCAGATCGGGCAGGCCCTGCGAGACTATAAGCAGGATCTGGGATATCTGGTGACCCTGGAGATGGGTAAAAATATTGAAGAAGGCCTGGGGGAAGTACAGGAGATGATTGATGTGTGCGACTATGCTGTGGGCCAGAGCCGCCTGCTCAATGGGTTTACCATGCATTCGGAACGCCCCAGGCATCGCATCTACGACCAGTACCACCCCCTGGGCATTGTAGGGCTGATTACCTCTTTCAACTTTCCGGTGGCCGTATGGGCCTGGAATGCCATGATTGCCGCGGTATGTGGCGATGTGGTAATCTGGAAGCCCAGCTCCAGGACTCCCCTTGCTGCCATTGCAGTACAGAAGATCATTTCCCGGGTGCTTGAGAAAAACCAGGTTCCTGAAGGAGTGTTCAATCTGGTGGTGGCCCAGTCCTCTACCCTGGGCGACAACTTCGTGGCCGACAAACGTATTCCCCTGTTCTCTATTACCGGCTCCACAGCTGTAGGCAGGAGACTCGGCGGCATTATCGGTGCCCGTCTGGGCCGTTCTATTCTGGAGCTGGGGGGCAACAATGCCATCATCATTACCCCCAGTGCCAATATGGAGATGGCCATCAAGTCGGTGGTGTTCGGAGCGGTAGGTACTGCCGGACAACGATGCACCAGCACCCGCAGGCTGATCATCCATGAGAGCATTTTCGACAAGGTGTCGGAGCTGCTGAAAACCGCTTATGAAAGTCTCTCAGGCAAAATCGGCAATCCCCTGGAGCCGGGCACCCTGGTAGGCCCCCTAATCAGCGAAAATGCGGTAAACAACTTTCTGAAGGCCATTGAGCGGGCCAGAGAAAATGGCGCAAAGGTGATCTTCGGAGGGACAGCCTACGACTGCGACAACCGAAGCTTCTGCCATTATGTGGTACCTGCCCTGGTGGAGGCACAGAATCATTATCAGGTAGTACAGGAAGAGACCTTTGCCCCTATCCTTTACCTGATCAGATACCAGAGCATTGAACAGGCCATCGCCCTGAACAATGATGTCCCCCAGGGACTTTCTTCGGCCATCTTCACCAACGACCTTCGCGAATCAGAGCTTTTCCTCTGCGAAGCAGGATCAGACTGTGGCATTGCCAACGTGAACATCGGCACCTCAGGGGCAGAAATCGGAGGCGCCTTCGGGGGAGAAAAGGATACAGGGGGCGGCCGGGAGTCAGGCTCCGATTCATGGAAATATTATATGCGGCGCCAGACTAACACCATTAACTTCGGCCAGGAGCTGCCTCTGGCTCAAGGCATTCACTTCGGGTTCTGAGGCAGCTGCAACTTCTCTGCCAGGAGGTGAACCGGAAGACTTTTTTATATGTTGAACACATAAAGAAATCAAGAAAGCGTATCACAAAAAGAACTCATATTTATGGAAGATTATACCAAAGACAAGGCTGGACTGGTACTGGTCTCTGAATTTTTCCCTGATTCTGTTACG
Source organism: Bacteroidales bacterium (assembly GCA_046483935.1). Taxonomy (GTDB): domain Bacteria; phylum Bacteroidota; class Bacteroidia; order Bacteroidales; family UBA7960; genus JAWOCF01. The sequence goes on along the minus strand of JAWOCF010000108.1, from coordinate 2,507 downwards.
GTGTTACCCTTAGAAAGCCGGCCTGTTTTTCCAGGCCTGACACTTCCGCTGGCTTTTGCCAATAAAATTATGGTGCAGCAGGTAGAACATGCCCTGAAAAACAACGATGGCTTTATTGGGGTATCGCTGATCAAGGAGCTTGATGAAAAGATCTTTACCAATTCCGAGGTATTCCGAACCGGAACTTTATTGAAGATCATCAGGGTGATCAACAAGTCGGACGACACAGTGCAATTCCTGGCACAGGCCCTTTCGCGCTGCCGCCTCAGGAAGAAGTTTACCCGGCAGAACATTCCTTACTGGCATGTTCAGTATGATTCGGACGAGACCCAACCCACCTCCGAGGAGATCAAGGCTTATACCCTGGCAGTGATCAATTCGGTGAAAGAGCTCATCAAGCTTAACCCTATGTTTCAGGAGCAGATGCGCCTGACCATCTCGCAGGTTGGGTTAGAGAAACCAGGATTGCTGATGGACCTGGTGGCCTCCTTTCTGACAGCTGAAGGTTATAAGCTGCAGGATCTGCTTGAAACCACCGACCTGTTTGAAAGAAGCGAGAAGCTGTTGCTGTTGTTGAAGGAAGAGATTGAACTAAGCCAGCTGCAGCAGGACATCCAGAAGCAAATCGAAGAGAAGGTGTCCAAACAACAAAGAGAGTTCTTCCTGCGCGAACAGCTTAAGGTCATCAAGAAAGAGCTGGGCATGGAGAAAGATGAGAAGGCAGCCGAGATCGAGAAAATAGAACAAAAGATCAGGAAACTGAACCTGAGTGAGGAGGCCGCCAAGGTGGTGAATGAAGAACTGTTGAAGCTCAAAACCATCGAACCCATCTCTCCCGAATACCAGGTATCACGAACCTACCTGAACTGGCTCACCGATTTGCCCTGGGGCATCTATTCAACCGATAATTACGACCTTGTCAGGGCCCGCAAGATACTGGATGAGGATCATTACGGGCTGCAGGATGTCAAGCAGCGGATCCTGGAATTTATCAGTACCATTGTCAAACGGGGCAGGGTATCGGGCACCATTATCTGCCTGGTAGGCCCTCCCGGGGTCGGTAAAACCTCCGTGGGAAAATCCATTGCCAACGCCCTGAACCGCAAATTCTACCGGTTCTCACTGGGGGGCATGCGCGATGAGGCAGAGATCAAGGGCCATCGTCGCACCTATATAGGAGCCATGCCCGGAAAGTTTATACAAAGCCTGAAGCGGACCGGGGTAGCCAACCCCACGGTGATGCTCGATGAGATTGACAAGATCGGCATCAGCTTTCAGGGCGATCCCGCTTCTGCACTGCTGGAGGTGCTTGACCCCGAACAAAACAACAACTTCCTTGATCATTATCTGGATGTGCGCTTCGATTTATCGAACATTCTTTTTATTACCACAGCCTAGATGATAAATGCATCTTCGTGCATTTCATCCAGCATTTGGGAGCGAAATTCCATTTCGCCCTTGATTTTTACATTAGGAGAACTTTTTACAGTAAAAGCAAACCCTGCATATGTTTGGTACTCACGTAAAGATTTAATTCTACCTGGTAATGCTTGTTCTAAATAGCAAAATTCACGCAACACATCATTTACTGCTCCTGTGTAAAGATTCTCATATCTTTTGAGTAACTCTTTATCTGGAATTGGGAACTTCTTATTTGAAATTTTTTCCTGGTTTTCGATTAGCTTTTCCAGGTTCATCATTCCTATTTCTTTTTTATATTGATTTACACTCATAGCTATTATATTTTTTAAAAATTCAATCCCATTCCGCCATCCACAAAGATGTCCTGCCCTGTGATGTATTTACCGGCATCAGAACAAAGCAGGAGAGCGGTTGCTGCGCAGTCAGCAGTATCACCGATATAACCGAGCGGTATTTTTCCTTCCACCATCGCCTTATACTTTTCGTTCTGAAGCACTTCTTCGTTCCGGATGGTGGGAAATACTCCCGGGGCCAGGTTGTTAATAGTCACTCCGTATTTTCCAATCTGGGACGCCAGGTTTTTCACCATGCTCAATTGTGCCATTTTCGATGCGGCATACACAATCATTTGTGGATGCGGCCTTGATTGTTGAACACTTCCAAGAGTAACAATCCGACCCCAACCGTTATTTTTCATGGAAGGGAAAAACTCCTGAATTAAAAAAAGTGATGCTCTAAAGTTGATGTTGATCTGATACTCAAATTCCTGCGGAGTTACCTCATCCCAAGCTTTTCGATACTGGACCGAAGCATTCAGTACTAAAATATCAGGAGAAACCTCATGCTCATTGAGATAACGGGAAATTATCTTTGCTGAATCGAGCCGGGACAAATCACATTCGATAAGCCAACATTTAGCTCCCTTGTTAATAATTTCCTTTTTTGTTTCCTCAGCAAGTTCTTTGTTCGATCGGTAATTGATAACCAGGTTGGCACCATATTCCGCCAAAGCAAGGGAAATAGCTTTCCCTATTCCCTGGCTGCCACCGGTAACCAGAGCGGTTTTCCCTTTTAGGTTAAATAAT
>JAWOCF010000240.1:0-19596 GCA_046483935.1 Bacteroidales bacterium | reverse complement strand
CCTGGCCCAGCACACTCAATATCCCATATTCCTTGCTTCCGGGAGGAGAGGCAATCCGCCGGGCCACTTCCTTCTGAAACATGCCCACCATTTCGGTTACCTGGTCTACATTCTCCAATATCTTAAACACGATCTGGGTGGAAATATTGTAAGGGAAGTTGCCGATCACGGCCAGTTTCTGGTCTTTGAAGAGCTGATCGAGGGGTAGCTTCAGGAAATCACCTTCAATGAGCCGGTCGCGTTGCCCGGGGTAATGTTCTTTGAGATAGGCAATTGAATCGCGGTCTATTTCTACCCCGTACCATTGATAGCGTTCATCGGGAATCAGAAATTTGGAAAGCACCCCCATGCCGGGTCCTACTTCCACTACTGTTTGATAATCACCATGACGGGTAAGGCTTTCGGCAATTTTGCGGGCAATATTCTCATCTCTGAGAAAATGTTGTCCAAGGTTTTTTTTGGGGCGTACCTGATTCAAAATAAATTAGTTTAATTGATTACATCGCCCCGCAGGGTGCGGAAACGATTGCGAGCCGTTATTGTATTCAGGCTGCCGGGATAATTAATAATCAACTGCTGATACAGCGACATTGCCTGTTGTTTGTTTTCATGTATCTGGTGATGCAGCACCGCTCGCTGAAAAAGGGCCTCATCGGCCAGCAATCCTGTGGGAAACATCTCCACGATCCGGGCCAGCAAACTATCGGCTTGCTCATAATCTCTCAGCTTCAGGTGTATTTCTGCCTGGGCATATAGCACATCATCATAAATAGGATGGCCGGGAAAGGTCTGCAGCACCGAATCAAGCACCTGGATGGCTTGTTGAAAATGATTCCTGAAAGCGTGCATTTCGGCACGGGCAAACATTTTCAGTGGCCGGGTATCTTCATCAAAACCTATATTATCCTGAATGCGCAGGGAGAGCTCCATGGCATCATTGGCGATGAGCCGCGAAGTGCCCGCTTTAAGAATATCCAGCTGAGCCCGTGCCCATTGGAACTCACCAATATAAAATGACAGCCTGGCATTTTTAAATTTCGCCTCATGCGCCAGGGGGTCGTCCCTGAAACTTTTATCTACCTGCGAGTACAACAAGGTAGCATCCCACACCTGCCCGGTAAGCAGCAGGATGTCGGCAAGCTCAATTTTGCATTCTCCCTTTACCCGGCTGGAGATTCCCGGTGTATCCAGAGCACGCTGTAACAAATCGATGGCAGCACCGGTGTTATCGAGGTAGAAAGCCTGCAGATTGGCCAGGTTGCGCACTAACCTCACGGTGCTTGCATCGAGGGGCAGGTGATCGAGGGCCTCCATATAATCTTTCTCCACCTTGCGCAAATCATCATCAGAATAGGAATAGGAAGCGGTGATTTCCAGAAACTGCACATCCAGCAGGCCGGTGAGTGCTTCCAGATAAAAGGCAGTGTCTTCACCCTGATCAAGCAGATATTGAAAAGCCCGCGAAGCAACGGGGTAATCCTTGTTGGCAGCGCTCAGCCGGGCTACTTCAAGCACCAGCTGTCCTTGTTGCTGCAGGCGCCTGTCGAGGGCACGCGCCTGCATAAAAGCCATCTGAAAATCCAGCTGTTGCAGGGACAACCACAGCAACATTTCGGAATACAGGGTATTGGAAGGCTGACTTTGTGTGCGCACCAGCAGCACCTCCCGCAGGGCTTCATTCTTTTCGTATCCGGGATCATCATTAATAGCATCCTGCAGGATGCCCCGCACCTGATCCATCTGAGCCAGGTTGGTATTCAGATAATCAAGGTACTCTTCCATCATCGATAGATAGCGCCCCATCTTTTCGTACAGGGCAGCGATATCAAGGTGCAGCGGGTGAGTACTTCCCAGGAGCCGGCGCCCCCGCAGGTAAGTCTCCAGGGCATAATCATTCAGGCCACGGCCCTGAAAAGCATCGGCCAGATCCAGCACTTGCTGTGTGCGGGGCTGCATGCCGGCAATCAGATCGTCAAACAGACGCCGGGAGCGACGCTGATTTCCCGAGCGATGCCACACCCATCCCATATCAACATCATAACGCACCTGGTCGGGATAGTCGTCCATCAGCCGGCGAACCACTTTTTCGGCCTCCTTGAATTCATTCAGGGCCAGCAGGCTCTCCAGGTAGTTGTTGTAAATTACCGGAGCGTTTTTTTTCTCAAAAAGGTCTTTATACAGTGCCACCGCCTTATCATATTGTCCCTGACGGAAATACTGGGCCGCCAGCATCTCATCGGACGATTCCTGGGCTACAGCATGCCAGCCTGCACATCCTGTAAAGAGAAGAAAAATTATAAAGGCCTTTTTCATGGGCATGGTACAATTACACCAGAACATTCAAACGCTGGCACTGCCGGATTGTTTATTCCCTGCCCGGGCAGGTTGTTAGTCGATCATCGCGAAACCGGTATAGGCCTGCAGGGCTTCGGGGATTTTTATCCCTTGTTCTGTCTGATGATTCTCCAGCAGGGCAGCCACAATCCGGGGCAAGGCCAGGGCACTCCCGTTGAGGGTGTGCGCCAGGTGGTTTTTCCCGTCGGCTCCCTTATAGCGCAGCTTCATCCGGTTCGACTGGAAGGCCTCGAAGTTTGAAATGGAACTAACCTCCAGCCAGCGTTTCTGGGCAGCCGAATATACCTCAAGGTCGTAGGTCATGGCAGAGGCAAAGCTCAGGTCACCACCACACAGGCGGGCCACCCTGAAAGGCAGTTCAAGCTTGCGCAGCAAGCCCATCACATAGCTTACCATCTCGTCGAGCACCAGGTAACTTTTTTCAGGATGACAGATCTGCACAATCTCCACCTTGTCGAACTGATGCAGGCGGTTCAGTCCCCTGACATCTTTTCCGTAAGAACCCGCCTCACGACGGAAGCAAGGGGTATAGGCAGTGCTTTTTACCGGCAGCTGATCTTCATTCAGAATCATATCCCGATAGAAGTTGGTTACGGGCACTTCGGCCGTGGGGATCAGGTACAGGTTATCGACCGGCACGTGATACATCTGTCCTTCTTTGTCGGGCAGCTGGCCGGTAGCAAAGGCCGATGCCTCGTTGACCATCAGTGGGGGCTGGAACTCGGTAAAGCCGGCTTCCACCGCCTGATCCAGAAAAAAACTGATCAGGGCACGCTGCAAACGGGCTCCCTTGCCTACATATACCGGAAAACCAGCACCGGTAATCTTGGTGCCCCATTCGAAGTTGATCAGGTTGTACTTCTGAGCCAGGTCCCAATGCGCCAGGGCATCTTGTGCAAGCACCGGCACCAGGCCCTCTTCGGCAACAATCAGATTGTCGTCCGATGATTTTCCGGCAGGCACCAGTTCATGAGGAAGATTCGGAATCAGAACCATCAGCTCATTTTGCTCGGCCGATAATGCCTCCAGTTGCTCCTGAAGCTTTTTGCTTTCCTGCTTTAACACGGCGGTGCGGTCTTTCAGCTCCTGGGCCTGACTGGCATTGCCCGATTTGAATAACTCACCGATCTGCCGGGCCAGCCCATTGGCTTCGGCCAGGGTGTTGTCGAGCAACATCTGGGTCTGCCGGCGTTCGCCATCCACTTGCTGGAGCCGTTCAACGGTGGCAGTGGCATCGAAATTCTTGATCTTCAGGCGGGCAATCACCTGTTGGGGATTATTGCGGATTTCGTGTAAAGCTATCATAATCGTGCTTTCTGGTGGGTTATAGAAAAGACCACAAAATTAACAAATAAATACGCATCAGACTCATGAGAGAGCCAGAAAAACCTCTGACAGAACCCCCACCCATCAAAAAGAAAAACAAGTATGGCATCCTGCCTAAAAATACTCTTATATTAAATGCCGGTTTCATAACAGACCTTTCGCCTTCGCCCCATCAATTCCATTTTTATGGAACTCCTTCTTCCCTGGTTCAAGACCCTATTATGGTCGCATCAAATTCGGATCAAATTCGGACCAAATTCGGACTTAATTCGGACCAAATTCGGTCATGACCGAATTTGGTCCGAATTTGGTCCGAACTTAGTCCGAATTTGGTCCGAATTTAATCAGTCCCTGGATGCTCCAGGATAAGGAGCAGAAAGGTCGTCGGGCATTGTGATGCATCAAACCTTTTTCAGGAAGGTTGACTGAAAAGAAAAGAAAGTTGAAGGGAGAAAGAGAGTGAATGCCTGAGCCAGGCAATGGTTCAAGGCGCGAAAAACGCCGGGTTGCAGAAAGTCATTAAAAAAGCCGTCCCGGGAGTTACCCGGGACGGCTTTGATTTTTTTTCTGAAGAGACCTACGATGCCCTATGCTTCCAGCGGAAGGACAGAGACGTATGATTTTCCTTCGGCTTTTTTCTTGAAAACCACTTTGCCATCTACCAGTGCAAACAAGGTATGGTCTTTTCCCATTCCCACATTCTGACCGGGGAAATGCTGGGTGCCGCGTTGTCTGATAATGATGTTGCCGGCAGTAGCTGTCTGGCCACCGAACAATTTGACGCCCAGGCGCTTGCTATGCGATTCGCGTCCGTTACGGGAGCTACCCGCTCCTTTCTTATGTGCCATAATATATAAGTTTTATTTGTTATCAAAAAAATCAGGCGCTGAGCTCTTCGATTTGAATCTGTGTCAGGGGTTGCCTGTGACCGTTCAGTTTCTGATAGCCTTTACGGCGTTTTTTCTTAAATACCAGGATCTTATCAGCCTTCATATGACCCAGTACTTTGGCTTTCACCGTGATTCCCTCCAACAGGGGCGTGCCTACTTTTATTTCGTTGCCATCGGCAAAGAGCAATACCTGGTCAAACTCCAGTTCTGCGCCTTCTTCCTGCTGAAGGCGATTGACATACAGCTTCTGGTCTTTTTGAATCTTAAACTGCTGTCCGGCTATATCTACAATTGCGTACATTTTATTCAGCGTATTTTTTTAATTACTAACTGGAATATTGGGGTGCAAAGATATACAAATTAATTTTCAGAACAATGCCCCTTCCAAAAAAAATTATCCTCAATCCAGAAACAACAAAAGTACTCAGGAACACACCCTTTTGCAAATAATTGTTTCTGTTTTTCAAAACCCCGGCATTAGGAGGGCCCAATGCTTTAAATTTCTGTTGTTCATCATACTAAAAGAAATACCTATCAGATCAGGGATGCCTGTCGGGGAACCGGGAGGGCATTTCCTGCTGATGGCGAAAGCTAATCTGATGGCTTAACGTCCTTCTTCGCCGGCTGGTTGGCCAGATACACCCCTGCCAGGATCATGGCAATCCATATCAGAAAGAAGAACAGGAATGTTTCTCCATCAATCACCCCCCAAAATATTGAAACGATGGGCATCATATAAGTGACACTGGCTGCAAACAAAGCAGAAGTTCGGCGGATCAGCCAGTTATGTACAATCATAGACATGGCTGTACCCACGATGGCCAGGATGGCAATAAACCCCAGGCTGCTGGTTGCTTCGGGGTGGGTAGCCATGGTGTCCAGAAAACTGGTCCCCAGAAACAACAGCAACAATGCCGGAATGCCGATGATGGTAAATACCACTGAAGTAATGGTCAGGGCATCAAAATCTTTCAGGTAGGTTTTGATGATGTTCATATTCACGGCATAACAAATGGCGCCGGCCACGGCAAACAGCCCGTACCACATCCCGTTACCCAGCCGGGGGTCGTTGGTGGCAGTGAGCAAGCCTATGGCACCCAACAGCCCGACAACGACTCCTACCACGTTGACCCACCGGGTCCGGGTTCCAAAAAAGGAAATTCCCACCAGCAGGGTAAACAAAGGGGTCAGGGAGTTCAACACCCCGGCCATATAGCTGTCGATAACCGTCTGTGCCTGGGCAAACAGAAAGGGAGGCAAGCCATTGCCGATGATGCCCACCATTACAAAGTATATGAGCCTGCGTCGGGGCACCCTGGAGAAACGGGTCAGGGCCAGGGGCGAAAGCACCAGGAAAGAAATAGAAATGCGCAGGGCGCCCACTTCAACACTGTTGAATGCCACCAGCCCCTTCTTGATCAGTATGAACGAGCTACCCCATATCAGCATCAGCAACACAAGAGCCAGCCAATCCTTTATTCCCGGTTTTCCTTCAGTGGTCATCACATATAAAATATTTGCGCCGCAAAGGTAGAACTATTTTTCGCCACTGAAAACCATCTTCCTGGCAGAACATCTGATGGTGCAGAAAACCCTTCAGTCTTCACAAAATGATCTTTTGAAAAGAAAAATAATCTTTTGAAGTCAATAATTTCGTAAATTAGTTCAATTCTATCATATTAACTCTTTTTATGGTTATTGTTGGAAATATTATAAAAACCATTCTGGAAATTACCGACTTTGTAATCCCGGAAGGTTCGCCTGTGAAAGAACAGGAGGAAATGCTGACGCTGCTTTTGAAAAAGGCACAAAATACCGCATTTGGAAAACACTACTCTTTCTCCAGAATATTAAAAACAGATCGTATTGCAGATGCTTTCGCCTATCATGTTCCCTATTTTGATTATGACACCATGCACCGCAACTGGTGGGTGCAGCAGATGCAAGGCCAGAAGGATGTAACCTGGCCGGGCATTGCCCAATATTATGCTTTAAGCGCCGGCACCACCGGAAAAGAAAGCAAGCACATCCCTGTAACCCACGACATGCTGGAGGCCAACCGCAAAACCAGCATGCTGCAGGTGCTGGCCATCAATAATTTTGACATGCCCGGCGATTTCTTCGAAAAACAGATCATGATGCTGGGCAGCAGCACCCATCTGGATCATAAAGGGGTTTACCAGGAGGGCGAAATCAGTGGCATTATGGCCAAAAATATCCCCTCGTGGTTTGAACGGTTTTACCGCCCGGGGCACCAGATTGCTGCTATCGGCGACTGGGAAGCAAAAACAGATGCCATTGCCCGGGTGGCCCATCAATGGGATATCGGGGCCATTACCGGCATTCCTTCCTGGAATGAACTGATGCTCAAAAAAGTGATTCAGCATCACAAGGTCAGCAACATCCATGAGATATGGCCGAACCTGCGGATATTTGCCTCGGGAGGAATCCCTTTACTATCTTATCAGAAATCGCTTGATGCCTTGAGTGGCCAGCCTTTAACCTATCTTGACACCTACCTGGCCTCTGAAGGATTCATTGCTTTCCAGACAAGGCCCAATCCTGATATGGCGATGGCCCTGGCAACCAACAGCGGGTTGTATTTTGAGTTTGTTCCTTTCAAAGAGGAAAACATTGATGAGAATGGCAGCATCAGGCAAGGAATTCAATCTTATACCCTGGCCCAGGTTCAAGAAGGAACCGATTACATCCTGGTGGTTTCTTCGGTGGCCGGGGCCTGGCGCTTCATGATCGGCGACACCATCAGGTTTACCAACAAGGAAAAGGCCGAGATTATCATTACAGGCCGCACCAGGCAGTTTCTGAATGTGGTAGGCTCCCAGCTATCGGTAATCCAGATGACAGCAGGCATTAAATACCTGGAGGAAAAATACAACCTGATGATTCCTGAGTTTACCGTTGCTGCCGTACGACGGGGAGAAGATTATATCCACCATTGGTACCTGGGGACCCAAAATCAGGGCCAGGAACAGGAGCTGGCACATGCTTTGGACGTTTTCCTGAAAGACATGAACAAGGCCTACAAGATGGCCCGCAGCAAGGCCCTGAAAGACGTCAGAGTGACTACCCTCTCCCCGGAAATGTTTTATTCATGGAACGAGCATGAAAAGAAAAAGGGAGGGCAGGTAAAAATGCCTAAAGTCATGAAGGAAGAGGATTTTGCACGCTGGGAGGATTTCGTCAATTCTTCCTGAAAGCAAGATTCGTCTTTTTCAAAATCTATCTTACACAGCTGCCCATGGCAGCAATTTATTTTCCTGAAAACATCCGGCCAGAAAAATTGTTTGTATTAAGAATCAGTGAACAATATGGTTATTCTTGGAAACATCATAAAAACGGCCCTGGAATTCACCGATAAGGTCATTCCAGCCTATACTCCGGTCAAAGACCAGAAAGAGATGCTGCCCTACCTGCTCAGGAAGGCCCGCGATACTGCTTTTGGCAGGCACTATCAGTTTGAGAAGTTATTGCAGGAACCCAACATCCGGCAGGCCTTTTCACAGGCTGTTCCTTATCATGATTATGAAAGCATTCATCAGCGCTGGTGGAAAAGACAGATGGAGGGCGAGGCCAATGTTGCCTGGCCCGGGTTGCCCAAATATTATGCTGTAACAGCAGGCACCACCGGGGTTGAGAACAAACGCATCCCAGCTACCGACGACATGCTGGAGGCCATACGCAAAGCCAGCCTGTTGCAGATCCTGGCCATGGCCAACTTCGATTTACCGGCCCCATTCTTCGAAAAAGAAGTGATGATGCTGGGTGGCACCACCACCCTCACCAAAAGGGGATTTTATGAAGAAGGTGAAATCAGTGGCATTGCCGCAGCAAACATCCCCCAGTGGTTTATGCGATTCTATCGCCCGGGCAGGCAAATCTCTGACATTACCGACTGGGATGAAAAAGTAGATATCATAGCCCGTAAAGCCCCTGAATGGGATATTGGAAGCATGGCCGGCATCCCCTCATGGAATGAGCTGATGCTCAAGAGAGTCATTGAGGTCAATAAGGTGGATACCATTCACGACATCTGGCCCAACTTCCGGGTCTTTGCCTCGGGCGGGGTGGCCTTTTCACCTTACCGCAAAACCTTTGATTCCCTTTCAGGAAAGCCGCTTACCTATATTGACACCTACCTGGCCTCGGAAGGGTTTATTGCCTTTCAAACCAGGCCCAACGACGAAATGGCCATGGCACTGGCCACCAACAGTGGCCTGTATTTTGAGTTCATCCCTTTTGAGAGTGAAAATATGGATGAAGAGGGGGGCATCAGGCAGGGCGCACCCTCACTCACGCTGGAACAGGTTCAGGAAGGGGTTGATTATGTATTGGTCGTTTCTTCGGTGGCCGGTGCCTGGCGGTACATGATCGGCGATACCATCCGCTTCACCAGCAAGCAGAAGGCCGAGATTGTCATTTCAGGGCGCACCCGTCACTACCTGAATGTGGCAGGCACTAAATTGTCGGACCGCCAGATGAATTCGGTAATCCGGCATCTGGAGGAAGCTTTCGGGTTGCTGATCCCTGAGTACACTGTTACGGCCATTCGCGAAGAACAGGGTTATGTTCATCACTGGTATCTGGGGATTGAAGGGCGTGCCGACGACAATGAGCTGGCCCAGGCCCTTGACCAGTACCTGAAGAGCATCAACAAGTCATACTCCAATGCCCGCAACCATGCCATGAAAACCATCAGGCTGTCATCGGTATCGCCCGGGGTGTTTTATGCATGGAATGAGCAGGAACAGAAAAAAGGGGGGCAGGTGAAAATGCCCAGGGTGATGAAAGAGGAGGAATTTGCCAGGTGGCGGGACTTTGCGGCAAAAGCCAATGGTCAATTCTGACATTCAATATGACTTGCTTATTGACACAGGAGGCTGACGCAAAAGATTGACAGCCTCTTTTTTAAGATCTGCACCCTCCGGAAAGACAAAAAAAGCATTTAGAGGCAATTATGGCTGCTGATTATCAAAAGTTTTTATTACTTTTGCACTTCGTTTTGGAAAACAAATTTCCATGCATTCAAACATTTAAAAGCAACAAAAATGGTAAGACAGTACGAAACCGTTTTCATTATGACTCCCGTTTTGTCTGATGAACAGATGAAGGAAACGGTAAGTAAGTTTCAGGAATACCTGAAAGCCAAAGGAGCCGAGATCGTTTATGAAGACCAATGGGGCCTTCGCAAACTGGCCTATCCCATCCAAAAAAAGTCTACGGGCTTTTATCACCTGATCGAATACAAAGCCGACACCCAGCTGGTGGCCGACTTTGAGGTAGAGCTTAAACGCGATGAGCGGGTGATTCGTTTTCTCACATCAGTGCTGGACAAATTCTCTCTGGCCTATAATGAGAAAAGAAGAAGGGAAAAGGAATCAGCGAAAAGTGAAGAATCCAAGTAATCATTTGTTGAATCAACAAAAGTAAAACGACTATGGCAAATCAACAAAATTCTGAAATCAGGTATCTGGCACCCATTGCCGTAGATATCAAAAAGAAAAAATATTGCCGCTTCAAAAAAGCAGGCATCAAATATATTGACTACAAAGACGCTAACTTCCTGCTCAAGTTTGTCAATGAACAGGGGAAAATTCTTCCCAGAAGACTGACAGGAACATCTGTGAAGTTCCAGCGCAGGGTGGCCAAAGCCATCAAGAGAGCAAGGCACCTTGCATTAATGCCTTATGTAGCGGATCTTTTAAAATAAGGAGGTAAATCATGGAAATTATACTGATTCAAGATGTTCCCAACCTGGGATTTAAAGACGATGTAATTGTCGTGAAAGATGGATATGCCAGAAACTTTCTGATTCCGAAGGGGCTGGGTATCCTGGCCGTTTCTTCAGAGAAGAAAAAACTGGCGGAGACCCTCAAGCAACGTTCTTTCAAAGAAGAGAAAGTAAAGAAAGAAGCAGAGAAACTGGCTGAAAAGCTTCAGGATATTCACCTGAAGATCGGTGCCAAAGTAGGCGCCTCAGGCAAGATCTTTGGTTCGGTAAACGCTCTTCAGATTGCTGAAGCCATTAAAAGTCAATACGACATTGAGATTGACCGCAAGAAGATTCTTGTGGATGGCGACTCGGTGAAAGAGGTAGGTGTTTACAATGCCAAGGTAAATCTTCATAAGGAAGTACGCCCTGAAATTAAGTTTGAAGTGATCGCTGAATAATCATCACATGAGATAACACCTGAAAAGACCTGCCTTCTTTATCTAAGGCAGGTCTTTTTTTAATCAGCAAATCATGGCTTATGATCTCATCGACAACGATTAAGTATATACGCTCACTGGAGCAGAAGAAATACCGCAATCAGTCAGGTAGTTTTCTTGCTGAAGGAGACAAGATCGTACGCGAGTTGCTGAGCTCGGGGTTTGCCCTGCAGCAGGTGTTTGCCCTTGACTCATGGATTGATGCCAACCAGCAAATTATTAGCAGCAGTCCCGTGGAGGTGATACCTGTCAGCCCAGGGGAAATGGGCCGCATCAGCCAGTTAAAGACCCCCAATCAGGCGTTGGCAGTGGTTGCCATCCCGCAATATGAAGCAGATCCTGACGACCTGCAGACCAACCTGACCCTGGCCCTCGACAACATTCAGGATCCGGGCAACCTGGGCACCATCATCCGCACAGCCGACTGGTTCGGAGTACGCAACATCTATTGCACCAGCACCACGGCTGATGTTTATAGCCCAAAAGTAATCCAGGCCACCATGGGATCCTTCATCCGGGTGAAGGTTCATTACGTGGATCTGCCCCTGTTCCTGGGGTCGCTGGACGGCAATATCCCTGTTTACGGAGCGTTTCTTCATGGAGAAGCTCTATTCAATATTCAGGCCACTTTGCCCGGGATGTTGGTTGTCGGAAATGAATCAAAAGGCATCAGCCCTGAATGCGGGCAGCTGGTGAGTCAACGGATCAGCATCCCTGCAGTTGGCAACCAGGGCGCCGAATCGTTAAATGCCGGGGTGGCAGCAGGAATCCTGATGTCATGGCTGACAAAACCCTGAACATTTTGTTGGCAGGGTTGTTGTGAAGTTGTAATGTTAATCGCGGAGGTGAATGCCTGTTCAGATGGATGCCTCCCCAAAAAAAGACCACTATGTTAGAAGCACTTATAGCAGCTGTCGTTTTGATCGGTTTAGCCATTGCAGGCATCGCCGTGAAAATGTTTTTTAAGCCTCAGGGTCAGTTCACCAAGACCTGTGGCAGCAAGTTTGACCCTAAAACCGGCAAGGCCATGCCTTGTTCGTGTAGCAGCCAGGATGATGAGGAATGCGAGAATGCGCAGTTGGAGCTTAAACTGGAAAATGAAATGCCCGCATAGCCTTACCAGGCAATGTTAATTTTTTCCTGCATAAAAAAAGCTGGCAACCAGATGCCAGCTTTTTTTATTGGGTGCAGTGTATAAGTTCATCACCAATCATTCCGGGTTTTCATAAATCCTGTAGGTTCTCCCGGTTCAGCAATTCCAGCCCTGGGGTGGCATAGGTGCCATAAGTACCGGGACCATCAGAAAAGATGAAGTAAGCTTCCAGCTGCTGGTTACGTTCCACATATTCGATAGCTCGCTGCAGCCCCATTACCATAAACGCAGTGGCATAGGCATCAGCTGTCATGGCATCAGGGGCAAAGACCGAAACACTCAGCAAGTTATGCGACACAGGGTACCCGGTTACCGGATCAATGGTATGCGAGTAGCGCTGGCCGTCTTCTTCATAGTACCTGCGGTAATTGCCTGAAGTGGCAACGGCCTGATCCTTCAGCTCTACATAAAAGTCCCAGTCTTGTGGGTCATCACTACTGTCGGCGGGCTTCTCCATGCCGATTCGCCACTGGCTGCCATCAGGCTTCAGGCCTTTCACCATCAGGTCACCACCTATCTCTACCATATAAGTATCAATGCCCTGCTCTTGGAGAAAGGCACCAACTACATCGGCAGCATATCCTTTGGCAATGGAGTTAAAATCAAACTGTATGGCTGGATCCTGTTTCACGATCCGTTGTCCCACAAGGGAGACTCTTTCATATCCCACCAGCTTTTTGAGGCTATCTACCTTTTCGGGAGTCATCGTCTCCTTTTCTTTGAACCCGAAGCCCCAGGCATTGACCAGGGGGGCCACCGTAACATCGAAAGCACCGCCGGTAGTTTCTGAGATTTGCTGAGCGCGCTGAAAAACAGTCCTGAAATATTCGTCCGTAGCATCTGTCTCATTGCGGTTGATACGCGACACCACAGAGTTGGGCTGGTAATATGACAATGACTGGTTGAAATCTTCAAGCAGGCTGTCGATCTCTTGCTGATAGTTACTGGCTTCTTCTTCAAAATAAGAGATCGTATAATAAGTACCAAACACCTCACCGCGGAAGGTTACCTTAGAAAGTTGATTGCTATTACTGCCACAACCAGCCCAAAAAAGCAAGATGAATAACAACACAGGCAGAAACTTATTTTTAAGCATATAATATCCTTTTAGTAAGCATAAAAATCACAGATTATTTAAGAGGTTCTGTATGGATCGAGATGAAGGTTTCTTCCCCATACACGTGGCGCAGCTGGTTTTCAAGGTCTACGGTAATTTCATGGGCCTGCTCCACATTCAGGTGATTCTGAACATTAATGTGCAGATCAATGGCAATATTATTTCCAATCTTACGGGTCTTCAGGTCATGGGGATTATGCACCCCCTCAACCCTGCGGGCAACATTCAGAATGTCCACTTCACTGGAATGGGGCAGGGCCGTTTCAATCAACTCCAGCAGCGACTCACGGGTAATGGAAAACGCAACTTTGAAGATAAATACGCTCACCAGCATGGCAGCCACCGGATCCAGAATGACCCAGTTTTCGCCCAGAAAAATGGCTCCCCCAATACCCAGCACAGTGGCAATAGATGAATACACATCACTACGGTGATGCCATGCATTGGCTATCACCACCTGGCTGTTGATATCCTTGCCCACTTTTAGCGTGTACTGAAACAAAATTTCCTTCACGATAATGGATGCCAGTGCCGCCCAGAAGGCAAACATACCTGGCGACCGCAGAGGTTCACCACCATAATGCGCAAGAACATTATTCAACCCGGCCCAAAAAATCCCTGCTCCAATGCCAAAGAGCACGATACCCACAAAAGCAGTAGCCAGGGTTTCCACCTTTCCATGCCCATACTTGTGATTGCTGTCGCTGGGACGTGATGACACCTTGAGGCTGCCCACCACTACCAGGTCGGTCACGAAATCGCTGACCGAGTGAATGGCATCGGCTATCATCGCAGCGCTGTTGCCCAGGAATCCTGCAGCAAATTTCAGCAGGGTGAGTAAAAGGTTGGAAAAAAAGCCAATCCAGGTAACACGGCTGGCCTGTTGCTGTCGGGTATTTTTCAATTCAGCCATTTGATTTACAAAAGGATGCATATCCTTCCCGGTATAAAATACAAAAGTGCAAAAGTAATAAAAAAGCCGCTAAAAAGCGGCTGTTTTTTTATCCTCCAAAGTCGTCAAGGTCAACGTTTTCGTCGGGTACGCCCAGGTTGTCGAGCATGCCCAGAACCGACTGGTTCATGATGGGAGGCCCACACAGGTAATATTCCACCTCTTCGGGTTCGGGATGCTTGCTCAGGTAATTGTCGAGCACTACCTGGTGGATAAAACCGGTATATCCGCTCCAGTTATCCTCAGGCATGGGTTCCGACAATGCGATGTTAAATGTAAAATTCGGGAAATCCTTTTCTATTTTGCGGAATTCTTCTTCATAAAACACTTCCCTCTTAGAGCGTGCGCCATACCAGTATGACACCTTGCGATCGGTCTTCAGCGTATGAAACAAGTGAAAGATGTGCGAGCGCAGGGGCGCCATTCCAGCTCCCCCTCCGATGTACACCATTTCACGATCGGTTTTCTTAATATGAAACTCACCGTAAGGCCCAGATACCATCACCTTGTCGCCCGGCTTGCGCGAGAAGATAAAGGAAGAACAGATTCCGGGATTCACATTCATGAACTGGCCCTTTTTGGGATCAAATGGCGGAGTGGCAATCCTGATGTTCAGCATCACGATGTTGCCTTCAGCCGGATGGTTGGCCATGGAATAGGCCCTGTAGATGGGTTCAGAATTCCGCATTTTAAGGTCCCACATATTGAACTTGTCCCAGTCGCCGCGGAATTCTTCTTCCACATAAATGTCTTTGCTGAAGTCTACTTCTACCGGGGGCACATCAATCTGGATATATCCTCCTGATTGAAAATCCAGCTCCTCCCCTTCAGGCAGTTTCACCACAAATTCTTTGATAAAGGTGGCCACATTTCGATTGGACACCACTTCGCATTCCCACTTCTTGATGCCAAAGATCTCGGGAGCTATCTTTATGTCCATATCCTGTTTTACCTTCACCTGGCAGCTCAAACGCCACTTATCCTGAATCTCCTTGCGGGTGAAGTAGCCTACCTCGGTAGGCAGAATATCGCCGGCTCCATCAAGCACCTGACAGCGGCACTGCGCACAGGTACCACCACCTCCACAGGCACTGGGCAGAAAAATCCCTTCCTGCGATAAGGAAGAAAGGAGGGTGTTTCCTGCATTCACCTCCAGCTTTTTTTCATCATTTACCGTAAGGGTTACCGGGCCGCTGGGCACCAGTTTGGCCCGGGCGTATAGCAACACGGCCACCAGCACCAGGATGATCACCAGGAACACCGCTATGCTGAGGATGACAATCCCAAGATTACCAATATCTAACAATATCATGATTCTCTGTTTTTCAGAAAGTTAAATAAATCAAAGTTCAATACCCATGAAACTCATAAACGCAATACCCATCAGACCGGTGATGATAAAAGTAATTCCCAGGCCGCGCAAAGGAGCCGGCACATTAGAGTACTGAATTTTTTCACGGATTGCAGCAATCCCCACGATGGCAAGCAACCAGCCGACCCCACTACCCAGACCAAAGGAAACAGCCTCTGCCAGGTTGTTGTAGCCACGTTCCTGCATAAATAAGGAACCTCCCAGGATGGCACAGTTTACAGCAATCAGCGGCAAAAAGATCCCCAAAGAGGCATACAGGGTAGGGCTGAATTTCTCGATCACCATTTCAACCAGCTGCACCATGGCAGCAATAATGGCAATAAACATGATAAAGGTCAGAAAGCTCAGATCAACATCTGCAAACTGGGGCCCCAGCCAGGTAAGGGCACCGCGGGCCAACACATAATTCTCGAGAAGGAAATTGATCGGCACCGTAATTCCCAATACAAACACCACTGCCAGTCCCAGCCCCACACTGGTTGTTACGGTCCGTGATACGGCCAGATAGGAACACATTCCCAGGAAATAGGCGAATATCATGTTGTCAATAAAAATTGACCTGACAAATATACTTACTAGATCTTCCATTATATAAAAGCTTTTATCCGGTTTTAAAAAGTTAGCTTACATCCACCAGTGATTTGTCACGATAGCGATGTACCCAAATAATCACCCCAACGGTAATCAAAGCCATGGGGGGCAGGATCATTAAACCATTGTCAACATACCCGATGTCGTAAAGAAAGTTGGGGATTACCTGGTAGCCCATCAGGCTACCGGAGCCCAGCAATTCGCGGAAGAAGCCCACGGCAAGCAGCACAGCACCATAACCGGCCGCGTTACCCACCCCATCCAGAAAGGACGGCCATGGCTTGTTGTTCAGGGCAAAGGCTTCCAGGCGGCCCATGATGATACAGTTGGTAATGATCAGGCCTACAAAGACCGACAACTGCCTGCTTACATCGTACAAGAAGGCGCGCAACAACTGGTCGACCAGGATCACCAGGGTGGCAATCACGGTCAGCTGAACGATGATGCGGATGCGTGGCGGAATGCTCTTTCGCATGACAGAAATGATCACGTTGGCAAATGCCATGACGGCAACCACCGAGATAGCCATCACCAGGGAGGCGCGCAACTGGGTAGTAATAGCCAGAACAGAACAGATTCCTAACACCTGTACGGTAATTGGATTGTCCTTTCCCATGGGATTGGCAAGAAGCTTCCGGTTTTTGGGAGAAAACAATGCTTCTTTCTGGGGTGTATCAGTTGAATTACTCATGACGTTCTTAATTGATTAAAGTAAGGTTCATAAAGTCCCAGTCCTTGTTGCATCATCCGTGTAACACCATTGGAGGTAATGGTCCCCCCGCTGATGCCATCCACCTGATGGGGCGCTTCCGGAGGGGTTCCTCCCTTCACGACCCGGACCGAGGTAAACTCACCCTGTTCGTTATAAATTTTCTTTCCGGCAAACTGTTGTTCAAAAGGTTCCTGCGATATTTCAGCACCCAGGCCAGGGGTTTCACTGGAATGATCCAGGTTGACACCCCGGATGGTCGATAAGTCTGATTCCAGGCTCACATAGCCCCAGATGGGTCCCCACAGCCCACTGCCCCGCACGGGGACAATATAATAGGTCTGACCTTCAATTTCACTGATAAACAGAGGCAGCATCCTTTCTTCAGGGTCTTTATCCACTTCAATCTGAAGGTCTACATCAAAGGCATTTCCTTCGATCTCCTCCCCCTGGGCATTCAACACCAAAGTACTGGTAATATATTGGGAATACAGTTCTTCGGCCTGTTCGCCGGAAGCCTGTATTCCGACGGATGCCAGAATGTTCTGCATTTTTTCTATTCGCATGTTCCGCTCTTGCCTGGGGCGTAATAAGGTGGCGGCCCCTGAAAGAATCAGGGCGACGACAATCACCATCACGGAGGCGTAAATAAAGATATACCGGTTGGTCATGGATCTATAATTTTCAAACAACAATTCTACTTCTTTCCGCGGGTATCACTATACCCTGAGGGTTCGCTTGTCAGCTTATTGCCCGCTGTTGACGGGCGAGGTTTTCAGGCGGCCCATCCGGCGTTTGATGTTGGCTTGCACCACATAATGGTCAATCAGCGGAGCGAAGACATTCATAAACAAGATGGCCAGCATCATCCCTTCGGGGAAGGCCGGGTTCACCACCCTGATCAACACGGTGAGCACTCCGATCAAGGCACCATAGATATATTTTCCGGTGGGGGTTTGAGAACCACTCACCGGATCAGTAGCCATATACACAGTGCCAAAGGCAAACCCACCCATGATCAGATGATAGTAAGAAGGCAACTCCATAAACTCATTCACGGCCAGCAGATTGAACAACAATCCCATTCCCAGGGCTCCCAATACCACCGAGAACATGATCCTGGCACTGGCCACTCCTGTATACAACAGGATCAGGGCACCAATAATAATTGCCAGGGTAGATGTTTCACCGATTGAGCCTGGGATCAGCCCCAGGAACATGTCCATGGCTGAAGGCAGGCTGGCGGTATCTCCGGTATTCATAATAGCCAGGGGGGTGGCTCCTGACACTCCATCAAGTTGTTCGGCAGTGCCGGCAATCCACACCTCACCGGAGAGCCGGGCAGGGTAGGCAAAAAACAAAAAGGCTCTGGCCAGCAGCGCCGGATTCAGGATATTCATCCCGGTACCTCCGAACACTTCTTTGCCGATAATTACCGCAAAGGCAGTGGCAACGGCCACCATCCACAAGGGTGTGGTTACAGGAATTATCAGGGGGATCAGCATGCCCGTTACCAGGAAGCCTTCATTGACTTCATGATCGCGGATAGAAGCAAAAATGAACTCAATGCCCAGACCTACCACATAACTGACAATGATCAGGGGAATTACTTTGAGAAACCCGTAGAGAAATTGATCCCAGAAGCCTACCTCCTGACCGATGGCCAGAAAATGCTGGTATCCTACGTTCCACATCCCGAACAGGATGGTGGGTACCATTGCCAGCACCACTATTCCCATGGTACGCTTCATATCAATGGCATCACGGATATGACTGCCGGTATAGGTTACATTGCCCGGAGTCACCAAAAAGGTTTCAAAGGCCTCGAAGGTGCGGTGGTATTTCTCCAGCTTACCGCCTTTTTCAAAATGCGGCTTTACCTTGTCAACGAAATTGGTTATGAACTTCATTCAATAATCAGGTTTAATATTTCTTTTAAAAAATGACTGCCTCCAGTATTGAATCAGCTTAGCAAGGGCCATCCTACTGATCAGGCAAACTCTTTAACCATCACATCCAGCCCCTGGCGAATAATGGTTTGCATTTCGATTTTCGAAGGGCATACATATTCTACCAAAGCAAAATCCTCCGGAGCGACTTCATAGATGCCCAGCTGCTCCATCTTGTCAATATCATTGATCATGATTGACTTGATCAATTGCACTGGCAGGATATCCATGGGAAGCACCGAATCATAGACCCCGGTAAGCACAAATGGTCTTTCGCCGCTGCGGATATTGGTGTCGTGCCTGAACTTTTTGCGCGGCATCAGGTAAGAGAAAAAGGTACGCGACACACTGAAGCGATTCAGGTTTAAAGACAGCCATCCAAAAGCCTGGGGACGAATCCCCTCTGGAAGCACCGTAACCTGATCGTGATAATAACCCAGGAAGCCCTTGTCGGAAATTTTGATTCCCGTAAGAGGATCTCCACTGATATAGCGGGGAGGCAGGTCTTGCTCTGGCCTTAGCTTGCCTTCAGTGAAGGAGGCCACAGAGGCTCCGCTGATTACCTTGTAATAAGAAGGCTCAGCAATCTCCGAACCTGCCAGGGCGATAATTTTACGGGGGTCGTAAATTCCGTGTTCAAAGAGCCGCCCGATGAGAATGACATTCTGAACGCTCACCTGCCAAACCACTTCTCCTTTGTTGATCGGGTCGATATGATGAATCTGCACTCCCACATTGCCTGCAGGATGGGGCCCTTTGAAATGATGCAGCTGCACCCCTTTGGCTTCCAGGAAGGCCCCGGAACGGGTGTTGTCGGCATCTACACTTATCTGGCCGGCCTGCTCGTCACGATGACGTTCGGCCTTCTGCCCAACGCGATCGCGGTCCTCGCGGCGGCGGTCGCGATGGTCTTGAGCGGCGCCCTGAGCATGGAGGGCGCGTACCGCGCGATCC
>JAWOCF010000126.1:0-2546 GCA_046483935.1 Bacteroidales bacterium | reverse complement strand
TTCACGACGGGCAAACCTGCCATGGCATGATGGTTTCGATGGAAGAAGAGGGCCGCTGGCGCTTGTTGCCACAACAGGTATTGGTGGTGCGGGTATCGCAGGAGCATGGCATCCTGAAGCTGCCTCCTGCCATGATGAATGAATTTTCCATTGGCCAGCTCGTGGGTATTATCCCCGTGCATGCATGCCTGACGGCCAACCTTCTGAAGGATTCTTACCGGATTGTCTGAGGGTTTTCGGCACTTACTATTTTTCGTGCACCCTCAAGGGCCTGTTCTATATTGGGGAATACCATGTTCCTTCCAACCATGTCATGGATTCCCTCTTTCTCCAAGGCCTCACTGGTGCGGGGCTGAACCCCCGACAGCATGATGATGATCTTCTGATGCTGACAACGTGCGATAAAGGACCTGAGATTCTTTAGCCCGGTAGAGTCAATAAACGGCACCCGCCGCATCCTGATAATGCGGATACGGGGTCTGCAGCCCGAGCGCTTTTCTGCTTCCTCAAACTTGTTGACAATGCCGAAGAAGAAGGGCCCCTTGAT
Source organism: Bacteroidales bacterium (assembly GCA_046483935.1). Taxonomy (GTDB): domain Bacteria; phylum Bacteroidota; class Bacteroidia; order Bacteroidales; family UBA7960; genus JAWOCF01. The sequence goes on along the minus strand of JAWOCF010000126.1, from coordinate 1,999 downwards.
CTGAAACACCTCTGTATCAGCCGGGATATCCAGCTTCTCTTCATCATCTGATATGTGCGACCCTTCATCTTCAATCTGATTCTTTAACACCTCTATGTCGGTGGTTTCCGATACCCTTCTCACCAAAAGAAATACCGCCAGCAACAAGCCGAACTGTATGGCTACCGTAAGGTCGATGAACACGGTCAGAAAAAAGGTGGTGAGCAAAACGGCAATGTCACTCTTTGTATTCCTGAGCAAAGATCTGAAGGTCCTCCACTCACTCATGTTATAGGCCACCAGCACCAGGATGCCTGCAAGGGCCGACAACGGAATCAACCGGGCCAGCTTGCCAACAAACAGCAGAATCAACAGCAATACTACTGCATGTATGATTCCTGCAACAGGTGTCTTACCCCCATTGCGGATGTTGGTCATGGTACGCGCAATGGCTCCTGTGGCAGGGATGCCACCAAACAGTGGAGTAATAATGTTTGCTACGCCCTGGGCAATCAGTTCGGTGTTGGGGCGGTGGCGATACCCTGTTGCTCCGTCAGCTACCATTGCCGACAGCAATGATTCAATGGCTCCCAGCATGGCGATGGTGAAGGCAGGCATCAGCAGCATGCGAAAGGTGGCGTAGTCCAGTGCGGGGATTCCTGGAGCGGGTATCCCGGCGCGGATTTCTCCAAAGCGGCTGCCAATAGTCTCAACGGGTAACTCAAAGAGTGTAACCGCCAGGGTGCTGATGATGATGGCAACCAATGAGCCTGGGATGCTTCTGCTTATCTTCTTCCAGAAAATACCGGTGAAGATGGTGCCAAGGCCGATGGCCAGCGCGATGTAGTTTATGGTGGTGAAGTGTTGGAAATAATAACCCCACTTTTCAACAAAGCCGGCAGGTATGGCCTCCCCGCCAAGGCCCATGAGGTCTTTGATCTGGCTGGAAAAGATGATCACCGCGATGCCACTGGTAAACCCCACTACGATGGAATAGGGCATGAACTGGATGATGCTGCCAAGCTTCAGAAAACCCATGGCTACTAACATGATGCCCGCCATGATCGTGGCAATGATCAGTCCCTGCACCCCGAATTGCTCAACAATGCCATAAACAATCACAATAAAAGCACCCGTGGGCCCGCCGATCTGCACCCGGCTGCCCCCCAGCAAAGAAATCAGGAAACCTGCGATGACAGCTGTGATGAGCCCCCGCTCGGGACTCACCCCCGAGGCGATGGCAAAGGCGATGGCCAGGGGTAAGGCCACGATGCCTACAATGATTCCTGAGGAAAGATCAGAAAAGAAGGTCTTACGATCATAACCTCTCAGGGTTGAGAGGATCTTTGGTTCAAACAGGCTCATGGTATAGCATGAATGGTAATGGCTGGGCGCCTTGATGAATGGCGCAAAAGTAGAGCTTTTTTCAATGTCATGGATCGGCTCCTGCAAACCCGTTGATTTTTATTATCACTGATGATAAAAAATTCCGTAGGTTTGTTGCGAAAATATTGAACCGGAGCCAGTGGAGTTACGGTTCACCATGTATCCCTTAAACCTAATCAAGCAAAAATGGATCATCAAAGCCTGATTCACTTATTTGAAGCCAGTGTTGAAAAGTACTCAGAGAATGTCCTCTTATGGGAAAAGCGTCAGAATGAATATCGTGGAATAACCTATAAAGAGGCTGCTGAAAGGGTACGTGATCTTTGCGCAGGGTTTTTGAAAATGGGAATACAAAAAGGAGACCGGGTAGCACTGATCTCCGAAGGGCGCAACGACTGGGTGGTGGGCGAGCTGGCATTGCTCTTCTGCGGGGCGGTGAGCGTTCCATTATCCGTGAAAATTGAAGAGCCTGCCGACCTCTCCTTTCGCCTGCATCATTCGGGGTGCAAAGGGGTGATCGTTTCAGGCAACCACAAGCATAAGGTCTTTGGCCTGCAGGATCAATTGCCTCAGCTGGAGTTTGCTGTGCTGCTCGATGAGATGGAAGCAGAGGATCAGGACGAAACACAACAGC
>JAWOCF010000044.1:0-23745 GCA_046483935.1 Bacteroidales bacterium | reverse complement strand
GTAACGGTTACGTCAACCACGTCGCCGTAGCAAAGAATTGGGTCGGCATCCCAGTCTGCTTCAAGCAGCGGGGGCTGGGTCAGGGTAAATTCAACGATGTCTATACAGCCATTGTCATCCACTACGGTCCACAGGTAATCACCTGCAGGCACGTCGGCAACAACAAATACACCGTCAACAAAAGTACCTACCTCAGTATCACCATCGAACAGCTTAATGGGTGTGGTGCCGCCGGTAGCAGTAACGGTTACGTCAACCACGTCGCCGTAGCAAAGAATTGGGTCGGCATCCCAGTCTGCTTCAAGCAGCGGGGGCTCAACGATAGTGACGCATTCATAGTACATACAGCCATTGGCATCCCTTACCACCACCGTCCATTCACCTGGTCCAAGGTTAGACCTGGTAGCCGTCTGTGTTTTATCATAGGTGGGTTCTACTCCGTCGGGATAGCAACCTGCTACAAAACAGATGTCGAAAGGACCGTCGCCGGTCATCTCAACATGAATCTGTCCATCTTCGGCGCCGTAGCAGCTGATTTGTTCAACCTCTACCACAACTTCCATTTCTGCGGGTTCCTCCACGGTGAAAACAATGGGGAATTCACATAGGTTTTCATCAATTACGACCCAGGTGATTTCGCCGGCTAAAACAGGAACATCCTGAGGCAAGGGGCCAACAGGAGTCAGGGTTTCTCCGTCAACGGCATAAAGAGTTAATACACCCGTGCCGCCCGAGCCAGTGACTGTGACAACTGTTCCTTCACCATAACAAACGATGGGATCAAAATCCCAGTCAACGACAATCGGATCAGGATCAAAGAGCTCAAAATCCAGCAGCACTTCGCACTCGTTGGCATCGATCACGGTCCACAGGTATTTACCTGCAGGCCTGTCGGCAACAACATATACACCATCAACAAAAGTACCTACCTCAGTATCACCGTCAAACAGCTTGATGGGTTCGGTGCCGCCGGTAACAGTAACGGTCACGTCAACCAGGTCGCCATAGCAAAGAATTTCATCAGCATCATAGTTGACAACCAGATCACAGGGTACATATTCATAGCAGAAGCTAACGTGACTTACAGCAGCATATTCTCCACTGGCATTAATGGGAGAATGAAGGTACCCATCAGCATCTGCTCCATCTGGACCATAATCGTATAAATTGGCTGCATCTCCCCCTTTCACCAATGTTTTATAGATTATGATGTTTGAAGCGGCTTCCCAACTGAAGACCTGTCCACAATCACCTGAATTATCTACATGTATAGTAGCCACCAAATAGTCTTCATCCTCATTCCAGACTTCTATTACATCATTATCTAAATTACCATCATACTTGACAAAAATGCCATTACACGTAACTCCATCGAAAAACTCAGGGTTCCCTGCAATGGAGTCAGGATAAACCCCCTCAGGAGATGAAGGATCATCGCTGGAACACGTTATTAGTTCAGCAAAACCCATGTCGGGTTGAGAGGTACCATTCATGGCCATTATTGGAGGGCTGCTTAACAGCAGCCCCATCCAGGCCACACAAAACATCAGTAAAAGTCGTCGATTTTTCATAAAAACACCTGTTTAGTTTATAAATTGTAGTTAACATTATTAAAAGAAACGACAAATTCTATCCATTAACAGAATAAAATTGCTGTTTCATTTTAATATAATCAAAGTTAAGGATTGATGATTTTCAGGGCAATTCGGATATTTCTTAATTTTTTCTAAGGGGTAATACTAAGAACGGGATCCGGGTTATTTGTAGGGCATTTTTCAGCTATATTGCTGATTTACAGTAAAATATAATTATAAGTGCCTTATTTGAGGGAGCATTTTCAATTTGATTTTCTCCCTTTTTAACATTTTTTATTTTATTGATTCTCCTTTAGTTTTTCCTATATTCAATACATGGCAGACATATTGAAGGAACGGCGGATTTATCAAGTTTAATAAGGGTTAATTGCCATTATTTGATTAAAATATTATACAAATAAAATAAAATCAATTTTCCTGAAGCCGGTACTTCAACTTTAAGTAATTTTGTTCTTCACAGAAAAGATAAGAAGATGGCAAACAGAATTATGGATCCTATAGGCCGGTTGATGGGGCTTCGTTATAAGTCGCATCCCTGGCATGGCGTAGAAATTGGAAAGCAGGCCCCCGATATGCTTACCTGTTTTGTGGAGATGGTGACCACCGATACAGTGAAATATGAAATTGACAAAATAACCGGGTACCTGCGGATCGACCGGCCCCAGAAGTATTCTAATGTGCTGCCCGCCCTGTACGGTTTTATTCCTCAGACCCTGTGCCAGCATCGGGTGGCTGAATTTGCCATTGAAAAAACAGGAAGAAAGGATATTATCGGGGATAATGATCCACTGGATATTTGTATTCTCACTGAGAAGTCTATCTCGCATGGCGACCTGCTGGTGGAAGCCATTCCTATTGGCGGTTTCCGGTTGTTGGATCACAATCAGGCAGATGACAAAATCATCGCAGTACTAAAGGACGATGCAGTATATGGCGCGCTGAAAGATATTGAAGAATGTCCCCCGCCTGTCATTGAGAGGTTGAAGCATTACTTTCTGACGTATAAGGATTTGCCTCATACCAAACAGGATGTAGAAATAACTCATATTTATCCTGCCGAGGAAGCCAAGGAGGTGATCAGGCGATCGATGGATGACTACAGGCTGAAATTTGAAAACCTTGATAGTCTTCTTTCTTCAGTTTAAGAAAAGCATTTCGTGAGATCAGAAGCCCGACGCCAGCTTGAATAGCTTTCCGGGCAGAGGTTTCACTACCCCCTTAAATTCAAGATTCAGCAGCAACTCATTGACTTTGCTGGTTGGATATCCTGCGTTGGCCACAATGAAGTCGATTCCTGCTTCGGGGTGATTCCGCAGGAAACCAACCATTTTCTCTTCGTCTGCATTGAGTTCGGCAAATAATGGCTTCTGGAGGTTTTTGCGGTTACTTTCCCTGTCCCAACCCATGATGTATTCCAGGTCTGCAATGGTTTCCATGAGCTGAGCTTTATTGCTTTTGATCAGTTTGTTACAGCCGGCACTGAATGGGTCGCTGGTGCGGCCTGGTATGGCAAAGACATCCCTGTTGTAGCTATTTGCAATATTGGCTGTAATTAAAGCGCCCCCGGAGCTTGCAGCTTCAACAATAACGACGGCATCACATAATCCGGCAATGATCCTGTTGCGGCGTGGGAAATTCTCACGGTCAGGGCGGGTGCCGGTCAGAAAGTCGGTGACCAGGGCTCCCTGATCAATAATGCGGCGGGCAAGCTTGTTATGCAGCGGGGGGTATATACGGTCGAGGCCATGACCCAGTACTGCGGCGGTGAGCAGGGAATGGTCCAGGGCGGCTTTATGGGCGCAGGCATCAACACCATAGGCCAGGCCGCTGACTACAAGGGCGCCATGCGTTCTGAGACCCCTGACCACTTCTTCACACTTCTCCCTGCCATATTCTGTTACTGACCGGGTTCCTACAACGCCCACCACCTTCTCAGCATTCAGCTCAGCATTGCCTTTCACGAACAACAACACCGGACCATCTTCACAATGCTTCAGGCGCGCGGGATAATCCTTGTCAAGGAAAAACAAAGGCCTGATGTTGTGTTTCTCAATAAAGGCAATTTCCTTTTCTGCTTTTTCGGCAAGTTGATGACTTGTTATGGCTCTTGCCAGTTGCAGACCTACTCCCGGGATCTTAAGCAGGTTTTGCTGCTTTTCGCGAAGAACACCCTCCACGCCTCCGCAATAAGAAATCAGTTTTTTGCCCGTAATGCCCCCTACACCGGGAATGAGGCTCAAGCAGATCTGGTATATTAATTTCTGGGACACAATTCAAATGTAATCTATTTATCGATAAATTATACACCATAGAATTAAAATAGACGAAACGGGTAGACTGATCTCGGATGCCGATGGTGAGGGGTCGGGTGATAGGTCTCTTATAAACCTGTCATTAATATATAAGTGATGCTTATTTGTTGATTGTGGTAATTAAAAATACCAGAACAAAAACACAATGCCAAAACCGGTCAGAAAGATAATGCCGCTTATTGAGAGCACTTTTTCCCATGCTTTAGGCCGAAAGTGGCTGGGCACCCGATTAAGAAACATTACCCTGTAATTGAGTAGGGCGAATACCGGCGCTGTCAGGAAGGATATGATCATGGCCAGTGAGAGCATGTCACCCAGGCGATCCACAAAGAAGCTGATGATCAAAAAACCTGCCAGGGAGGCGGCCGCCAGCCATAGATGGTGCAACCTGCGGAATCCCTGGTTGAGGCCAGTGAACAGCAGTTTGCTGCTGGTGGCCAGCGAACGGGGATAGGCATCGATGGTAGTGAGGGTGGTGCTGAACATGGCTGAAAAGGCCACAATGATGATCAAAGGCCTGGCCCAAGACCCGATGGTGTCAGTATATAACCCGATGAGCTGCCTGGCAAATACCGAACCTTGTGCAGAGAGTTCAGTGCCGCTGCCATAGATTACCATTTTTCCCAGAATCAGGAAAATAAAGGCAAAGAACACGCTTGAATAATATCCTGCATGAAAATCGATCATGGTTTCCTTCATTTTGCTTGCTTTCTGGTGCAACTTCTCCTGCGATTTCATCCATAGTGAAGGCCAAACCGAAACATCTATTGGGGCAGGCATCCATCCCATAAACATAATTACAAATCCAAAGGAAGCCATCGTCCAGGGTGATTCACCCTGAAAGCCTGACGAAGCTACCGGGCCATTAACCACACTGATGATCATAGCACCCAGGGTAGAGACTCCCAGGATCAGGACAATCCATTTGCCGAAACTTTTCAATAAGGGAAATCCCCCCAGCATGATGATCAGAATGCAGCACAGCATGAAGAAGCCTGAGATCAATGGAACACTCATATTTGGGATCCCGAAATTCATGGCCAGACTGCCAGTGATCATGCTAACTCCTGCAATATTTATTATTCCTATGAAAATGCTTAATATAAAAAAAAGAACGAGATATCCCCGTCCCAATTTCAAGTAGCCATCCAGAATGGTTTCACCTGTGGCAGCAGTGTACCGCTGTGCATACCTGAAGAAAGGATATTTAAAAAGGTTGACCAGAAATAAGATGCCAAGCAGCTGCCAGCCATAGAGGGCGCCTGCCTGAGTGCTGGCTACCAGATGTGAACCTCCGATGGCAGCTCCTGCCAGCAGGATGCCTGGACCCAAATATTTAAACATGATAAGGTTTCTTAATTCGTAATAACAAGATGAGCAAATGTATTTAATATCATTTATTAAATCATGTTTTTAATGAGTAATGAGACCACACGTGTGAATATGAACCTGCCCAGAGGAAAATGGAGAAAACCAACAGTGCTTCAGCGATTGGGTGTATATTTGTTTTCTGAATAGTTTACAGATAAAAATGATATTATGACCGGATTAGTGCCCCAGTCAATAAATGAACCCGGCAGGAGGGAAAAACCTGTTGTTTTGGTTTGCCCCCTAAACTGGGGGCTGGGACATGCTGCCCGCTGCATTCCGGTGATTCGTGAGTTCCTGGTAGCCGGTTGTCAGGTGGTGGTAGCTGCCGAAGGTGGCCCCCTGGCTTTGCTGAAGGAGGAATTTACTGGTTCCGTTCGTTTTCTATTGTTCCCGGGGATGAATGTTCAGTATTCCTCAGGTAAAAATATGGTGCTGAACATGGCAAAACAGCTTCCCACACTGTTGTATGCCATCTGGCAGGAGCACCGGCAGCTGAAAAAGATATTGCAGGATACCAGTGCAGATATCGTGTTGTCCGATAACCGGTATGGCTTGTGGGCCCCTGGTACACAAACCGTATTCATGACCCATCAGGTATTCATTCAATCCCCTCCAGGTTTGAAATATATGGAACCCTTACTTTACGCCATGAACCGGTATTTCATAAAAAAGTTTGATCATTGCTGGATACCTGATTTTCCGGGCAGCGAAAATTTGTCGGGAATCTTGTCGCATAAAAAAGAATTGAAACAACTACGGTTTATAGGACCATTGTCACGATTTGAGGCGGGGTCAGTGGAGGGTACCCCGAACCGGACGGACGAAGATTATATTTTGATCATCCTGTCGGGGCCCGAACCCCAGCGTACACTCCTGGAGCGGGAGCTTACCAAACAGGTTGATGCTGCAGCCCTGAAGGCAATCTTTGTAAGGGGGCTGATAAACGGGTTACCAGCACCCGTTACTTCCTTAAGGAACATGCTGAATCATGCTTCTTCCCCCCGGATGAAAACATTGATAGCCAAGGCCCGTGCGGTGGTTTGCAGACCAGGATATTCTACCCTGATGGATCTGTCGGTTTTTGGAAAGAAAGCGGTGGTCATCCCCACTCCCGGGCAAACAGAGCAGGAATACCTGGGGAGGATGCTTCAGGAGCAAGGTTTTGCCCAATGTGTTTCTCAGGATCAGATCGACCTGCGGGAAGATCTGAAAAGAGCAGAACGCCTGCAGGGGATTCCCAGGGTAAGTCATCAACTGGGTTTGTTGACAGCTGCGGTGCAGGATTTGCTGAACCAGGTTTAGTAAGTTTTTGTCATTGTAGAGGGGGTCACGATGATGATGTCGGCCAAACCGGCATGATCTGGCTCCAGGGTTTCTACTTGCTCTTGTTCCACGGTAGAGATGGTCAGAATGGTAAGTTCTTTATCTTTTTGGTGTAAATACCATACAATCCCTTCATCATTGTTAGAATGATATGCTCCGTGAAAATGGAGAAAGATACCTTCAGGGTTCAGGTTCATCAGGATAAAATGTGCCATGGTGGCATCCTTGACGGCCTGAGCCTTGGGGAGGTTCTGCGACACATGGGCAGGCATGCCCTCCATCTGCATCATGGCCTTATAACCTGGCAGACTGGAATCATAGGCAATGGGCAAGGGGGCAATATAACTTCTTGCCTCAGGCGATAGTTGTTCCAGCGCTTCAAAGCCCTGGCGATTCACCAATGCAGCATACCGTCGGGGTATATTGGTCGCGATAAACGGCAGGTTGTTGGCTTTGGCAAAATCTACCAATGGCTGGTAATCAGTTTGATGATTATTCCACAACCTGGCTTCTGCCAGAAAGTTATTCTCAGGGATTACTCCCGAAACATACTCCGAAAGAATCAGCTGGTTGTCGGCTTCAAGCATTTCGGCACCCAGCGCCAGGTAATCTGGTGCTGCCTGATAAATGTCCTTTGTCAGTTCCAGTTGCAGCCAATGGACAATAGGATTGTTATGCAATTCGCCGAATAAAACCACCTTGCTCTGAAGGGATTGCTGCACCATTTGGCTGTATTCCACCCGATTGCCTTGCCGGTCAAAAAGCTGATATGCTGGTTTGTCCTGAGCGAAACACACGGCAGGCAGTATTGTCAGTAGCATGACCAGAAGATTTTTCATAAACTGCACTTTTAATTTTAATTGGAATATTACCCTTTGGGGATCGGGGTTTTTTTCAGCCCATCGCCCGAGAAAGACAAAGGCAACAAGTCGCTAACCTTTTCAATCACCAGCACTTTGCCATCTTCCTTGCTGAGCAACAGTCTGATGGGTTGCTTTTGCAGCACCTCGTATTCCAGCATTACCTGGCGGCAGGCTCCGCATGGCGATACTGGCTGATCCATTTCCAGCAGATGGGAGCTGGCAGAAACTGCAATGGTTTTCATAGGCACTCCGGGATAGCGCGAGGAAGCAGCAAACACGGCCACCCGTTCGGCGCATAAGCCACTGGGATAAGCGCCGTTTTCCTGGTTGCTGCCCGTGACGACCTCTCCGTTTTCCAGCAGCAGGGCTGCACCTACATGAAACTCAGAGTATGGGGCATAAGCTTTTTGGGTCATCTGTCGGGAAGTTTCAACCAGCAGTTTTTCTGTTTCATTCAGTGCACTGCTGTCTTCAACCTCATAGATATGTATGGAAAGATTTTTTTTTATCATCTGCATTAATATATGAGGCCTGCGCCATAGCTACAGACCCGGGTTGAGGGTAAAATTACGAACTTAGCAGGATTCTGCAAAAAATATTCAACTTTCCTTAGTTTCCTTTCAATTTCCTATGCGACAAGCTATTGCTGCCACAATACTGGATGTCTGGAGGCGGGGCAGCAGAAAAATATCAGTAATAATATTAAAAAATTGGAAATTAGGTTTTAAAAACCTATATTTGTAGAGAGAAAAATTTACCAAAAATAGCGAATTATTTTGCAGTTTGGTAGGTCAAAGTATTAATGTATCATTTAAAAAATTTATGCAATGAATAATTCAACCGGAAAAGCAATTGTAGGATTTATCTTTGGAGCTGCAGTAGGTGTGGCCGCAGGGATGTTATTAGCCCCGAGAAAAGGAGATGAGACCTGGAGAATGTTGCAGGATAATGCCAAAGAATATTCTGATGATCTTTCACGGAATGTTGGCAGGAAAATAGACGACCTCAAAGGCTATATGACTCATATGGCACAAGAGAAAAGAGAAAAAGCAGAACCAATGGCCAGGGAAGCAAAAGAAACGATCAAAAAAAACATGCCCCAATAAACCAGGTGGTTGCTTAGCCTATACCTCAAATACACATGGAAGGAAAAAGCGCGTTCTCTAGTTTTTCCCACATCAGGGAAAACTTGTACCAGTACATTGAAACTCGGCTTCTATATTACAAATTGATATTTCTTGAAAAAGCCTCCAGGGCGATCACTAAGATTGTAGCCAGTCTGGTGACCGCTCTGTTGGTTTTGATTGCCTTTTTGTTTTTATCGGGAGCTGCGGCTTATTTTATAGGATCTCTGTTCATTCCTGAAGGAACGGATAACATTATCGAGCTGGCCTCAGGGGTAGCCTTGGGCATGCTGATCGTAGGAGGTTTTTACCTGCTGCTTGGCCTGATTCTTTATTGGGGCAAATACAAGATCTTCAGCCCCGGCATTATAAAATCCCTGGCTAAATCATTATTCGAAAAAGATGAGGAAGAAAAAAAGTAAATTGGTGAAAGGATGAAACAGATAGATTACAAAAAAATCAGGAGCTTCAGTGATATCGAGGTGATTAAGAGTAAGGTCCGCTATGAAATGTTGATGGCCGAAAATCTGTTGTATGAAAACCTGATGAGCATCGAGCGGATCTTCACTTTCGCCACCTTCGCCAGCCGCTTTTCTTCCGGCTTTTCGCGGGCTCAGGGAGTATTCTCCAAGATGAGTGATCTGATGGGAAAACTATTCCACCGTAAATCCAAGGCCTCTAAAAAGAGAGCTCCTAAACCAGAAGATATTGGCTAAGAGCCACCTCTCGTCCTGTTATTTCCTATTCATTCGGGGCAAAATTGATGATCAGCTGCAGAATCTCAGGCCGGTTGCCAATACGTACGGGTGGCCCCCAGGTACCTACCCCATTTGAAACATAAGCCTGCATATTGCCCACTTTTCCGTAGCCGTGGCTTATGGTATAGATAGACTTGGTGATCAGGCTCAGAGGCCAGATCTGCCCATGATGGGTATGCCCGGATAGCTGGAGATCTACTCCTTGATCAGCCGCTTCTTCCAGGTAATAAGGTTGGTGGTCCATTAGGATGACCGGATAGCTGAAATCCACATCACTGAACAGCTCATCCAGCGTTTTGCGTCCGTTTCCTGTAAATCCTCCTTTGTTGCGGTCCTCGCGCCCCACCAGAATAAAGTGATTCCCGATGTTTATGGAAGTATCACGCAGGACATTTATTCCGTGGTTGGTAAGGTATTCATAAGCACGGGCTCCACCCCCGATATATTCATGATTCCCCATTACGGCATATACTCCGAGGGGAGCACTTAATTGCCGGAGAGTCTCCCCGGAATTCTGACGAATCACTGGTTCAAGGTCTTCATCCAGAATGTCACCCGGCAGCAGGATAATATCAGGCTTCAGGTTATTGACTTTTTCAACAATGCGATCCAGATGTTCGCGATCGATGATGGTGCCCAGGTGAATGTCGGACATGACTACAGCTTCCAGGCGTTGCATATCTGCAGCTGGTTTATCAATCGTTATTTCAACAGTTCTGATTTTTGGATGTAGTGCATTGATATGTCCTGCCAGTACCAGGATAGCTACCAGGGCCAGGCTGCTTCCGAAGGTCCATAATTTCAACTGCTCATATGCCGGCGTGCCTTTAGCGGGAAGAAATTGCACAAAATAATTGACCAGCCGGCCCAGGTCGAAGATCACCACCAACAGAAAGAAGAACAACATAGCTGCAAGCCAGAAGGAGCCTATCCGGATAATGATGTCGGTGAAGGGGCCAATGTAGATTCTTTCCAGAAATCGGCCGGCAATAAAAGAACCTGCCAGAATCCAGAAACCCCAGACATACCAGATGCGGATGGGGCTACCTGAAGGGATGGCCTGTAGACCGCGGACAAAGATGTATATGTTGGCAAGAGCATATACCGTGATCACAATCGCGAAAAATATCATAAATTGCATTCTTTTCATTGATTTTTTTAAATATGTCCGATAAAACAAAAACCAGCGGGTATTGTTTCATGATCAATCAGAATAGCATCTGACGGAGCTGGCAAAGATATCATGAAGCCATCATAACAAGCCTTATTTTAACAAATCTTATCTTTAATTAAGTATGGACTGGAAAGACAAAGTATGCATAATAACAGGTGCCACCTCAGGCATAGGCCGTGAGGCAGCATTTGATATTGCCCGAAAAGGCATCCACCTGGTGTTGCCTGTGCGCAACATGACAAAAGGAATGACACTAAAAAATGAAATTGCCAAAAAAACAGGCAACCACCAGGTTCATCTATACGAATGTGACCTGTCGTCAATGGATTCTATCCGGAAGTTCTGTGATGATTTTTTGCAGAAATATAATCACCTTCACATTCTGATCAACAATGCAGGCACCTGGGAAACCAGCCGGAAAGAATCGGTCGATGGCATAGAACTGACTCTGGCAGTGAATCATCTGGCTCCCTTCCTGATAACCAACCTGTTGCTGAAAAGAATGAAAAACAGCACTCCTGCCCGAATCATTAATGTTTCCAGCAAAGCACACATCAGGGGGAATCTGAATTTCCAGGATCTGGAGGGTAAAAACAGCTGGAGCAGCTTTGGGTCGTATGCCAACAGCAAGCTGGCCAACATCCTTTTTACCAGAGAGCTTGCCCGGCGGCTGAACGGGAGTGGCATTACGGCCAACAGCCTGCACCCGGGCGTGGTAGATACACGACTGTATCATAAAATGCCAGCTTTCCTGACCTCTTTCTTCAGGCTTTTTATGATCAGCCCTTCCAAGGGTTCTGAAACCATTGTTTACCTGGCTTTGTCTCCAGAGGTGCAACAGGAAAGTGGGGAGTATTTTTACAAGAAAAAGGTTCGCAAACCAGCGCGTCAGGCTTTAGATGATACTGCCGCCAGGCGTTTATGGGAAGTGAGTTGTGAATACACCGGAATACAGGAAAACATGACGGGTCATGAAAAAACAGCCTGAAAAACCCAATCAGTTGCTGGGTCAGAGCAGTCCTTATTTGTTACAACACCTTTACAATCCAGTGAACTGGCATCCCTGGGGAGAAGAAGCCCTCGGGAAGGCACGCCGGGAAGATAAACCCCTGCTGGTTAGCATAGGTTATTCTGCCTGTCACTGGTGTCATGTGATGGAACAAGAGAGTTTCGAAGATCAGGAGGTTGCCCTTTTGATGAATGAACATTTCGTTTGTGTTAAAGTGGATCGTGAAGAGCGCCCCGATATTGATCACTTATACATGAACGCCGTGCAGTTGCTGACCGGACAAGGGGGTTGGCCCTTGAATTGTTTTGCCTTACCCGATGGCAGGCCATTCTGGGGGGGTACCTATTTTCCAAGGGATTACTGGGTCAGTGTAATTCGTCAGATAGCTGAAATCTATTCCCATCAGCGGGTGAAAGCAGAAGAACAGGCAAACAGCCTGACACAGGGGGTAGCCCAAAGCACCTATGTGGCTCCAGAAAAGGATAAGGTATTGTTCTCACAATCAGATGCTCATGAAATGGTTGCCAACCTGTTGAAAGGTATGGATCCTGAACAGGGTGGAAGCAAGGGTGCGCCCAAGTTCCCACTGCCGGGCAATCTGGAATTTCTATTGCATTATCATCATCATACCCGGCATCAACAGTCACTGGATCAGGTGATGCTCACCTTACGCAGGATGGCGATGGGTGGCATTTATGATCAGGTTGGCGGAGGGTTTTCACGATATGCTACCGATGAGCATTGGAAGGTGCCCCATTTTGAAAAGATGCTTTACGACAATGCCCAGCTGATCTCACTGTATTCCATGGCTTATAAGGTTCAGGGTGAGGAGTGGTTGAAAGAGGTAGTTTATGAATCTATTGACTTTGTGAAGCGCGAGCTGACCTCTTCAGAAGGAGCTTTTTATGCAGCCCTGGATGCTGATAGCGAAGGGCAGGAAGGCAAATATTATGTATGGACGGAAAAGGAATTGGATGATGTCCTGGGTGATCAGGCCTTTCTGATCAAAAAGTATTATCATGCAGGGGAACTTGGCCTGTGGGAACATGACAACAATATCCTGCTTAGAACACAAACCCGGGAAGAATTTGCTGAACTGCAGGGCATCGCTCCCGATGATTGGAAGGAAAGGCTTGCAGCTGCCCGTAAGAAACTTCTTGAAGCACGCGGTCACAGGGTGCGTCCCGGTCTCGACAATAAGGTGTTGGTAGGCTGGAATGGCCTGATGATACGGGCCCTGGCTGATGCCTTTGGGGCTATTGGTGACCCGGTATTTGTACAGAAGGCACAGCAAGCTGCCGACTTTATCATAAATCATGCGATGGAATCTTCCGGGAAATTGTTTCGGACCATCATCAGGAAAGATCAGCCTGTCATTGATGCTTTCCTTGATGATTATGCTTTTTTTATCCGGTCGTTGATCAGCCTCTTCGAGGTGACTATGAAGCCAGACTACCTGCAGAAAGCCCGGCAGTTGACAGAACAGGTAGTGGAGCATTTCGGATCAGTTGACTCCAGCTTATTTTCTTTCAGCTCCCGGGAGGGAGAATCTCTGGCGGCTCCTTTTTACGAGTTTCATGATAATGTTATGCCTTCCTCCAATAGCATGATGGCTATTAACTTGTTTTTCCTGGGACAGTATTTTGAGAACCATACCTGGATTGAAAGAGCCTCCACCATGTTGCACGACATGAAGAAAAATATGATAAGATATAGCAGTAGTCATTGCAACTGGGGCAATTTGTTATTACATCAGACCTACCCCTTTTATACCTTAGCCATTAGTGGACCGGCAACACCAGAAGTGTTGCCTGAGATCCTCGGCAGGTATATGCCTTCGGTATTGCTGGCTCCTGCAAATGGTCCCCGTGAACAGATCCCCATCCTTCAGGGACGTTTCAGCAAAGAGGAGACTTTATTTTTTCTTTGCCACCAAGGTGCTTGTCAGTTACCAGTGAAATCTTTCGGGGAAGTGATTAAAACCATGAAGTAACTTCATCTGCTGTTCACATCGATGTTGAGCTGCCTTTCGGACTTTATCATTAAATTTGCCACAAAAAAACGATGCAAAGAGAAGAAGCAATTGCACTACTCAAACAATATGTTAAGAATGAAAAGATGATTGCCCATTGCCTGGCTTCGGAGGCTGTGATGAGGGCTCTTGCCGAACGTTTGAATGAAGATGCTGATAAATGGGCAATTGCCGGGTTGTTGCACGATCTGGATGTAGAAGTGACCGATGGCGACATGAAGAGTCATGGAATGGAAACGGCACGCATACTGAAGGAAAAGGGTTTTGAGGCCGATGTCATTGAGGCCATTATGCTGCACAACGAGGGGGCTGATCATCAGCAACCACGCACCACAAAATTTCAGCATGCCCTGGCTGCCGGAGAAACCATTACCGGTCTGATTACTGCTACCGCACTTGTTTATCCTGATAAGAAAGTGGAGAGCGTAAAGCCAAAATCGGTGGTCAAGCGGATGAAAGAGAAGGCTTTTGCCGCCTCTGTAAACCGCGAAACCATCATGGAGTGCGAACAGGCCGGCCTGGAGCTTCAGGAGTTTGTTGAGCTCTCGCTGGGTGCCATGCGAAAGGTGGCTGCCGACATCGGCCTTTAATTCGTCGTCTGACGTGCCGTCAGGAGGGTGGTAAGGGTGTCGCTGTGAAGCACCTCAACGGCTTTTTTCATGGCCTGATCTTGGGCATGGAGTACCGGAAAGAAGGCCTCGCTACCAAATACATTCCGGCCGATATACGCCTTTAAATTAGTCTTAATCAGTTGTTCACTCTGAGGTTGATTCTTCGGGGGCAGGCCGCTTTCTTCCGCAAAGTCAAGAAACTCATTATATACAGAAGCAGAAAGTTGAAATTGCTCCACAAACCCGGAGGCATGGTCGTAATCCTTCAACTTGTCGCGGTTGCGATCAGCATAGTCAAAAGCAAACTGATAAACTAAGCCCCGGTTGGAAGCCTGATTAAAGAAAGTGGTGTTTTCCCTTCTCTCCAGAGGGATAAAGATATCGGGCATGATGCCACCTCCCCCATATACTACCCTTCCGGAAGAAGTTTCATACCGCAGGGAATCATTAAAATGGATGCTGTCGGGGTGTTCCATTTCCCCGCTGTAGAAACGTTCCACAAAATCATTGTAATATTCTTCCTCACCATTTTCATAAGGCTTCTGGATGGAACGGCCGGTCGGCGTATAATATCTTGCAACAGTAAGGCGCATGGCCGATCCATCACCCAACTGCACCTGTTCCTGTACCAATCCCTTACCAAAAGAGCGGCGCCCGATGATCAGGCCGCGGTCGTTATCCTGAACGGCTCCGGCCACAATCTCAGAAGCAGAAGCAGACCATTCATCAATCAGGATTACGAGAGGTTCTGATTCAAACACCCCGTTGCGGCGGGCATAGGCATAGGTCTTGGGTCTGTTGCGTCCATGGGTGTAAACAATCAGTTTTTTCTGGTCAATAAATTCGTCAGCGAGGTTGATGGCAGCCTCCAGATACCCGCCCCCGTTGCCCCGCAAGTCCAGAATGAGTTTGTTCATGCCTTCCTGCCGGAGGGTTTCCATGGCCAGAAGAAACTCCTGATGGGTGGTGGCTGAAAACTTGTTCAGGCGAATATATCCAGTTTCCGGATCTACCATGTAGGCGATATCCAGGCTGAATGAAGGGATTTTATCGCGGATCAGGTTGAATTCAATAGGTTCAGGCACATCCCTGCGCAATACAGTAATATTTACTTCAGTGCCTTTATTTCCTTTAAGTTTGCCCACGATATCGGTGGTCGAAATGCCTTGACCTGCAATATCTTCACCTTCTACCTTAATGATGCGGTCGCCGGGCATGAGGCCTGCCTTTTCGCTGGGGCCGCCGGAAACGGGATTGATAACAATCACGGTATCATTGATCATGTTGAACTCAATGCCGATCCCATCGAAGTTGCCCTGCAGCGGATCATTCATGTCCTGGAATTCTGATGCCGGGATGTAGGCTGAATGGGGATCCAGATGACTGAGCATACTTTCGATGGTTTCTTCAGTCAGGGTTTCTTTGTTGAGGCTATCCACATATGAATCAAACACGTAATTAATCACATCATTGAGCTTGTCATAGCGGTCGAAGCCAATGGAGAAGAATTTGTTTTCAGTCTGGCTGGTTTTAGAACCACCAAGATTGAGACCCAGCAGGATACCTGCAATCAGCACCAGAGCCAGGATTAAAGGCATGTAGGGCCTTAATCCGGTATTTTGTTTTGTGTTGTTTTCCATGACCACTATTATGAGCTAAATGCCGTCCGTTAAAAGAAAAGGCAAGGCCGTTTTTACGAAATTACCATTTAAGGAGCGCATTTAATAGTTATTTTTTCATAAAAGATATATTCCCTGCCTGCTCCCTTGGGTATATATAAATTTCAAACTGCGAATTCATCCGGCAGCATAATCCCTTATAGAAAGATTTTGGTGACTACCTTCCCGACAGTTTGATCCAGCCCGACAGTTTGATCCAGGAAGAAAAGGCATCAGATTATAATAGGCAAACAGTATGCCAGATTACTTGTTCAGCTGAGAAAAAGAATATTTGCGTGAACTGGTTTTTTCCAGGGGCTGCTTTTTGTCGAAGAGTGAAAGAGCCACCCAGGCGGCTGTGCCAGCCAGAATTATGATCAGCATCTGTGAGGCATGAGCAATATAAGCATAGGAGGTGGCCTGTTCGATGACAATATCATACAACTCGGTGAGGGTGATAATGGTGACAAAATGATAAGCTCCGATCCCTCCGGGCATTGGAGCCACAATGGCAATGCTGCCCACAGCCAGCAGGGTAAGCCCTGCCATAGGAGTTAGATGGGAGGTGCCGCTGATGGCAAAAAAAGCAAGATATACTGTCAGGTAATACATCCCCCAGATGGCAAGCGTTTGAAAGAAAAAAACCCATTTTTGCTTCATTTGCCACAAGGTTTTTACCCCTGTCATAAAGCCCTTGATATGATGGCGCAGCCTGTAAAAGAAACTGCCTGACTCAGGATCGCGAAGTTTCTTTCTCAAAAACAGGGCCAGGGAAACCATAAAAACAACCAGTAGCACACTGACGGTGATTAGAAGATAAATATTTTGAGCGCCTAATGTATACAGGGGCCGGAAAAAGAATTCAGATAAGAACCCTTCTACAAACCCGAACTGAAAACCAATAGTAAATATTAGAATGACCACCAGGGAGATAAAGTCTACCACCCGTTCGCTGACCACGGTGCCAATCAGGATGTTAAAGGGTATTTTTCCGGTTTTGCTTAATGCGGCACATTTGGTAATTTCTCCCAGGCGGGGAATGGCCAGATTGGACAAGTATCCGGACATTACTGCAATAAATGTTTGCTTCAGGCCCGGGGTGTAGCCGGTAGTGCTTATCAGGATATTCCAGCGGCTGGCACGCATCAGATGGCTTAGTAATGAAATAATCATTACCAGCCCAATCCAGAGATAGTTGGCATTTTTTAATTCGGTCAGGATCACATCAAGATCCTGACCCCTGGTGATGAGCCACAATAATACAATCCCCAGGATCAGGAATACCAGAACCTTTGCGTATTGTTCAATTCTTTTCTTCAAAATGAGGTTGTTCAGATTCTGTTGCTGGCATCGGGGAAGGCAATTTTGGGAACAAAATTCTTAGCCTTTTCAAACTCCATCTGGCCATATGAAATAACAATGACCACGTCGCCCCTAAGGGCTTTACGTGCAGCAGGCCCATTCATGCAAACTGTGCCGCTGCCTCTGTCGCCTTTAATCACATAGGTTTCCAGACGTTCACCATTATTGATGTTGACCACCTGAACCTTTTCATTTTCAATGATGCCCACTGCGTCCATCAGGTCCTCATCAATGGTGATGCTCCCGATGTAATCCAGATTGGCTTCTGTTACCGTTGCACGGTGAATTTTTGATTTGAGAACTTCAATTATCATGATCAGAGAAGGATGCTTTTGCAGGAATTCCCGCGAAATAAAGGATATTTAAAAGAAGTGCAAAGGTACTAATTAAAAAACAGATTATCAATCAGCCGTACCTGATCAAGATGAACCGCAATACAGGCCACTACTTTCTGGCCTTCCGCAGGATTGGCCGCAGGCAGCAGGGTGTCGGCAGCCACAATGGCAAAATATTCGAGCTGCATCAGGGGTGAACGATTAATCTGTTGCTCCACCCATTTACTGATCTCATCAGCTGGCTGTTGGCCATGCCTTTTTCGGGCTTCCAGCAGAATCTGATAGATTCGGGGAGCTTCCAGCCGTTGCTCAGGGGTAAGCCGCCTGTTGCGGCTACTCATGGCCAGCCCGTCGGATTCGCGAGCCGTGGGGCAGGCTACCACCTCCACAGGTATTTTTTCCATCGCCACCAGCCGGCGGATGATTTGCAGTTGCTGGAAGTCTTTCTGTCCAAAATAGGCACGGTGGGGCTTCACAATATCGAAGAGTCTTTTTACCACAATAGCAACCCCATTAAAATGACCCGGTCGGAACTGCCCTTCCAGCACCTTGTCCATGATGCCAAAATCATATTCGTGTGCCACAGGGCTGGGGTAGATTTCCTCTTCAGTGGGGCAAAAAACGGCATGACATCCTGCTGATTCCAGCATGGCCAGATCCTGTTCCAGTGTGCGGGGATACTTCTTCAGATCCTCAGGGTTATTGAACTGAATGGGATTGACAAATATGCTGCATACTACTTTGTGATTCTGATCCAGGGCCGCCGCAACCAGGTTCAAATGACCCTGGTGAAGTGCCCCCATCGTTGGCACAAAACCTATCTGGTCACCTTGTTTTTTAGCCTCTTCTACCCAGAGGTTCAGTTCCTTTTTTTTATGAAAAATATTCATGGAAGGGATGCATGGTATTGACAATGAGTTTTTTCTCTTTGGTCGATGGCACGTGATTTTCGCGAAAACAAATCCGCAAAGCTATAAGGAAAAGCCAAAAAATAGCAAAAAAATTCGTATTTTTGCATAATATTTTTCTAACAGACAATCCACTACACTTATGGAAAAACCGAAAGTTCTTTTTGTACAGCAGGAAATCACCCCATATCTTAAAGAAAGCCATATGGGATTGATCGGACGGCACCTGCCTCAGGGCGTTCAGGAGAAAGGAAAAGAAATCCGCACCTTCATGCCTCGCTTCGGGATCATCAACGAGCGCCGCAACCAACTTCATGAAGTGATCCGCCTTTCGGGAATGAACCTGATCATCAATGATACCGACCATCCGCTGATTATTAAGGTGGCTTCCATTCAGGCGGCTCGGATGCAGATCTACTTTATTGACAATGATGATTTCTTCCGCCGCAAATTTACTCTTGCCGATAAAACGGGCAAATACTTTGCCGATAATGATGAGCGCGCTATTTTCTTCACACGGGGCGTTATAGAAACAGCGAAGAAGCTCGGCTGGGCACCTGATATTGTTCATTGCAATGGGTGGTTTACCAGTCTGATGCCGATGTATCTGAAGGTGGCATTGAAAGAAAACCCCATGTTCTCAGATACCAAGGTTATTTATTCGGTGTATAATGATGATTTCCCCGGGCAACTGAATGCCAACATGGCCAGCAAAATGAAGTCCAAGGATCTGGCCGGGAAACCCCTCGAGAAATATAATGATCCTACATTTGTTAATGTTTCTAAAGCTGCCATTGATTTTTCCGATGGCGTCATCTTTGGGGATGAGACGATAAACCCTGAAATCGAGCAGTACGTGAGGGATAACAAGAAGCCCCTGTTGGAATATCAGTCCATGGATACTTACATTGAGGCCTATAATAATTTTTATGACGAGGTATTAGTGAATGAATCGGTTTATTCTGATTGATAAATTCTATTAAATTTGCCTTTTGAAAATGATTCAATCTCTTTGCTTTTGTTCCATAAAAATTCAATTACCTTGAAAAAATTAATTTCCCCCCGCCTGCGCGGGGGTTTTTTCAGTTCAATGTTGCCGATCATTGCCATTGGTGCTCTTCTTTTGACTTGGCAAAGCTGTGCTGAACCCGATGAAGTAGGGCTTAATCTGATTGATGAAAAAGCCAGTATCAAGACCACCGACACCCTTACCATTGAAGCTTACACCCTGGCTGATGATTCCATTCCCACGAACCTGGGGGCGCAGAATCTTCTGGGGTTGATGCATGACCCTGTGTTTGGAAAAATACGTGCAACCGTTTTTACTGAGTTCCGGTTGCCTGAAAATGACTTCTCCCTGGGAGAGGAGCCTGTGCTGGATTCTGTCAGGCTGTCTTTTGGATATACCGGAAGATATTCCGGTGACCTCAGCACCCATCAAACCCTCAGGGTCTATGAATTGAGTGAGAACCTGCCAGATGCCGATACCCTGTATTCAAATGTCTTTGTTGACTATTACCCCCAGGAAATCGGGATGCTGAATCTTAAACCAGCCCCTCAGGATACGGTGTTGATCGATACCGTGGACTATGCACCTCATTTTGTGATTCCCCTATCTATGGAGTTCGGGCAAAAAATACTGGATGCCAACGGCACCACGTATTTCGAAAACATTCCCAGCTTCCTTGATTATTTCAAAGGCTTATATGTTGCTGTTGATGATGACTTTCAGGAAGGAGGTGCCATTTTTAACCTGAACATGTTTTCTGCTTTTACCCGCTTACAGCTTTATTACCGTAATGAAGGCGATACCGTGAGTCGCCTGCAGAACTTCAACATTTCAGAGTTTACCAACCGGGTAACCTATGTTGAGACCTATGGCTATGAAAATGCACATCCCCTGATCCAGCAGCAAGTGCTAGATCAGCAAAGAGAGCTGGGCGACAGCCTGCTGTTTTTGCAATCGCTGGGGAGCTTAAAAGCCAATATTAAACTGCCATTCCTGGAAGAACTCAGCCAGACCGCTGATATTGCCATTAACCAGGCCAGGTTGATCATCCCGGTTCAGCAAGACATGGTGGAGGAGATGTATCCTGCTGCCAATCGATTGCTGCTTTTCAGCTATGATGATCAGGGGCAGATGGAATTTCTTACCGACCTGCAGATTGGCGATGAATATTTTGGCGGGACTTATGATGAAGAAAATAATTATTATTCCTTTAATATAACTCATTACCTGCAGCAGGTTTTGAATGGAAATATCAGCAATAACGGCCTTAGTCTGGTGATTGGCGGTGCTGCCGAGAATGCCCAAAGGGTTGTGCTTCACGGGCCTGGCAGAGATGAAGATCCTTTAAGGCTTGAATTAATATATAGTGTATTTGAATAAATAAATAATTATAGAATGTGTGGTATAGTAGGTTATATTGGACCCCGGGAAGCCTATCCTGTATTGATTAAAGGGCTTTATCGGCTGGAGTACAGAGGGTATGACAGCGCGGGGGTTGCTTTACTTGACGGTGATCTTAAACTTTATAAGACTTATGGAAAAGTAGCTGATCTTGACGAAATGGTCAAAGATCAGGATGTTTCCGGCAGCATAGGGATTGCTCACACCCGTTGGGCTACCCACGGCGAACCCAACCAGGTAAATGCTCATCCTCATTTTTCACCAACCAAGAAACTTGCCATTATACATAATGGCATCATCGAAAACTATGGAACCCTTCGCGAAGAGTTAATGAACCGGGGCTATATATTCGAAAGCCAGACCGACACAGAGGTACTGATTCATTTGATCGAAGATATTCAGGTCAATGAGCAGGTTGACCTTGTTGAGGCCGTTCGAATCGCTTTGAACCAGGTGGTGGGGGCTTATGCCATCGTGGTGGTGGCACAGGATCATCCTGATTTTCTGGTGGCAGCCAAAAAAGGCAGCCCCCTGGTAATCGGAATCGGTGAAGATGAGTATTTTATTGCCAGTGATGCTACTCCCATTGTTGAGTATACCAAAAACGTTGTTTATCTGGATGATGAGGAAATGGCTGTCATTCCCCGTAATGGCAAGCTCAAGATCAAGACCATAAAAAATATTGAGAAGACTCCTTACATTCAGCAATTGCAAATGCAGCTTACGGCCATTGAAAAAAGTGGCTTTCCGCATTTTATGCTGAAGGAAATCTACGAGCAACCCCGCAGCATCCGCGACAGTATGCGCGGCAGGCTCAACCTGAGCAAAGGGGTGGTTTCCCTTGGCGGGATTATTGATTACGAACAAAAGTTTATCAATGCCCACCGCATCATCATTGTTGCCTGCGGTACTTCATGGCATGCAGGTCTGGTGGGTGAATATATGTTTGAAGACCTGGCCCGCATTCCTGTGGAAGTGGAATATGCTTCGGAGTTCCGTTACCGCAACCCGATTATCAATGAAAATGACATTGTAATCAGCATCAGCCAATCGGGCGAAACGGCCGATACCCTGGCAGCAGCTGAGATGGCGCGTGCCAAAGGGGCTACCATAATCGGAATCTGTAATGTGGTCGGCTCGTCTATCGCGCGGATCACCCACGCAGGCTCCTATACCCATGCCGGCCCTGAAATCGGGGTGGCTTCTACCAAAGCTTTCACCGCCCAGATCACGGTGCTTTCGCTGATGGCCATCACCATTGCCCATAAGAAAGGAACCATTTCGAAAAACCGGTATTTTGAGCTGCTCACAGAAATGGATGCCATTCCCGGCAAGGTGGAGAAGGTGCTTCAGGTGAATGAGCAGATCCTTGAAATTGCCCATCATTTTAAAGATGTACGCAACTTCCTGTACCTGGGCCGCGGCAGTAACTTTCCGGTTGCCCTTGAAGGTGCTCTGAAACTCAAGGAGATTTCTTACATTCATGCCGAAGGTTACCCTGCTGCCGAAATGAAACATGGCCCGATTGCCTTGATCGATGAGGATATGCCAGTGGTGGTGATTGCTACCCGTAAAGGCACCTACGATAAGGTGATCAGCGCGATCCAGGAAGTGAAAGCCCGCAAAGGGGTCATTATCGCCATTGTTACCGAAGGAGATACCGCGGTAAAAGGCATGGCCGACTATGTGATAGAGATTCCCGATACCGATGAGATCTTTATCCCCCTGGTAGCTACCATTCCTTTGCAGTTGCTGGCTTATCACATTGCTGTTCTCAGAGGCTGTAATGTCGACCAGCCCCGTAATCTGGCAAAATCTGTTACGGTAGAGTAATACCAGTAAGCAGGTTTCTTTTCAGCCGGCCACCTGATGTTGCTGATGGTTGTTGATAATACATATCTTTTGTGCACAATATTCAAACAGGTGAAAGCCTGAGCCTCCCTGTTCCACAACCCTGAACAATTCCTGTTGATGGGTTATGCGGGTGGCTCCTATGATGCTGACCTTATTTGCAAACAACACATCCGGCAGAAGGTTTCCCGAAGGGCCTACTACCACCACTACGGTATCTTCAGCCACTGCTTCCAGCAGATTGTCCATGGTGCCATTCACCAGGGTGTATCCTGTGATGATTACCACATCTGAAACAGAAAGAGCTTCCCGGTATTGGGCGGCAGGGATGTAAAAAGCCTGTTGATCGCCAGTCAGTGCCTCTTGATTCAATTCAAGTACCTGCAACTTGTTGCTGGTTGGCATGATCTTGCGGATATAACTCTGAAAGGCCCCCACCAGGGTGATGGTCTTTTTTCCGGAAAGGTCTATCAGCTCGATGGGATCTTTATTCTCGATAACTTTATAGCCCCCTCTTGAAATCAAGGTTGAGGAGATGGCATTCAGTGCCGCAAGTCGCAGACAAGACAGGGCCTGATGCTCCACTTCTTTTTCAAATAACTCCGAGACCCTGCAACCAGTTATTTTACCGGGCGACAGGTCTCCGAAATAACGATTGATCTTCTTACCGGGCGTTCTGCTTTCCATTCCTGTGGAGGCGATCCCCATGCTTCCATCCGACAGCAGGATAGCTGTCAGGTGAACCCCTATTCGTACGTCGGCAATGTGCAGGTGATCTGTAAGTCCCGGTTGCCGGGATTCAAGCAGTTGGTATGTCTGAGAAAGGATCATTTTTATTGATTATTTCCTAAAGATACATGAAATACCAGCATGACAGATACAACATGCTGATAATCTTAATAAATCATTGTCAGACATACCGGAAAAAATGTAAATTTGTAACCGCACCTATCAATTGCACCAGTTTTTGTTTACCAAACATACACCTCAACCTCTGCCATGAAAAAACGCGTACGCATTTTCTTGCTGATGCTTCTTCTTACAGCAAC
>JAWOCF010000004.1:0-3689 GCA_046483935.1 Bacteroidales bacterium | reverse complement strand
TCCGAAAGATGAGTGCGACCAAAATTATTACTGCTGATACTTATGATGATGATGGTTTTCCAATAGCTATGGGTCTTATGGATCCGCGTCTTGGAGTTATAGAACCAGGTCTTCGCCGGTATATGTGTGGGGCGCCTGAAAGCGGGTGACCAGCACCTCATCCACCGGATCACCCTCCTCCATGATGTTTCCCAGGGTAACATGGTGGGTGGCCAGCTCTTTAAAGTCTCTCTTTTTGCCTGAAGGCACAAACAGCTGTGACATGATGCCCTCCGACTTGCTGCCCGAGAGGCGAATCACTGAAATGGCGGCAATGCCCGGGGCGGTGGCAGGGGCGCAGATGGTATCTTCGTTCTGGAAGTGATTCATAGGTGTGGTGTTTTTTACGGGTGCATGCAAAATTAAACATTCTTTAATGAAAGCATTCCATTCAGCTCAATAATATCCCACCTGCTGTTCCGGCTCTTTATAATGCTGTCGCTGACTAATACAATGATCATCCTCCCCTGATGATGGCTGATTTGCCGGGACAAAAATGCCGGAAAACATCATTTCCGGCTTTCCTGCTGGCTCATTTTTATGGTCTAAAGTACAAAAATATTAATTATTGGATGAAATTTTTATCTTTTTATATGTAAAAACTTGCGTTACATATAAAATACAATCCCTCATCACTCCTGGCACCCTAAAATTCTTCATCATGAGGGCTCAGGAATTCACGCAGAAAAATTTTCCTTCAATCAAGCAGAAAACCGTAATTTTATGCCTTCAGGAATATTCGTAAAACGATCAACATAAAATTTCAGATCATGAGCGTGCTTATCAACAAAGATTCGAAAGTAATCGTGCAGGGATTTACTGGCAGTGAAGGTACTTTTCATGCCGGACAGATGATAGAATACGGCACCAATGTGGTGGGGGGCGTTACCCCTGGCAAGGGAGGCCAGCAGCATTTGTCGCGCCCGGTATTCAACAGTGTGCAGGATGCAGTAAAAGAGGCAGGAGCCAATGTGAGCCTGATCTTTGTACCCCCGGCCTTCGCAGGTGATGCCATCATGGAGGCTGCCGATGCAGGCATCGGGGTGATCGTATGCATCACCGAAGGCATTCCGGTGCAGGACATGATTCAGGTAAAAGAATATATCAGCAAGCGTCCGGTACGGCTCATCGGGCCCAACTGCCCGGGGGTAATCACTCCCGGTGAATGCAAGGTGGGCATTATGCCTGGGTTCATCCACAACCCCGGCAACATCGGCATCGTGTCACGCTCGGGCACCCTTACCTACGAAGCCGTCGACCAGGTGACCAAGGCAGGCATGGGGCAGTCGACCTGTATCGGCATCGGGGGAGACCCCATCCCCGGCACCACCATGAAGGAGGCTGTTGAATTGCTGATGAATGACCCACAGACCGAAGGCATTATCATGATCGGTGAAATTGGCGGGCAAATGGAAGCCGAAGCTGCTTATTACATCCGCGACTTTGGCACCAAGCCAGTGGTGAGTTTCATTGCAGGGGCCACAGCACCCAAAGGACGTACCATGGGCCATGCCGGAGCCATCATCGGTGGCAAGGATGACACCGCCGAGGCAAAAAAGGAAATCCTCACCCAATGCGGAGTACATTATGTTGACTCGCCCGCCATGATCGGCCAGAAAATGAAAGAGGTATTATCCAACAAGGTGGATCGCACAAAGCATGGTGCCTGACCCTTCGACAAGCTTTTCAGGGACAAGAGGGACTACAGGGACTATAGGGACTACAGGGACATTAGGAACATTAGGTCTCCAGGTCTCCCCTTCTCCAAGTCTCCCCCTCTCCATTTCTCCCTCTCAGTTCTTTTTTATCTGCTAATCTGCATTTAATGCCCCCGCAGACGCGATGAATCGCGTCTCTACAATCTGCTAATCTGCAAATCTGCTAATCTGCTAATCCTCTTCTTCTATCTCATAATACTGATAGGCCCCGATATCATGCCTTGAGGACCGCTCGTTGCCCAGGATGTCGAAGGGGATTTGCAGGGCCACCTCCGGATTGGCAGCACCGATGGCCGGAGAGTTTTCAGTAAGGCGAAAGTCGTGCATGCCAATGTTGTTAAACTCCGGATTCTGGTTTCGTATCACATTGATAAAGGAAGGCGTTGAAACATCCTTTTGGGTTCGCAACAATGAATGATCGAAGAGATATTCGGGGCTGGTACCCGGCAGGAAGTCGAACAGCAATTCTTCCTGAAGGCTGCCATATATAATGGTGTTTCCGAAATAAATATGTTCAAACGCACGGTGATGCACCACATCAGCAGTATCCACGTAATAGTTGTTCAACAACACTGAGGGCGTTTGTCGCAGCTCCAGATTAAAATAGTTGGCAAAGGTGCAATGCCTGAAGTCGTAGCTACCTCCCAGGGCAAGCAGCAGGGCTTGCTCCCCGCAGTTGGCTATTACGGTATTGGTGGCTTCGATATTACTTCCCTGTGCCACAATGCCTGCCAGGCTCATGTTACGGATCACGGTGTTGCTGATTTCCAGGGTGGGACGGATGGTGCTGCCAATGGTATCGACCTGCAGGCCCACGGTGCCGTTTTTAATGATGGCATGATGGATTTCATGGTCTTTGCTGGTAGGATACAACCAGATGCGGCCCCACTGTCCGGGTTGTTCCTCATAAAAGGGCTCCAGGCGGTCGCCCTGAAATACTACCGGGAGCTCCTGGCTGCCCATGACTTTCAGAGTTGAAGCTTTATATATGATCAGGCTGGCATTGTTATGAAAATGAATGCGGGCTCCCTCCTGCACGGTCAGCACCTTGGCGGAATCCACTACCGCCAGCCCATATACCACATAGGGCCGCTGGCTGGTCCAGGTGGCATTCTCCTGAATCAGGTGATACGAGAGGCCGTTGTCGTCAGTGTAATTGGGATGAATAAAATGGGCATCCTGTCCCCAGGCCACCAGTTTCACGTCCTGAATATTGTTATTGGTATTGAAGACAATGCTGTCGGTAATCACCAGGGGAAGGTCCTGATTGACAGGATCGACGGTCACTTCCACAAAAATAAAGAGGCTGTCGTTGGCACCCACCTCCACATCGCGCAATACCGTTGCGGGGCTGCCATCCACATTGAGGCGGAAATAAGAGCTGCCCCCCCCGGCCAGGGAAATGGAGGAGATGCTGATTCTGCGGTGGTGGTCGTTGTATACCTTCAGGGCACGGGTAGAAGATCCCAGGGAGGTAAAGACAGTATCAAAAAGCACCGAGTCGGCCGAGAAAGACAAGCGAACTCCCGGATCGGTGTCAAAGCCTTCTTCACGGCAGGAGAAAAAGCCGGAAGCAATGACCCCCAGGAAAAAGGCAGTCAACAGAAAGCGGAAAAGTCGTACCATGATCCTTTAAAAGATATACGATAAATAACGGCCGGGTTGGCCCATATGTTATGCAAAAATATAAAATAAAACCCCCCAATGCGTTTCATGAAAATATAAAAGCCCTGCCGGGGGTGTTCCCCTGCCAAAAAAAACCTGAAAAGTACTTGTAACAAGTAAAAATAATTTAATTTTGCAGCCTAAATAAACCAAAAATGGCAAACATGAAGGTGCCGTAGGCCTCGATCCCCGCCTCGGACGTCATGGACACCGCCTCGCGGATCTGCTCCAGAGTGGTGCCCTTGCGCAGTGTGTCCAGGTTCTTCT
>JAWOCF010000208.1:0-3306 GCA_046483935.1 Bacteroidales bacterium | reverse complement strand
CAGCAGGTTTTTACCCGCTAAACAGATTAACAAGCCGGGCCTGGAATAAGGACGCTGAAGCAGTTGTTGATACTGTGTTAATAAATAATTCATAAATAAACTTTATCTGTTTGTTTATTTATAGAATTATTTGTTATTTTTACCCCCATTGATTTCAGGTTTAAAAGAAAATCATAAAAATGAAGATTTTTGTTGCCGCATTCATGTTTGTGTTAACCACCCAGGCTATGGGCCAGAATCATTCCGACATGCTTTCAGTCATCCACAACCGCACCAGTATCAGGGAGTTTACTACAGAGAAAATTGAGAAACAAGAAATTGAAATCCTGTTACAGGCAGCCATGGCAGCACCTTCATCACGCAACGTGCAACCCTGGCGTTTTTTTGTCATTGAAGATCAGGATCTCCTGAAGGCGCTTTCGGAACAACTGCCCACGGCAGGCATGGTGGGGCATGCCCCCCTGGCTATCGTGGTATGCGGCGATACGACCAGCGGGAACCCTACGGATGAGCAACGTGCCAACTGGATCATGGACTGCTCGGCAGCCACCCAGAACCTGCTTCTTGCAGCCCACGCACAGGGCCTGGGGGCGGTATGGACAGGAGTGTTTCCCTACCAGGAGCGCATCAGGGTGGTCAGCCAGGTTCTGGAGCTACCCCCGCATATGGTTCCCCTGAGTCTGATTCCTATCGGGCATCCCCTGAAGGAAAGCAAACCCAAGGATAAATGGGATCCGCAAAAGGTGTACTGGAAAAAACAGGGACAAAACTAAAAAACACAATCCCTTAACAGTTTTTGTGGATCAACAACAAAGAAATGGCCCCATTATTGATGCTGAAAAAACAGATAACATAATACCACTCACTCATGGAAGTCCTGATTCAAAAATTGTTTGATCTTCAGTTTGAACTTACCATAATAGGTGCCGAGATGGACGAAAAAATCAACCGCATTGATTGCCAGCCCGGGATTCATGAAATGGTACAGAGCGAAAGCCGCAACCTGATATTACTGGCGGCCAGTATCAAATTTGACTGCAAGGTGTTAAAATTAGCCTTGTTGCGCCGGGATCATTCCCCGGAAGCACAAAGTAAAAGCACCAGAGATGCCACGGCTGCCCTCAATGATATAGAAAATCTGTATTACAATGCCTTTAAACGGTTTGTGTTGTTGCTTGAAAAACTCGAATCCGACCCACAAAATCAGCCCGTAGAAGAACTGGTAAGGGTTATCTGGGGAAAACTAGGGAAAACCTATCACCAGTTTCGCAAGATCATGATGGAAATGGAAATGATACTTTCCTGTTCTTCAACCCCTGATACTTGTTCCTGATAGGCTTCCTGGAAAATAATCAGCAATTTCATGTAAAACATTTGCTTCGTTTAAAATAATGTCTTATTTTTGCATTCCGAAAAAAACACAGAAAAGGAATAAAAACCGAAGGATAACAAACGATTCATTACCATGTATTTAACTTCAGATATTAAAAAGGATATTTTCCGTCAGTTTGGCGGTCAGGATACCAACACTGGTGCTGCCGAGAGCCAGATTGCCCTTTTCACCCACCGTGTCAAGCATTTAACGGAGCACCTGAAAAGGAACAAAAAAGACAAAGGCACTCAGCGCGCCCTGATTGCCCTGGTGGCCAAAAGAAGAAAACAGCTTGATTATCTGAAAGCCACAGAGATTAACCGCTACAGAGAAATCATTAAAGAGCTGAACCTAAGAAAGTAAGCGCATCCCTTCAACAAAAAACAGGCAATTTTTTCCGAAAGTTGCCTGTTTTTTTATAGGTCCCTATTCATCCCCCGGAAGATTTTCGGCGATTAATTTCGAATAAAACCGACTTATTATATTAATTTTACTATCCGTTTACAAAAACACCTTTTCGGGGGGATAAAGAACCCTGAAAAATGACTGTCAGAATAAACCTAAACGGAATATTTTCGTTTAAGAAGTATTGCAATGAGCAATAACATTTAGAAACCAAGAAGAAAGAAAAGATGTCGAAATTACAAAAAGCAGTTACAGAGACCATTGATCTGGGTAATGGAAAGATCATTACCCTTGAAACAGGAAAACTGGCCAAACAGGCCGATGGCGCCGTAGTGCTCCGTGTAGGACAAACCATGTTGCTGGCCACCGTGGTTGCCAGAAAAGAGGTAGATGAAGGAAAAGATTTTCTTCCGCTATCGGTCGATTACCAGGAAAAATATGCAGCAGCCGGGCGATTTCCCGGTGGATTTTTTAAAAGAGAAGCCCGCCCCTCAGAATATGAAATATTGATTTCGCGGCTGGTAGACCGTGCCCTCAGGCCTATGTTTCCGGATCATTACCGTGCAGAAACGCAGGTGATGATTTCGCTGATCTCGGCAGAAAAAGATGTGATGCCCGATGCATATGCAGGTCTGGCTGCTTCAGCAGCGCTGGCCGTTTCTGATATCCCCTTTAATGGCCCGATCTCCGAAGCCCGCGTGGCCCGGGTGAATGGGTCCTTTGTGGTGAACCCCACCATGACAGAACTTGAGATGGCCGATATTTCCATCATGGTAGCCGGAACCCTCGACAATGTGGTGATGGTAGAAGGTGAGATGAAAGAGGTGTCGGAGCCCGAAATGCTGGAAGCCATCAAGGTGGCCCATCAGGCCATCAAAGTTCAGTGTCAGGCACAGCTTGAACTGAGCTCCATGGTTGATAAAGCCAATCCCAAGCGCGAATATCCACCCAAGGCAGAAGATCCGGATCTTTTGGCCGAAATTCAGAACAACTACGCTCAGAAGTTATATGATATTGCCCGCCAGGCCCTGCCCAAGGCAGAACGCCGTGAAGCCTTCGAGGTTTTGCGCGAGGAATTTATGGCAGGATTTTCGGAAGAAGAGCTTCAGGAAAATGCCGGCCTGATCAAGGAGTATTTTGGGAAGGTACAAAAAGAAGCCATCCGCAAAATGATCCTGGACGAAAAGGTACGTCTGGACGGCCGTCAGCCTGATGAAATCAGGCCCATCTGGTCGGAGGTAGATTATCTGCCCTCGGCTCATGGATCAGCCATCTTCACCCGTGGGGAAACCCAGTCGCTCACTACCGTGACCCTGGGCACCAAGATGGATGAACAAATTCTGGATGGCGCCGTGGTAGAAGGTAAAAGCAAATTCATGCTGCACTACAACTTCCCGCCCTTCTGTACCGGAGAAGTAAAGATGGCGCGTTTTACCAGCCGTCGTGAAATAGGCCATGGTAACCTGGCCCTGCGTGCCCTCAAGCAGGTGCTGCCCGAGGGTGAAGACAATCCTTACACCATCCGGGTG
>JAWOCF010000029.1:0-3354 GCA_046483935.1 Bacteroidales bacterium | reverse complement strand
GTAAAATCGACCCTGCCACTGATGACCAGTTTGTAGTTATTGAGCCCCGGTACGCCAACCGCAGCGGTATTTATATGCAACAACAGGCTTACCGGGCTTTTGTTGAAATGCACCAGGCAGCCCATAAGGAGGGCATTAATCTGACCATCCTGTCGGCCATGCGCACCTTCGATCATCAGAAACGCATCTGGAATAACAAGTGGAACGGCTCAACCATACTGCAAGGCAATGTGCGTGCCAATGATATAACCGATCCCGTTGAACGGGCCCGGGAGATATTGCGTTTCAGTGCCATGCCCGGCACCTCACGACACCACTGGGGCACCGATGTTGACCTCAACAGCCTGCAGAACGATTATTTCCTTGCAGGGGAGGGGAAGAAGATTTACGAATGGCTTCACAGACATGCCCGCAGGTATGGGTTCTTTCAGCCCTATACTGCCCATGGTGAGGGCCGCGCGGGAGGATATGACGAGGAAAAGTGGCACTGGTCTTATCATCCGTTAGCTTCCCGTTACCAGGCAGCCTATCCTGAGCTCATCACTTACAATCAGATTACCGGCTTCGATGGCTGGCAGACTGCCAGATCGCTGGATGTAATCAGCAATTATGTGCTGCAGGTGGCCGACCCCTTATAAATGGGTAAATCGGCTGACTCTTTGTTTGAAAGTGATTCCTTTCTTTTTCCTGCCAA
This sequence comes from Bacteroidales bacterium, assembly GCA_046483935.1. GTDB lineage: Bacteria > Bacteroidota > Bacteroidia > Bacteroidales > UBA7960 > JAWOCF01. The sequence goes on along the minus strand of JAWOCF010000029.1, from coordinate 2,660 downwards.
TTCCTGCTGTTATTTATTGTCTGTCAGCTCATTTTCAGCTTTCAGGGCTTCATTGACGCTTATCCTGTCGATGAGCAATTTGATGATGCGATCCAGATGGCTGCCTTCAGTATAATCGGCCGGCGAAACATAATCCACCCGGCGATGGGCAATCAATTCCTGGCACAACTGCTTTGGGGAGAGCCTCTTGCCTGTGGATCCGGCATCAGGATTGTAAACGGCCACAGTAGCTCCTCCCTGGTATTTCACCATTTTCATGGCAGGAACATCTGTTTCGCCGTCGCCAATATAGATCATCCGTGAAAAGGGTACCGGACGCTGGTCTTCAGGAACAAACTTGTTAATCAGGGTGTTGTCATAAGCATTGTTAATTCCCTTGTTGATTCTGAACAGGTACTGGGTTTTATTGGTGTAGTTGATGGCCAGGGCAGCCCATTCGGCCACCCCCTGCTGATCGTATTTGAACCCTGAGGCGAAGATGTTTTTAAAGTGGTGTGCAATGGCAGTGCCTGCCACAAACTCCCGCAGTCCCGAGGAGATGATATGATGTTCCAGTTCGAGGCCCTGTTGGCGGGCATATTCATTAATACGGGTGAAGTAATCCTCAACCCCGGGAAAGAACCTGATGTCTTTCCCATAGTTGGTAATGTCATTGCGGTGGATGGGGATTTTCTTTTCTTTTGATTTGTGCAACATCAGCTGCATGTATGCCAGGATCTCATCCATGTCGTTTTCCTTGGCAATCATGTTGGCCTCCTGCCAGAAATCTTCCTTACTGATGCCCAGCTTGGGGATAAAAGAATGTTCCTGCATGTTGCCGGGGGCCAGGGTGCCATCAAAATCGTAGGCAATGGCGGCCTTAATCAATGGGTGGGTCATGGTTTCAGGTATTTATATTTGTTGCTGCAATATCTCTCTTTTGTTTTAGAAAAACAAAAGAAATCGCTGTTGGCCTGAAAAATTGATGGAAAGCAAATTCTCAATGCAATTCCCGGGAATGGTCAGAATGCGTTTGCGTTACAAAAAAAGTGACCTTTTGCAGAAAGAAAATTTTGTTTTTTGTGTATTGGTTATTTAAATGTTATAAATTTGTTATTCAATCCTAAAAACTTATTGCTTTATGAAAAGGTTCATAATTCTTGTCGGGCTATCGATGGCTTTTCTGATCATGGGCACCGGCACCCTGGAGGCCCAGGGAAGACTATTAAGGCGCCTGAAGCAGGAAGCTGAAAAAAAGGCTGTGGAAGAGATTTTCGGCGAAGAAGAAAAGGAAAAGAAAAAAGCCGAAGAGGAGGCTGCGGCCAATAAAAGCAACACCCGCAACCGCAAAGGAGGAGGACTCAGTCAGAATGTTCCCGATGTGGATCTGTCAATCGACGAGGCTGCTGCCATGTTTGCTTCCCACGACTACAAGTCCAGCAAGATTTCACTGCGCGAAGCCATCTGGGGCATTGAACTGGAGATGGGGCAGAATGTATTGAAATCGTTGCCCGAAAAGGTCCAGGGCCTTGCAGCGATGAGCGACAATGATCAGGTTACCAGCAGCGGAATGGGGTTTGCCGGCATGCTGATTGAACGTACTTATGCCGGAGATGACGACATGGAGTTTGTCGTATCGGTAGGTAATGATGCGGCAATCCTGGGGATTGCCCATATGATGACTGCCGGCGATATGTTCAGGCAGAGCACTGAAAATCCCGATCAGAAGCAAATCAGGTATCAGGAACATCGTGCCGTCATTGAGTATGATGAGTATTCGGGCTACAGCCTCACTGCTCCTTTTGGGCAGACCTCACTGCTGGTGCTCAAGGGCGTGAACTTTGAAACAGAAGAATCGTTTATGGCCGCAGCCAACCAGATTGACCTGAATGTTATAAAGCAAAAACTTGGTGAACAATGAAAAAACTGATATTGACTATATTGATAGGGATCCTGATCTTCCCAGTCGCCGTGCTCCGGGCTCAGCAGGTGGAGGCTTCCCTGAATCAGGCCAAAGCGGCATACAGTGCCGGAAATCTTGAAGAGGCACGCTATGCCCTCCAGCAAGCCATGAACCAGGTAGACCTGGCCCTGGCAGAAGAGATCCTTAAATTGCTGCCCGCACAGATGGGTGAGATGCCTTATACCGACGAGGATGAAACGGTGGGCTCGGCAGCCATCGGGTTTGCAGGGCTCTATGTAAGCAGAACGTACCGCTCTGATGAAAATACCTCTGCCACTCTGCAGGTCATGGCCGACTCCCCGATGTTGGCCGGGCTTAATGCCATTCTGGCTTTACCTATGATTGGCAGTGACCCCGATAATAAACGCATCCGTCTGGCCGGATACCGTGGATTGCTCCAGAAGCAGGAAGACGAAACCGGCATAGTAACCTGGGATCTCCAGGTGCCTTTCGGAGCATCCTTGTTGTCTATCAATTTTGAAGGAATTAATGACGAAAAGAAAATTATGGAAATGGCCAATACCATTGCTGTAGATCAGATTGCCGCCATGCTGCAATAACTGTATTAATGAATCCTGCCTGCTGCAGGAAGCGTGGTCAGGGCCCGGATATACTTTTCAAGGTATCCGGGCTTTTCTTTCGACTTGTATTGCATGATATACCGGGGATGCTCCAGGGGAACCAGGTGGTCAAAGAACTGATGCCGGTCATTGAGTTG